>DAOTUB010000168.1:0-31593 GCA_034437455.1 Anaerolineae bacterium | reverse complement strand
GACCAAAAAAGCCATGAAGGAGTTGGAAGAACGCTTTGACCGGTTATTGGGTTTGGAGAAGTGGTTTGTCCGTATTGAGCCTCTCCCTGTGTGATTTTGGGAGGTTTATTTTTCTGGAAACCCCTAACTCAACGTCTCACCCGCGACCGCTGGCCCAGAGATCACGGACCAAAGCGTTAGATCTGCCCTGGTTTGCACGGTCAGCGTCGTGGCGTTTGTGTTGTCCAGTGGGTTCAGTTCGGCCTCGTTGGCGCTCACGGAGACTGTGTTGACCACCGCCCGCTCCAGCACCCCTCTGGTCGTGAGGACCGTTTGAACGCGGGTTACCTGTTTGGGTTTCAACACGCCAAGTTCACAGTTGACGATGCGGAGAAAACTTCTCTCTTTCAGCACGGTGCAAATGGGCCAACCCGGCATCAACACATCCGGCTCAATGAGCATCGGCTGCCCGGCGTGCCCGGTGATAACCAGAGTAAAGGTAACGGTCTCGCCGCTTTCTGGATCGCACAGGGCACAAGTGAAAGCATCAGAATACTCCACATCGTCTCGCTGCTCGCAATGCGGTACAGCCGGTGCGTAAGCGTCAACATCTGTGGCCGGCGGCAAAACGTTCTCAAAACTTACACCGGTGGCGTTCTGTGTCCCTCGATTGGCAATGGTGAAGGTGTAGGTAAACGGCTGTCCTGCGATGACGCTCGCTGGTCCATCGGCTTGCACGACCAGGTCGGTGGTGGGAACAGTGGCGGCAAGCTCTTTGCCTGTGCTCGCGCCGACGGTCATTGTGAACGTTGCGCTGTTGTTCGATCTGTTCGCGTCGGTCCCGTTCGCTGCAACGGTGGCCGTGTGGACGAGCGGTCCTTTCGTCCGGGCCTCCACGCCTACGCCGATGCGCGTCTGTGCATCGGTGCCAGGTTGTAGCTTGTCCAAATGACACGTGACGCGGGGTGGGGTAGCATCTTGCTCGATGGTACAAGTGGGCGCAGGCAGATCCAGCGTCACCCCGGCCAGTTGTGTGCCGGTGACGAGGCCCTCGGTCCCGCCGACGGAAAGGCCCAGCGTAACGGTGACTGCGTCACCCTCCCACAGATCACCCAGGTCGCAACGGACGCCGCGCTCCTGCCGTCCGCACACAGGTTGAGCCAATTGAGTCCACACTGGAATCACACCCGCTGGGAGCACGTTGGTGAGCACGATGGATGTGGCTAGATCTGGGCCGAGGTTGCGAATGGTCAAGGTGTAGATAGTCGTCTCATTTGGGATGATTTGAACCGGTCCGGGGATTTGAATCGCCAGATCGGAGGTGGATGGCGGCCCTGGCTTGGTCGAAGAAGGTGGCGTGGGCAAAGGAGTAGAAGTGGGGATCGGAGTTGAGACGGCAATTTCCGTAGTAGGCGGTGCTCTGTTGGCGTACTCGTGGGTTGAGTGGTTCATTTTTTCAAGACTTGCACCTCGTTTGCTCTCTCACTACTCCAACGTTCGAAAGAAGCGAAAGGGGATAGCCTTTTCCATGTTAGACACACCCTCATGTCAATTCAGTTGAGCGTCCAACTGCCTTCAGCAGACGGCGGCCTGCCACACGCTTCTTGTCCATACTGGCCGCCGTAGGCGACTTGAAGGTGAGTGCCCCTGGATCACAGAGGCGCACGCACCACGGCTCAACGCCGCCACACAGATCGCACTTGACGACTTGCCGTCGGTCCACATCGAAGGAGATCGCGCCAAAGGGGCAGGCCACGATACACATCCGGCATCCCACGCAAAGGCCATCATCCACGACCATCGCGCCCGTATCCACGTCGCGTGAGATAGCCTGCACGGGGCAGATGTTGGCGCACGCCGGCTCCTCGCACTGCTGGCAGATGACCGGCACGTTCAGCCCTTCTCTCTCCCACTTGACAATCCGCACCGCCGATTTGGTCGGATTGCTTACATGCAGATGAGATAACGAACAGGCCATCTCACAGTTCCGGCAGCCGGTGCATTTTTCATAGTCCACGACGAGTATCTTGTTCAACAAAGCATCTCCTGACCTGATTGCTAACGGAATTAACCGCAGATGAACGCTGATAAACGCTGATGATTTCTAAAAGTTGTGAACAATTCGTTTAACCTCAACCCTGGGTTGACCAAAATTGAGTAACAGGCAAATGCGCAAACCTGTCGCCTTGAGGTAGTTGAGACATTGGGCCATTTCGACGTTGCCCAGAGCCTTGATCGCCTTTAGCTCGACCAATACGCAGCCTTCAACGAGTAAATCCGCCACGTAATTGCCTACTATGATTCCACCATAGTAGACTTTGATAGGATGTTGTTGCACGATCTTGAACCTTGCTTTGCGCATTTCGTGGACCAGGGCATTCTCGTAGACCTTCTCCAGAAAACCGCTCCCCAACTCGTTGCTCACAGTAAAAGCAGACCCAATGATCCGCTTTGTCACCCTGTTCAATTCTTCTTTGGACATTCCGCCCGCGTCCATCATTCCATTTCTTTTATCTGCGTTCATCTGCGTTCATCTGTGGTTTGGAATAGGCGTGCCACAATAATTTGAGCGGGTGAACCACATCCCGGCCCGATCCGGCCCGCATCTGCATCTCACAGCCCGCGCAGTTGGTGATACCCATGTCATATTCGGGCGACTGCAACTCTTCGAACAGATAGCGCCCAATCTCGCGCGACTCCTCCCGGTGCGGACGGCGCATCCCGAAGGAACCGGCCAAGCCGCAACAGCCTCGATCAATATCGAATGGCTCCATCCCGGGAATAAGCCTGAGTAACTTCAAATTCTCCGGGCCTAGATCGCGCATCCGCGAGTGACAGGGCGTGTGATAACCCACCCGCAGATTCAGCGGGGCAAAGTCAGTGTCCAGTTCACCTCGCTGGTGCAATTTCCACAAAAAGTCACTCACATCCTGGGTCTGTTCCGCTACCAACCGTGCGTCGTCGCTTTCTGGCAGCAGGTAGGGAAGGTCGCACTCCAGTGCCGTACCGCAACTGGGACAACTTACCAGGATTTTGTATCCCTCCCGCGCCAACGGCCCAAAGACCTCCAGGCTGCGACGGGCGTATCGCTGGGCCAGCCCCTTGGCTCCATAGGGGAAGCTGGCCACGCCGCAACACGTGTGATCTGGTATCAGCACCTGGAACCCATTGCGCTCCAAGATACCTACGACCGCCCAGCCTAGTTCCGGATCGGTAAAGTTGACGTAGCAACCGGGATAATAAACTACCGTGCGGCCCAAAGTCGGACCGGATGACCGACGGCGGTATTGCTTCAAGAAGGTATCCCGGTAGAAGGCGGGCAGCTTGCGCTCCCGATCCATCTCAGAGACCCATTCCATCGGCAGGCGAGCCAGGGGCCAGTTAAAGATCCAGTTGCTCAACGGCGCGGCCAAGCTACAGGCTTGAAACAGCAGACCGATGTTGCAGTAGAATTGATCCTGCCACCGGGTAGCGCCCACCTCTGCCTCGGCCTCGGAAATCATGTTAGGTAAGTCAATATCGAGCGGGCAACGCGTCCCGCAGCGCCCACAGGTGATGCACTCTCGCAGCGAAAAGGCGTCGCCCCGCAGGAAAGCCGTCAGGTAGTCACGCGGCGACCAGCCCGTCTCCTTGCCATAATAAACCTGGGTCGGGCACTCGAGCAGGCAACTCCGGCATCCGATGCACAGGAACAGGTCTCGGTAACGGGGATCGTCCAACCAGGCGCGCCGGCCATTGTCGAGCAGGATGACGTGCATCGGCGCCCGTTGCGCGTCAAGGCCAGGAGGCGATGTGCTGAGGCCCCGTCCAGCAGGGATCCCGCCCTTGCTATCGCCGCCCCGGCGAGGGACCCCCAACGCCACGCTGGGCGCGCCATAACGGGCCTGGGCCTGGGCCACAAATTTCGCCGCGTCTCGGTCTCGCACCACGCGCTCCACCCCGATCACCAGTATTATCTGGCTCGCCCGCTCCAGGATCTCGGAGATGTTGAAAAGATGCTGCACGAAAAAGACAGTCCCATCCTCAGCGGCGATCACGTTGACGCCCAGCACACCGATGTCGGCAGATCGCTGGGCAGATGACTGGATCGCTTGAGGACGAAAAGCCTCCCAGGCCGTCTCTTCCGATATATCGGTGTGGGATTCGAGTTGCCAGTACCGCTCCACGCCCTGGTCGGGGTGGATGAACTGCTCGTCGTAGGTCTCCACGACCTCCAGACCGCGCGCCTCCAGATGAGGGAGCAATTCGGCCACGGTCGCCGAGCGATTGACAAGCACGCGGCGCGATGAGCCAGGCAGCCGTGCGATCTCGTCCGCTGCCTCCTGAGCCGTGGTCGCCTCCAGCGGCGTCACGCCATACTGCTCTCGTAACGTGTTCGTCAGTTGACCCAGTAACTCGTCCAGGTGTTCGGTCGTGTCCATGCGGATGGCGCGCAAGCGATCGCGCAACGCCTCCTCGTCCAGAGGCGGAGCTACCTGACGCGGCTGGGATAATTGCTCCGCCACCCGCACGCGCTTGGGCTGTGAATCGGGCATCAAGAGCCACACTGGCAGGTGCGGTGTTTCTTCCTTTGTTTTCATCTGGTGGCTAACCTCCTGAGAGTAGGGTGTTTTTATTGCGCCAGCGCCTCATTTCTTTCTGCTGAAACCAAAGCGTCCCAAAAAGCTTCCCAGCCCCCAATACTCGTCGCCGGTAAAGAGAATGGGTTTCAGCTTATCATTGTCCACCCGTCCCTTCTCACCCAGCACATCCTCGCTGAGCTGCACCGCCACTATCTCGCCGACGAACAAATCGTGGCTGCCCAGGGGGAGTGTGTGGGCCAGCCGGCACTCGATATTGATCGGAGACTCGGCGATGATGGGCGTCTGTATCGCCGAGCCGGGAGCCGGCGTCAACCCCTGGACCGCGAATTTATCCTCCTCCCGACCGGAGACAAAGCCGCAATAATCCATCTCGTCGAGCAGCCCCTCGCCAGGCACATTGACCACGAACTCGCCCGTCTCCTGGATCAGGCCGTGAGAATGGCGGCTCGATCGCACGCCGATCCCCACCTGGGGCGGACTGGAGCACAGGGTTCCCGTCCAGGCGATGGTGATGATGTTCGCCTGCTCGCCGTGACCGCAACTCACGAGCACGACCGGCACAGGACGTAAAGCGACAAAAGGTTTCTTTATAATTTTGGACATTTGTTTCACCTCGCTTACACTAGTCAGTAATCAGATGTCAGTAGTCAGACCTCTGGCTCACCAACATCTGACTACTGACTACTAATATGTGCATACATCAACAAGCTCTACAATATCAACCACTTTTAGGCTTGATTTCATCTTGCGAGAGGCAAGATGCAGAGTTTTTCTACAATTCGGACAGGCAGATACTATCATTTCGATCTCGCCGTCGCTTATCTGTCCGATGCGCTCCGTTGCGACGTCATTTGAAAATGGTTGGTTGGCGACCGGGATCATACCGCCGCCCCCACAGCAATGACTGTTTTCTTTCGATAAGAAAAATTCGTGAACGGATACGCCACCGATGCTCTTTAGCAAGTTTCGAGGCGGATCGAAAACCCCAAGCCCTCGCCCCAAATGGCACGGATCATGATAAACAACGTTTGTCGGTTTGGCAACTTTCCCTAACTCCAGCCGTCCCGCATCAACGAGATCCTCCAGAAATTCCGTCGAATGGAGAACGGTAAAAGGCAATTCTCGCTTGAGCCACGCTGGATAATATTCTCTAAAGACCATGGCGCATGTTGGACAGGACATGACTACTTTCTGAATACCCATCTCCTCGATCACTTTCACATTGTGTCGCGCCAGCCCAATGGCTTTATCCCCATATCCACTTTGATGCAATGGTCCTCCACAGCACCATTCATCGTCGCTGACCAAAAAGGAGACGCCCGCTTTATCCAATATGTTTGCGAAGGAGATCGCCAACTGCTTCTGATCGTAAGCAGATACACAGCCGACAAAGTACAGTATCTCTGCCTGTTCATTCCTCTTTGCCTCTCGATCTTGAGCGATCCAGTCGTTTCGTGTTTCGTGTCGCTTTCCGTAGGGATTCTTGCGTTCAATGATACCGTCGACGACCGTTTTTAACGCTTTTGCCCCGTCAAGGTCCCGTAATTCTTTCCGAAGAAGAGCAACCACGTCCACGTGATTGCTGATTATCCCGCAACTGATCTCACATACTCCACAGGTGGTACAATGAAAAACGAGGTCTCGCAGTGATTCTGAACGATCCAATTTACCCTCGTACAGCGCCCGTGCAATTTGCGCCAAGCCGCCGGCGCTGTAAGAAAAGAATTGTCCCTTCTTGTACATAGGACAAAGAGCAGTAAACTCTGCTTCCCCCGTACCGTACGTACATTGCCCACATCGGGCGCATTTGTGAAGCGCCGTGTACAGATATTCGTCTATATGAATGTTTTTCGTCACGTCCAAAACCTCCTATCAACTCGATTAGAATATCAACATACCGGGATTCATAATGTTATGAGGGTCAAGCATGTATTTGATCTCTCTCAGGGCAGCGCCGTACATTCCCGTTGAAGCCAGGATGGTTGGATATCCCCTGAAGCGGAACATTACAGCGCCAAACTTGTTTTGCAGCTCGTTATAGAGTCCCTCGTAAATGCTCCGAAGATGATTCAGATAATCCCTCTGTTCCCACAGAGAACCACGCACGTAAACGACAAAGGCGAAGAAAAATTCTCTGGCGTGGGAATAAGGAAGACTGCGATAAAAATAAGGAGGCTCGAATTCTTTTTTTGCCACTTCCCACATATATTTTTCTACCTCAATCACTTTCTCCGGTTCGGCAGTGATCAGGCAGCCAGGAAGATGCAGCCCCGCCCGGATTTGCGATTCTTCACCGGGCTTTAGATGGACCCCTTCCGAGAAATAGGCATTCAAATACTTGAAACAGCCTGGGTGAGGTTGAGCAGCCTCGTCGTTATCGAGATAATCTCCCCCAAGTTCCCTGGCAATTCGAATGCACACGTCCGTTTGAGCATCCACGATCTCTTTATAGCCGCTTAGCCGGGCCGATGCAATCCCGAAAGGGATGCCGGGCGGGGGAGTTTTTTGATCTTTCTTCAGCATATCGTGGGGTATTCGCATTTCCTTCGAAAGCATCATCTCGTGAAACAAGTTCCAGCCCCACGTCCAGAACGTGACGCTTTCCGCCAGTTGCCGGCGAACGATCGTTTTCATATAGTTGACCGCCGGCGCAAACTCATCAAAGGTCATCAACAGGACTCGTTCCGTCTCCCCTCGGTCAAATATCTTTACGGAGCCTTTCGTCACGATCCCCATAGTTCCAAAGGCATTTCCAAACAGTCCGGTGAGGTCGGGAAGACAATGGTATCGAGCCCGCCAACCAGCCTGGGGATAACTTGCCGTACCGGTACGAATGACGCCTTTTGCAGGGGTCACAACCTCCAGCGCCAGAAGCGGATCGGGGTCCCATCGAGCCGTAAAGTTTCCGGAAGGTCTCATCAAATAGTTCGCCAACGCACTCGATCCTCCCGCAGCCGTCGGCGAATGACAGAAGAATCCTTCTTTCTTCAGTGCATGACTTAATTGATGAAAGGTTACACCCGGCTCAATGAGGGCATAGGCTGCATCCGTGTTAAGCTCAAGGATCCGATCCATCAATCGCAGATCAGCGACAATTCCGCCCTGTCTCGGGATCGCAATCCCTCCATTGTTTGACCCACGCGACATTGGAGTGACAGGGATTCGAAATCGGTTGGCGATCTGGAGCAGATGAACTGCTTCGTTGGTTGATTTCAGCAGTACTACAAAGCTCGGCTGCGTTGACAACCCAGGGGCTGTGGTACAGTCCGCCGAATAACCGGCTAATACTGCTGGATCGTCGCTAACACGATCTGGCGGGAACGCGGAAAACAGCGCTTTTTTCAACTCGCTCATGAAAAGACCTCCTCCTGTATAGTATCGTGCATTTTGCTCTCCAGCAACCGGAGCCGACCCAAATTGGGATCATTTTTCTTCCGCCAGTTTGGTTTGGACGCTGCTGACCTTGTCGTCCATCGTCTGCTCCCGGTCGATTCGCGTCCCCACCTTGATCGTCGTCGAGATTCGGGGAGCGCCCATCTCGTGGACGACCTCGTGGCAACGCTTGATCGCCTCGAAAACCACGTCCCACTCTCCCTCGACGTTCGTTCCGTATGCGTGGAGCCGGGTATCCAGACCGGCCTCGGTAAAGACGCGCTCACAAGCGGCGACGTACCTGGACAAAGAAAGCCCCACACCAATCGGCACCACCGTAACATCCGCGATGACTTTCACGCGATTCCTCCACTTGAATCTTTACGCGTTGACGCTACCCAGAGCACTCTGGATCGAGCGGTTGATACACTCGCCCCCGGTAAACGCCACCACGGTCCTCCAGTCCTGTACGTATGTTTTCTTATACTTTGTAGATCTTGCAAAGGATGCCCCTCAAGTTTGTAGAACCCATCTCCTTGCTAAAGGGCGGCTCATCGTCTGTCAACATATTGATGTTCGATTCAGCCCAACCATATAGGCCGGAGGTCTTTTCCTCCGGGAACCACCAGGCATAGTCGGCACCTATCACCTTTGGGGCAATACCAGTTGATAGAGTCGCCCGCTGTTTGATTCTGCCGCGCCGGGTCTCGATGTATACCCAATCGCCTTCTTCCACCCCCAGACCGCCTGCTGTCTCGGGATGAATCACAACCACTGGCTCCGGGTGGATGCCCCGCAAAGAAGCGAGCTGCCTGCCCCCGGTGTGACGGTAGGGTTCCGACTTCCAGGTGGTGAATACCAATGGATACTCCTTGGCCAATTCGGGGTCGCTGTGCGGGGTCTCGGGCAACTCGCGATACGTGGGCAGGGGATCGATCTCCCACTCCTCAAGCTGACTCGAATACAACTCGACCTTGCCTGAGGGCGTTTCAAAACCACCCGTCTCGTAGCCTCGGTATCGTTTTTTACCCTCAATGGCTCCCACCTTTCTAAATTCATCAAAGGTGAGACCGATAGGTTCCAAAATAGCATCCAGGAACGCCTCGGTATCGCTCCAGAAATCGCCCTCCAGTCCTAACCGCTCGGCCAACCCGTTGACGATTTCATAGTCCGAGCGACACTCGCCTATCTCGGCGACTTTTTGCTGAACCTGAGCGACGGGATAATACGGCGGCGCGACAATGTTGTCAAATTCGAGGTAACTGGCGACCGGCAGCACAACGTCAGCCAAAGCAGCGGTTGGCGTCATGAACATATCCACCACCGCCAAAAAGTCCAGCTTCCGAAGCGCTTGATGTGCCCGTTGGGCGTGGCTATATGTCACGAGCGGGTTAGATCCCTGAACAAACATGGCGCGAATTGGATAAGGGTCCTCTTGCAGAATGGCCTTCACGATGCTCGGAGGCGGCGACCGGTGAAACATCGGCGCCAGCTTGTGCTGAGTGCCAACCCTTCTCGCCCATCGCTCCGCCGGCATTCTATTCCACAGCACCAGCTCGGGCGAGGTCCATTCGAGCAATCCCAACGAGGATTGTTGTGACTCTCCACCCGGCACGCCCAGGTTGCCGGTGATCGCCCTCAGAATTGAAATAGCACGCGCGGTCTGAAAGCTGTTCACGTTCTGGTCAATGGCGTTTCCCCATTGAATGGCAGCCGGTTTATTCGTGGCATAGAACCTGGCCGTCTCCCGAATCGTCTCTGCCGACAACCACGTGATCTCGGCGACGCTCTCCGGCGCATAGTGCTGGACGTGCGCTTTTATCTCCTCGAAGCCGACAGTCCAGCGCGCGACGAACGCCTCGTCAAACAGGCCCTCGTTGATGATCACGTGGATCATTCCCAGGGCCAGCGCCAGATCTGAGCCTGGCCTCACCGGCAGCCACATACGCGCCTGGGCGGCAAGCGTCGTTCGCCGGGGGTCGATCACCACGAGTTCTGTCCCTCTGCCCAGCGCCCGAACCGTCTGCTCGTGTTCGCCGATGCGGGTCGCGGCCATATTCGCGCCCCAGACGATGATGCAGGCGGGGGGATAGTCATAGTCAGGAAGCGGACTAAAGCCACAGGTAATTTTCGAGGCAAAGGCTCGGGGGGCAAAGCAGACGTGCCCGGTCGTCGAAAAATTCGGCGTGCCAAAGGCGTTGACGAGTCTCTCACCGTAGCTATCCTGAAGACCTTTGGCCGCTCCTTGCACAAAAGCTATCGATTCAACGCCGTGTGTATCCCTTGCGTTAGCCAGCTCGTCGGCTACTGCGTCCAGCGCCTCGTCCCATGAAACCGGTCGCCACTCGCCCGCGCCCCTTTCGCCCACCCGTCGTAATGGACGCTTCAAGCGATCCGGGTGATAGAGGTACTCCAAAGACGCCCGACCTTTGGCGCACAATGTTCCCCGGTTCACCGGGCTATCCGGATCGCCTGTCACTTTGGTCACCTGACCGTCGGTCGTGTGTACCAATATCCCACAGCCAGAATAACAGAGACCGCACGTGCTTTTTACTATCATTTCGTCATGGTCTCCTAAAAAGCTCGCGGACGAGCGCACAGCCCCCATCCCCGAGCTTTTTACTTGTCAGAAGGCTCCGACGATCTAGGGGAAAATCCAAAGCGAGGCCAGGACAACGGCGGCGATCGCCAAGACCCCGCCAAAAATCAACACGCCCACCCCCGCGGCGCGAGGCTTTCCCTCGTCTACGAACGTCCAGACGAGGGCGATGCCCAACCCAGTCCACAACAACCAGACCAGATAACCCACCCACTGCCCAATGGTGAACGCGTTTCCCCTGCGGTTCAGGATAGTCTGCATTCCCCAGAGCGCGAGGACGAACAAAGCACTGAGAAGACTCCACATAAAAGTCATCGGTGTCAACCTCCACTCGACCTGAAAAACATACACCAGGTGAAATGATACTACGATAAATGTAAATCGTCAACTCCTCCTGCGCAGTTCCCGTCAATATTCCTAACCATATAACCCGCTTCAGTGCCAGGTAGCTTGTGAAAATCAACCTCTATGGTAAAATATACAAGTCCCCATTGTCAAAATCGCGTCTTACGACAAACATAAGCGAAGGAGTAAAAAAATGAGCAACAATAGTGGTGGTGAGATTGGCGCATTCTTTTCTGGGTTCATGATAGGCGGCTTGGTAGGCGCAACGGTTGCTCTTCTCCTGGCTCCACAGTCCGGGGAAGAGACCCGCGATCAGATTCGGCGCAGGGGCATCGAACTGCGAGACCAGGCCGAAGAGAGCATGGTCGAAGCCCGCGCCAAGGCCGAGGCCGTAGCCGCCGACGTCAAGCGGCGCGCCGAGGAACTCCAGGCGCGAAGCAAGACCCTCATGGAAGAAGGCCAGAAACAACTGGAAAAGGCCGTCGAGGAAACGAGAAAAGCTGCAACCTCAGTGAGCAAAAAAGAGGCAGAGGTAGAACCCGAGCCTGAGGCCGCATAAAATATATTGACGGTTAGCAATTAGCCGCTAGCGGCTATGCTTGCATACGTCGGGAGCCCGCATCACGCTCCTACTATGTGCTGGTACGCCTGCGGCAGGCGTGCCAGCACATCTCCGGCGACCATTCCGGCCTCGCCTATCTCTGCTCGGGCTAATTTCCCGCTCAGCCCATGTACGTACGCCCCTGTCGCGGCCGCCTCGAACGCATCCAATCCCTGGGCGCGCAAGGCCACGATCGCTCCCGCCAACACGTCTCCCGTGCCGGCCTTTGCCAATCCAGGATTGGCGAAAGGCTCGATAACCGTTCGACCATCGGGTGCAGCCACGACTGTGTATGCCCCTTTCAATACGACCACCTGGCCCCAAGCAGCCGCCTGTGATTGCGCCGTCGCCACCCGGTCGGCCTGCACGTCGCCGATGGTGCAGCCCATCAATCGCGCCATCTCGCCGGGATGGGGTGTGAGGATGCTCTCGGCAGGCAGGCGCTCCGGCCAATTCTCCATTTCGGCCAGGATGTGCAAGCCATCCGCGTCCACCACCAGAGGAGGCAACGTGGACAAGGCGGCGCCACTCTCCTCCGCTCTCACAAAGCCCACGTGTCTCCGCCGCCCTTTCACCCCGCTCAGCAGCGAGTCAACAAAGGCAACGGTTCCTCGCTCGCGTCCCAGGCCTGGCCCCAATAGCAGCGCGTCATACTCCTCCAACCGCTCGGCCAGCACGCGGGTTGCTCCGGCGGCGATGACGCCGAGTTCGTGGGGCAGCAACAGATAGGTTGCTTCGGCCAGGCGAGCCGCAACCACGCTGTGAATAGCAGTGGGCAGCGCCAGTGTGACCAGGCCTGCGCCCGTTCGGGTCGCCGCCGCCCCGGCCAGATAAGCCGCCCCGGTGTAATTGACCGAGCCAGCCACGATCAGCGCCTTGCCAAAAGTCCCCTTGTGGGCATCGGGCGGGCGCGGCGGGAGCCATTCCCGTACCATCGCCGGTGTAATCACCTTCAGCGGCGCGTCAGCCACCAGTGCCGGGTCGACGCCGATGTCGGCGACGACCAATTCACCCACTGCGCCCGCGCCGGGGAAGCAAAAGTGCCCTCGTTTGGGATAGCCAAAGGTCACGGTGAGATCGGCAGGGATCGCCGCCTCGTCCAGCGCGCCGCTGTCGTACTCCAGGCCGGTGGGGCCATCCACAGCGACGATGAACGGATCTCCTCCCCCTGTCTCCCCCAAGGGGAGGGATGCAGTCAGCGATATCAAATCTGCACGAAGGGTCTGCTTGCGTGATGCTATCGTTCGCTTCACCAGATTGAGCATCTCGGCCAACGCACCCCGCAATGGCAAGCGCGTTCCGGTGCCCAGGAGTCCGTCCACGATCACGTCGGCCTCGCGCACGAACTGCTGGAGCCTCTGCCAGCCTTCGTCTTCATTGGCGAGCACGATACCCAACCTCTGTTCCTGTACCCGATAAAAGTTCTCATCCTCGGCGGGGTCGCGGAGCTTGAACAGGTAACAGATGACATCGGCGCCAGCCTCGCCGAGGTAGCGCGCCGCGACCAGGCCATCGCCGCCGTTGTTGCCCGGGCCGACCAACACCAGGATACGCTTCTCTTGCACGTCAAACCGCGCGACGATGGCTCCCGCCGTCGCCCGTCCGGCCCGCTCCATCATCGCCGCATCCGAGGCAGCCTCAATGCGACGCATTTCGTCCACAGTAACAACCTTCATCGCTTCCTCCAGGTGATACGCACGATCAGTCGCGCCAGCCAGTTGCTCGGTTCCACGCCCCGCTCACGGTACCAGGCCAACGTCGCCTGCGCGCCTTCTTCAAAGGGCGTAGGGACAAAGCCCAACTCGCGCCGGGCCTTTTCGCTGGAAACCTCCCAGTCGCAAAAGACGTAAGGGGCCAGGTTGATGGGGTAATAAGGTTCCCGACCGGTGTGGCGCGAGAGCCTCGTCCACACTCGCGCCAGAGCGATCATCGCCCAGCCGGGCACGTTGAGCCGATGAATAGTATATCCAAGCAGGCGATTTACGATGCCATCGATCTGCCGATGGCTCAGACTGTGCCCGCTGATGTTATACACCTCGCCTGGTCGCCCTCGCTTCAGCGCCAGATCAATCCCTTGAGCCACGTCGCGGATATAGACGGGAAAACTGATCTGTCGCCCTCGATGCACTCGCAGCGGAAGTCCCTTCAGTGGATCCTCAAAGAACAACCGATTGAAAGCGTAGCGACTGCCCGGCCCGTAGAATGCACCTGGCCGAAGTACGAGGGTTGGCAACCCATGCTCCTGATGATAACGTAGCACCAATTGCTCGGCAGCCAGCTTGCTGCGCTGGTAGTCGTCCTGTGGATCAGGAGGGAATTCCTCATCGATCACCACGCCAGAGCGGGGCACGCCGATCACGGCGACGGTGGAGATGTAGATGAACCGCTCGACGCCGTCCTGCCGCGCCCCATCCTGCGACCGTAGATCGTGTCGAAAGGCCGCCTCCAACACATTCTTCGTCCCGGCCAGATTGACGGCAAAGAAATCCTCACACTGCCCCCAGAAACGGAATTTGCCCGCGGCATGCACCACCGCTCGGCAACCTTCGACCGCTTTGCAGACCGCCTGGGGGTCGCGGACGTCGCCCCAGACCAACTCTACTCCCAAGGGGTGCAAGAAGCCCCATTCGCTGGAGCGACGCACAAGCGCCCGCAACCGATAACCGCGTTCAACAAGATAGGGGCACAACGTGTGCCCCAGAAATCCGGTCGCCCCCGTGACGAGAACAGGCGCGCTCATAGAACGTGGGTGCGCAGAGCTAACAAATATTCACCTCGCTTCCAACCGACACCGCACCTTGTCACCGGTGTTCTCAAGATACCAGCGTCTTTTGCCAACTCGCGGCTCTCAAATACCCCAGGCAGGATTCGAACCTGCAACCACCGGATTAGAAGTCCGAGGCTCTATCCCATTGAGCTACTGGGGCATATGTATGGATATTCTAATCGAAGCCCTCTCCCCTGTCAAGCCTGGGGATCGTTTTCGTTCAGCCCGCCGCCGGCAACGAACTCGACGAACGCCGCCATATTTGTAAAGACGCGCTCGGAGAGGGAACGAACGACCCAATTATCTACCATCGGAGAGATGGCATACACGCGCGCGCCGCCCTGGTAGGCATGCCACATCTCGATAGCCGTACCCATGCTGGCCGAAGGGACGTACGCCACCAGCACGTCCACGCGACCAGCCAACGCAGCCAGTTCCAGCAACGTCTGCTTGGCCCGTTCTGAATCGTACGTCACGCTATCGGGGTGCAATTCGAGGGGATCTAATATCTCGACCCCAGGAACGTACCGTCGTATGAGTTGAACGATCTCGCGGCGATAGTTCTGCTCTTCAATTTCTGTATCGTCGCGGGAGCCTTGCATAATGCCAGCGATGAAGACACGCACGACCACCTCCTATTCGTTAGCGCTCCCTATGGTGGGCAAACAACAACGCCGCGACGATCATCGCGGCGCGAATTGGTACCTAAAGCAGCTTGAGACAGGATTGACTTTTAATGAACTGGCCGAATCCCTTTGTACACCCGCCGCCCGGATATTGTGCGCAAGATCGTCTCTGGCAGACGTCCGATGATGCTGCCCAGTTCTCTGCACGTCAACGGCTTGTTGCCTCTGGCCAGAAACACCCGGAAAACCGCGTCCACCAGCGACAGGTTCTCGTTGATATAGTCAGGCTGCTTGCTGCAATGGACCCGCATCACGTGCTGCAACCCATTCACCCGCCTCACCTCGCCCGTCTTTTCGTCCACCCAGTCAATCTTTTCTTCCGCATCGAAATCCTGACCATAAGCCTCTCGATGCGCCTGGCAAAGGTGAGATCTCAACTCCACCCCGATATTCCAGTCCTTTCGCTCCCACCAATCATAATCGATGTGGAACGGCGTATCAAGAGTAGGTTTGACTAACGTTGGCAGTGCCGCCGGAACTTTTACCCCATCCATAGACAGACTTATACCCCACTCAGCTCTATACGCAAGACCCAATAATTGTCCCCCACAGGCGCATACTTCCCACCGGCGACCAATTCCTCCAGCATTGGCCCGGGCGGCGTACGAATGGCCACGTTGATCGCACTGTAGAGCGTAGCTGCGTGCACGTTACCTTGTGGGCTCAACTTGACCAATTCGGCAAAGGTCTCGTCAACCAACTGAGTCAGCGGTATCCTTTGCTCCTGCGTACGGGCGCGCACTCGATCTATTTCCTCCAGATTTCCCACCGCCAGAATCATCAGCTCGTCGTACGCGCAAGGGATGACTTCTCTGCGCATCTCAAAGGCCAACCGGCCATCCACCGGCAATACGACCCGCACCCATTCTCGTCTGGTGCGACGACGTCGGGGGCGAACGACGATCGTCCCCGGTCGCTCGCCTCGCTCCAACTGAAGGTAGGCCCCTACAGGTACACCGTTCTCCCGGTACCATTCTCTCAGGCCATAGACGTAACAGCCCTCACGAACCACCCAGCCGGGCATCTCCGCATCCGTATCGCCATCCACAAAAGTGAAGCGAATGTGCTGCGTGCGGCCGGTAGGGAACACCTTCGATAAACGGCTCGAAAGTGGTAGCGTGCCAGATCGCCAATGAGGATAGGTCAGCACAATCTCCACCGGCTCGGATACCTCAGCAGTCGTGAAATCCGACCACTCATCGTCCAGTTCTCGCTCCAATGCCCGCATCTCACTGGTCAGCAATGGAGGCTCGTACTCCAGGGGTTCATATTGGAGGGCAGGGGGAGTAGATTTTACGCTCTCCGGCTCCAAGCGGTGCAAGAACCAGAGCACCTCGCCCGCCGGTCCCACTTCATCGAACCGTTCATCCTGCTGAAGCGCATAATTCAACGAAAAAACGCGCAACTGAGCCGTGATCTCTTCTGGCAACTCCAGATCGCCCAACAGCGCCTCTGTCGGTAAGGGGCCGCCCCCGGCGATATCGAGCACAGCCTCCGCCAGGTTCAAGTGACCCTCGTGTACTTCCACCAGCAAATCACGGCGGAACCATTTGTCGGCCAACCGAGCAAAATCAGGGTTGGATTCGAGATGTTTCTCCAAGACGCCCGCAATCTGAGGCCCATGCAGTGAAGCCAATTCCTCCGGAGAACGGATCCCTTCCCCTTCCAACGTGCTATCCCGATTGAGTGGGTGATCGCTCTCCAACGCGGCTGCAAACTCGCGCTTCTTGCCTCCTTCGAACTCCAACTCGATTACCTGGAAGTCATCATATTCAGGGTTGCGACCAGGCCGCACGCCGACGACTTTCCCCACCTGGTAATCCAGCGCAGTAAAAACAACTTGCTCTCCCACCTCATACATGCGCTTGGGTTGATACAGGGTACCCTTCGATAGGGCGCGTTCTATGACCGCTTCTTCCTGCCGGCTCCGATGCAAAACTAACGCCCGGCTCAATTTATCCACCGAGCGCGGCAACTCATCCTCAACGAGCAAAGCACTGAGGTATTGCAGATCTTCAGGGCCGATTGTGAATGTATCGCTCCAATAAGCAGGATCCTGAGTCTTCCGTTGGATCAAATCTACATCTCCTAACAATGATCAGAACACCCACGATTATATCAGGTTCACGCCAGTTTGACAAATGCGCTCACTTGAGGCACACTATACATGACCCAAAAGGAGGCCGAGATGCGAAAAATTTCATCACGCCATACCGGGCTGACCACAGTGTGTGTCACAGCAGGACTTTTGCAAGCTCAAGTGATCAAGGCCAAGCTGGAAGAAGCGGGCATCCCCGTGCTGCTGGACTATGAAAGCGTTGGACCCATCATCGGCATCACGGTGGACGGACTGGGAGAAGTGCACGTCCTGGTGCCAGAAAGGGACGCCGACGAGGCCCGTGCGCTCATCGAAGAACAGCAGGACGAAGAAGAGGAAGAAACAGCAGAGTGATATTTCCGTCGCGTTCATCTTCTCCGCACCGTCAGACCCAACGCGAGGAGTGCCGCCCCAATGAACAGTACCCCCACCGCTTTCCACCCTACAGTTCCCCCAGCCGGTGGAAGGATCGGTACAGGCGTGGCGGTAGGCGTGGGCGTGACCGGAAGCACGTCAAACTCGACAACGAGGTAGGGTCTCGTGTTGAGATCGGTGGCGGCGAGCCAACGCGCCACGAGCAGATCGCCCGCTTCCTCCACGTCGGCGTCGGGATGGGGCGCAGCGGCCAGGGCCAACCCGTGGTTGGGCACCTCTCCCGCGAGCCAGGCTCGCATCAACGCGGTGACGTTCCACGTGAGCCAGGTTCCCTCTCCTGGTTGGAGCGACACAGGTAGCACTCCAGACGGTGGAGGGGGCGTCGGTGTAGGTCCGGGCGTCGGCGTGGGCAGCGGTGAGATAGGCGCCGTCGGCGTAGCTTCGGGCGTGGAAGTGACGGTCGGAGTTGGCGTCCCCTCACCAAAAACGGTGATACTTCCAGCTCGTGTACCGGCGACGATAGACTCGCCGTCGCAGTCCTCCAGAAAAACATCCTCGAACTCGATCTCTGACACCCCAACTTCTTTCCCCCGGAAAGTGATCGCAGCCAATACCCCGCTGCCACTGACCGGTTCAGTGACCCCAAGTTGAAAGATGGCAAAGTTGATCTCTCCATAATCCTGATAAACAATGTTCCTCACCGAGAGTTCCGGGCTGAAAAAGTCGCCAGCCTGAATCTGCACCCCCTCTGTGTCTGGAGCAGCGTCCACCACCTCCAACAACGTCGAATCAAAGGTCAGGTTCACCTCAGCGTCGCACAGGTTAATCACATTCTCGATCTGGATGCTCACGACCGTCGTGAATCCCAGGGACACCTCCTGATCTGACAGAACAACCGCCACCATCACATCCTGAACCAGCCCGTGACCGGGAGGTCGAGAGAATAACGCAGCAGATTCGGACGTGGTCAACGTCGGCGTAGGGGTGACGACAGGTGTGCTCGTCGGCGGGGGACTGGTCAACGTTGGCGTGGAGGGAACCACAGGCGTATTCGTCGCTATGGGGGTAGCCAGCGGCAGAGTCGACGTCATCACGTCGAAACGGGCCTCGGTGAGCGCGATAGGCGTGGTGAGAAGCGTCGGCCAGTCGGCTGGATCATCACCCAAGTCCCCCTCCTCCCACGGTTCGAGGACGCGATAGGCGCCGAACGTCGCCTCTCCCGCATCCGAGACGGTGTCCACGTACACGTGCAACGTGGCCCGCAGAATGTCGGTGCCCGGCGGGAACGCATCGAGCGGAAAATGGAGATAGGTGCGCGCCCGCATAATCTCGCCCTCGGCGGTGCGATGGACGCCCCAGGGAAACACCTGGGAATCGGCGTGCCCCGACATATCTTCCAACAGAACATTGGTCACACCCACGCTGTGGTCGGGCCAGAGTTGCAACGAGCGGGATGAGGAGGGCGCCAGCCCAATCAGGCCCAGCGCCAGCACCATTATCCCCAACAACGCGCCACGGCGACAATTCACACACACCCCCTAGCGGCTGCGACGGTACAATCCAAATCCTGCCGCCAACAGTGCGATTCCGGTCAATGCTGGCCACAGGAGCGATGGAGCTACGGTCTGACCGGTGACGGGCAACAGGATCGGTTCAGGCGTCGGCCTGGGAGCCGAGGTAGCCGTAGGGGCGGGAGCAGGTGGACGCGGCGTCGCCGTGGGGGACGGGATTGGTGTAGACGTCGCCGTAGCAGTAGGCGGCGGCCCAGGCGTCGCGGTCGCGGCAGGCTCGACGAAAGCGATTTCCAGGTAAGGGCGCGTGTCGGGGTCGCTGGTCGTCAGGCGGCGGGCGGCGGCCCAGTTGCTCGCCGTCGAACTCAGATCGGCGGCGGCCACCGCCAGACCGTAGTTGGGCGCATTGCCCAGCCAGCCCTGCACAAGCCCGGTAACGTCCCAGACAAACCACCCTTCATCTGAAGTAACCGTCATCGTCGCCACGGCCTCCCCGAGCGCGGGCCAGGCGCTCGTGTCGTACCAATCCACGCTCTCTGGCGTCCAATCCACCATCACGGGATAGATTGACATTAGCGCGCCGCCTGCATCGGGCCAATAATCGTCCACATAGACGTGGAGCGTGGCCGACTGAACCGCAGAGCCTGCGGGAACGGCGTCGAGCGGAAAGCGCAAATACGTGCGGCAGAACACGTCCTCGCCAGAATCTGGCTTGACATAGTTGCCAAAAGGAAAGATGCTCGCGCTCCAACGCTCGCCGGAAGCGGGGTCCTCCGAGAGAACGCCCACGCTCTGGTCGGGAACGATCTGGAGCGTGGTCTGGGCGCGGGCAGAGAGCGCCAGCGCGGTTATGCAAAGACCGGCAGCAACGATTGTACATAAAGTTCTTTTCACAGCCAGCTCCCGCTTACTCAATACCGACCATTATACAGCCCTAACCAAAAAACGACAACCCCTGCTCGCGCGAGCAAGGGGTTGTTCGCCAATATCGCGCTATCTTCACTCTTCTGCCGAACGCGGCCACCAGGGCGTGCGATAGTCGCGCAGTACTGCCGGCAAAAAGACGCGATAGACGCGACCCGCAGCGCCGACTTCCAGCGGTCCCGCCAGCCGATCCTCGACGACGACGGTACGCGGCGTGAGACCCGCGACGGGGAACTCGTGGACATACCGCCTGTCGGTGTGGGCAATGAGACGGTACGAATTCGGCGGGGCCAGTCGCAGACTGGAAAGTCTGTTCCACGGTCCCGTAAAGTCGGGCACGAACTCGAGCGTCAGGCCGAGTTGTCCCCTCGCGCCGGGGGGTACGTCGGGCAGGTCGAAGGCCGCCCAATCCGCGTCCTGATCCGCCACCGGCCAACTGCTCGCCGTCAGCGTCACGCCAGCGGTGAAGGTGACGGTGATCGTGCCATCCTTCGCGATATAGTCGCCCTGGTTGAAGATGTTCACGGCCACAGCCGCCTCGTTCAACACCCCGCGCACCACCTCTGTGATCGACTGGCCAGTGATTGTGTCGGTGATGGCATCCACGGTGTAGGTCGCCAGCAGCGCCGCGCCGTGCGCCTCCACCGTCTGTAGGTTGCCCGTGTCGGTGTAGATCTGGGCGAAGGGATCGGTGTAGGTGACGACCGGGCCGTAGTTGATGACCGAGGTGCCGCTCGACTCGATCTCGGCGTGGGATTTGAAGACGACGTATACCTCGTCGGAACGCTGGTCATTCTCCAGCCAGGGCATCTGCGTGGCATCATAGGTATCGGAGACAGGGAGGGTGAAGGAGACGAGCGTGCCGCCGTTCACGGTAGTTGTGACGAAGGAGACGGGCCGCAAGCCATCAAAGATGGTCGTGGCGGAGGCCACGTCGCCCAGGCTGAGCGCGCCCTCCAGCCAGGTCGCCTCGGCTGTGTTCGCCAGGCGGGCATCTTCAGGTGTGACCCATGGAGGCAGCAGGTCCTCCAGTTGCAGGTCGGTCGCCTGTCCCCAGACCGTCTGGATGCACTCGCTGTGGTCGCCTATGCCTATCTCTGCCGCCGGGACCTCGAAATCGTCTGGCAGCCCTTCGGCGGTCACCTCGAAGTTGATCGGGTGCACCTTGCCCGTGTCGGCAAAGTTCGGGTCAACCTCTACGTCGTAATACCAGAGCGTGCGCCAACCTTCGGGGACGGTCTCCTGGTGCAGGTAGAGAAAATCGAAAAAGAGCGGCTCGATAGCCTCCGTCTCCGTCACACTGCGCAACGTGACGGTGATGCCGGGGGGAGCAACAGGCGTGATGGCGAGGTTCGTCAGCGTGACGCCGGTCTGGTTGTTGCGAATGTCGAGCCGCACCTGGGTCCGCTCGCCGGGGGCGATGCGAGGCCAGAGCAGCTCCGGCCCGTGCCGCCCGCCCACATAGACCGTCGCCGCGAGATCCCCAAAGCCGTAGGACTTGATGAACGGCTCCCAGCCCACGCAGCGCGGGTCCCAGGGATCCTCGACGCGCACCAGGTGGTAAACCTGGTCGTCAAAGGTCGCCACCAGCACCGGCGCCACTGCCTTGTGGACCCGAGCGTCGGAGGAAAGACCAAAGACCGCCTGCACGTGCGCGTCGAAAACCTCGTACCGGCTGGGGCCGAGCGCCTTCTGGTGGTAGACAAAGCGCGCCCCGTCGTCAACTTTCATCACACCCTCGCGGTGGAAATCGGGATAAGTGCCGAGCGTGGCGCTGATGAGAAGCCCCTCGCGCCGCTGGCTCTCCAGGTACTGCTGGAAGTAGAGATAGTCATAGGCCGGGACGGTGACGACGGTGATCAGATCGGTGTCGGTGAGATAGCCTTGCAGGTGCAGGCCGGTCCACGAGTTCTGCCAGCTATCGTACATCGGTTCCAACGCAAACCCGTGCCCGCGGAACATGCCCTGGGCGATGAGCGTCTCGTCCTTGTACAACGGTGGCATATCTGGGTGGAAATTCGACCAGGACTTGAGGTACAGCGTCAGGTCGGCCCCCTCGCGAGCAGGGAACTCGAGCACGCGCTCCTCGCCGCGCCCGTCGCCGTCGCGGTCGGCCCTCATCTCGAAGGTGGTGTTGACCACGGCGTGAAACTCGGGCGGCGGGAAGGGCACAATGTCGTAAAAGACGGTGCGCAGTTCCATCGTCTGGGGACGCGCCCACATGTCCTCGTAGGTCACGCGGGGCAGCTCCGGCGAGAGCGGGATGTGGACGATGCCGCTGGAGAGGTACTCGTGATAGGGGATGGGATGGCCGCCCAGGTTGGTATAGACGGAGCCGCCAAAACCTTCCAGCACCAGGCTGGAGTCGACTGGGTCGCTTGCAAACGAGACCGTGCGGTGGAACAGTTCGCGGCTGAACAGGCCGTAGCGCACCGCTGGCTCCAGATAATCGTAGGCGGGCAGCGCGCCAAAGTCCCACACCATCGTCAGCGCCGGGAGGAGGATGTCGCCCTTGGCGGTGACGGTGATGTACTCTGCATACTCCGGCGGGATGGTGACCGAGTTGGTCAGGCCAGGAGTGGTGGTAAAGTCGCCCGTGTAGGTATAGACCAGGCGCGGGCCGTTCTCCCAGGCGGTGAGGGTGTAAAAGACGCCCGCGGCGATGGTCGAAGAAGGCACGCCGTCCACGTGATCGGGCAGCGGGTAGACGGGGATGGGCGTGTCGTAGAAGAAAATCTCGTTCATCGCCCACAGCGTCTCGGAGAGCGAATCGCTGGCGGGCCAACTGTCGGTGATGACGCGGGGGATGACGCGCTGGTCGTCCACGTCCACGATGGGGGAGAGGAGCGCCACCACGTCGGTGATGATGATGTGCTCGGCGTCGGTCTCTTCCTTGTTCTCCAGCGTCAGGGCAATGTCGTAATATTCCCCTTCGGCGGGCAGAGGATAGAGGCCATCCAGCTCAATGTCCCGGTCGCCAACCAGCCGCGCCGCCATCTTTGAGCCAACCCACAGGCGGTTGCGCACGATATGGCGAGGCAGGCCGTCGGGGTGGAGCTCTGTGGGCCGGAAGGAATCCACATAATCGGCCTCGGCGGTGCTGACCAACGCGCTGCCCGCTGTGCCAAAAGGGGCTGCGGTGTAGGCGACGTAGGTGAACTCGGCGTCGCCGGGCAGCGTCTCCGTCAGCGTCCAGACGATGGTCGTCGTACTGTCGGGATTGACGATGAAGATCGTCGGCGCGGGAACGATGGAGGCAAGCGTCGTGGTGAAACCCGCGTGCAGCGTCTCGGTGATGACAATGTCCGCCAGCGGGCCGTCCCAGTAATTCTTGAAGGTGGTGGTGACGACGATGGGCACGCCCGGCTCGTAGGCGGGGATCGTGTTGCAGCCCACCGCGTCGGAGTACTGCTGGCAGAGCGCGCCGTGGATGGAGGCCCGCTCCCCCATCGCCCACAGCAGCGCGTCAAACACCTGCGGGTGATAGTCAATGTCGTCGGAGGGATGGCCGTTGAAGAGCACCACCCGCCCGTCTCCCGGCGCAGCGACGCCGATGGCGACCGCGCCGGGCCGGGAGGTATCGGCAAAGGCGGCGACGACGCTCAGGCCGTTCGTCGCGGTGATGAGCGGCTCGTCGAGCACGTAGGTTTCGTCCGCGAGCCAGGAGAAGGCAAGCGGGTGATCGGGCAGGAGCACGTCCAGTTGTCCGGCGTTGTCCGGGTCGGTGACGCGGGTCTCCAGATCCACGGTGCCGGTGGGTACCAATCCAGCGGCCTCCACGATGGCGGCTCCGTTCGACTGGGCGTAGAGAAAGCCGCCGCTTTGAACAAAGGCGCGGATACGATCCAAACCGTCGTCGCCCAGCTCGGCGATCACCGCGTCGGCGTAACCGACGCGGATAGTCGGCAGGATGAGGACATCGTAATCGGCCAGGTCGCCGGTGGCGATCTGCGCCTCGGTCAGCGTGTCAAAGTAAGGGCAGCCTGCGAGCGTCTCCTCGCACCAGAGATACACGCGAAAGAGCTGCTCAAAGTCCCCCTCCTCCCAGACGACGAGTTGACTGTACTCGTCGCGCACGGCGCTGTAAAAAAGCGCGACCTTGCGGGGATGGAGGGCGAAGGAGCGGGGTATGCTGAAGGGAACGGTAGCGGTCACCTGGTAAAAGTCGCCGCTCAGGTTTCCCAGGACAGCGCCGGGGCCATAGTCGACGCCGTCCACGGTAGCGGTGACGGCGCTCCAGGCCAGGTCGGGATGATCGTGGTGGTAGAGAGCGCGCCACAGCGAATCGTAGGCGTTGCGACGCTGGAGGGCGTCGGGTTGGCCCGCTCCCAGTGGGGTGAGCGTCCCCCCGGTCGCAAAGTCACAGCGGGTAGGCGCAGCACGCAGGGGAAATTTCAATGCGATCAACAATAAGGCCATAGCTCCCACTGCAAGAACAAGGACGATAAACACACGGCGGACAGATTTCATCACAGCCTCCTATAATTTGTAAAAGGGATGCGGATCGACGCGGAAAAAGTGCCCGGCGCTTTTGTAGGATGTCTTTGAGGCCCTTTGTAGACGATATGCCCGGCATTGAAGGTGACTTATTTTACCAAGAAGGGGTGCGAGGAATCAAGAGGACTTTTGTACCAACGTCGCCTCCTCCTCCAGTGGCGGCATCTCGTCCAGGCTCCGCAGCCCAAAGTGTTGGAGGAATTCTGAGGTCGTGGCGTGGAGAAAGGGACGGCCCACCGTATCCGCTCGCCCCAGACGCTCGATCAGACCGGCGCTCAACAGCGTGCGCAGGACGCCGTCGGAGCTGACACCCCGGATGGCTTCGATCTCGGGCCGCGTGATCGGCTGGCGATAGGCGACGATGGCCAGCGTCTCCAGCGCAGCCTGCGAGAGGTGCATGCGCGCCTCCAGGCCCAGGAAACGCTCGACGCAAGGCGCGGCCTCCGGCGCGGTGATGAACTGGACGCGGTTTTCGATCCGCTGCAAGCAAAAGCCACGTCCCACGTAGACCGCTTCCAGGTCGGCCAACGCCCGCTCGATCCGCCCCGACGTGACCTCCAGCGCCTCCGCCAGACGACCGACAGAGACCGGCTCATCGGCCACAAAGAGCACGCTTTCGATCTGCGCCGCCAAGCTGAGGAGGCCGTCGGATGGCTCCAATCCGTTCCCTTCTTCCACGCTCACTATCCCGGTCGTCGCGCTTCGCTCTATTCTGCCGTCGTCTCTTCGACCGGTGCCTCCACTACCGCGCTCTCGGCGGGGCTTACGAGCGGGCGGCCAGGAGCGCCGGTGTGAGGAACTGCGCGCAGATTGACTCGGGGAGGCCGGGCCAGCTCAAGCCCCATCTTTTCCTCCACCACCTGCCGCGCCGTCTCGATGATCTGGTCAGCCTTCCCCGGCACGTCAACTCCGGCTGCGATCTTGGCGTCCAGCTCGACCACCACGCCGCGGCGCCTGGCCGAGACCTTGGACTGGGAGCTTATGACGTGGGGAAGGCGGTTCACCTCTTCCTTTAACCGGTCGGCGATAGAGGCCGTGTTGAGCGTCACCCTCCCGCCACTGGCCTGCCTGACGCGGATGGCTTTTGGAGCGGTCCGGCGCACCTCGAAGTAAATGAGCAAACCAAAGATAATGTCCAGCGTTAGAGCAAAGAGAACGCCCAGGCCCACTCGCACGAACCATTGAAAACTAAGACGGTCATATTGCCTGAGAGAATCTGCCTGTGTAGTCAACCACTGCGCGACCGCATCCAGCGATCGCACCGGAAACACCAGCAGCGTGCTGCACAGCACGATGGCGACCAGCAGCAAGATCACAATCACCACACGGTTCACTGCATTCATCATTCGCCCTCCTGTGAACGCTTAGGATAAACGTCTAGCCACGCAGACCTATTATAACATTGCGTCCGACTTTGGACAACGCAGCAGCGACGATCAGAACGGCGAGTGCCGCCAAACTGATAGCAGCGCCAACGCGCAGGCTCGACGGTCGGAACGTAAAGACGACGTGCTGCTGCTCGGCTTCCACGGCGACGGCGCGAAAGAGCAGATCGGCTCGCACAATCGACGCTGGCTCGCCGTTCACCGTCGCCTCCCAGCCGGGGTACCAGGCGTCAGTCAAGACGAGATAACCCGGCGCATCGGCGTTCAACTCAATCTCGACCTGCTCCGGCGCATAATGCGTCACGCGGGCAGATTCACTGCCCTGCAAAAGCTCTGTGTCTTTGTTCGCCAGCACGATTTCATCTGCGCTCAAGACAAGCTCCGTAGCGGGATCGAACGCCGGGTCTTGCATCAGCGATAACGCCGTCTCGTCATCCGGGGCCGCCTCCACCGCGTGGACGATGAACGCTCGCGGCAGCACGTCCAGGTTCTCGTATATTTTGACGTCGCCAGAGTGCGCCAGGCGGAAACGGCCCCGGTCGGAGATGACGAGCGCCTGGAAACCGCCGGTGCGCTCGTCGATCAGGCTCGCGCCACGCACGACCAGCTCTCCCTCCGGCAGCGTCGCCTGGACGGTGATCGTAACCGGCGCGGCTGGCTCCTGCCACCGAAATCGTGCCACATAATCATTCCCCTCCGGCTGACCTGGCCAAAAGTGGCCGCCGACCATCGCCTGCACGTGAGCTACATCTGGTCCGTGCAGACCCTCGGCGGTATGCTTGCCCGCTCGCAACGTAAACGTGCGCGCGCTCCCGTCACCGAAACCGACCTCGACGAAGCCCACGGATGTACCGTCAGGCAACTCCGTCCCTCCGCGCAGGTAAGAGACGAGCCCCAGCGCCGTCGCCTCGAAATGCGGCACGTGCGCCACCGCAGCCTCCTCCCCCCGCGAAAGCCGCGCTTCAAACTGGAGATCGTAGAACACACCGTCGAGCCAGGCATCGTAGAGCTTGTCGGTGATGACGTGCCGGACGTTGAACAGGTTCAGCCAGCGCCCATCGGGGATGACGGTCAGATTCTCGCGCAGCCGACCGTCGATGGAGACCTCATCTTCCGGCAGAAACAAACGTTGGAGCGTGACGTAATTCGTCAGCGGCAGTACACCGCCGTCGTAACCATCCACCGCGGCGACGCCAAAGGCTAGCGGCAGGTTGGGACTGAGCACTTCTTTCTGCTTGGCGGCGATCACATAATCGTAGAGCGCCCGCTCTCCGAGTTGCGGACCGTAGATGATTTTGATCTCGGGCAGATCGCCGGGATCGAAAGTGATGTCGGACATACTGAGGAAACGGGGAGCGCTCCCTCCCCCAGCCCCTCCCAAGGGGAGGGGGATAGCGAGGAGGTGGGCGATGGCGGGGCGGAGACTGGTGAACGCCTGGGGCGCGGTGGCGCGGGCGTGGGGAAGCGTCATGCTTGCCGCAAGGAGTTCGACGATCAACAGCGTCACCAAGCCTATCGTCGCCGGTCGCGGCGCCCGCGAAGCCATCAGGAGCAGCCCCAGCGCCAACGCGATCCCCACAAGCCAGAAAGCGACGGTCAACCATCCCACGTTCCAACTTTTCCCGATACGCCCTCCTACCACTGCCCAGCCCGCCAGCGCGATGAGTGCAACCGCGAATATTGAGACAGCACGCGGGGTAACTCGCTCGCGACGGTGCCACAACACGTCAGCGCCCCATCCCGCCAGCGCCGCCATCCCCAGCGCGTAGAGCGCCAACCAGCGAGCTGGCGCGCGAAAATGGGCAAAGCCGGGAACGTAGCGGGCCAGAAGAAGGTAGAAGGGATTGTAGAGGCCGAGGGAGAAAAAGAGGCCAACGAAAGTGAGCAAGAGAATTGGAGATTTGGAGGTTCGAGATTCAAGATTTGAGATTGCCAAGACGGCCAAGAGCAGGCCAGCGATGCCAACGTAGGTGACATGTTCGATGTGCCCCGGAGGAACCGGTTGGGCAAAGCCAGGCAGGAGAGCACGGGCCAGATAAAGTGGCGAGAGGGAGAACGAGATTCGCTCGTTGAAGGGCAATCCTCCGGCGCGTACCGAGAGGCGCGATAGTTCCCAGGTGGGGAACAATTGTACCGCTGCTAATGCTATCCCCAGTCCCGATGCAATGACCAAAAGCGTTGCCCTCCGAGTCAATGGTCGCCACTCACGGCGAGATAGCCTATCCAAGAACACCGGCCCCAGCCCATAGATCGCCAATCCGACCAGCGAGATAAAAGCCGTCTGCGTGTGACCGGCCAGAAGCACCAGGCCGATAACGACCGAGAGGCCGGCAAGCGCGGCCCTGCCAACCCGCCACTCCGCTGACTCGCCGACCCGCCGACTCACCGATTTGTCGTACAGCATCAGCATCAGCGGCAGCCAGGCCAATCCCTGCAACTGGTTGACGTGCTCCACCTGTGCCCCCAGATGGCCTCCCAATGCAAAAATCAGCCCCACCGTCCCCGCGCCGATCCGCCCCATCCGCAGCGACGCGCGGCCCCAGAGATAAGCGTTGAGCGCCGCCAAGCACAGGTGCAGCACGATGGTCAAGTGGACGGACTGATGACCCGGCAAGGAAAGCCACAGCAGCCAGTTGAACGGGTAGAAAACTCCCACCTGACTGTTGGCTAGGAAAGGGGCTCCCATAAAGAGATAGGGGTTCCAGAGCGGCAGTCGCCCGGCCTGAACCGCTCGCGTCGCCTCTGCCCAGTAGGGATAGAAATAGATAAAGACGTCGCCGCCAGCCAGTACACGACCCGCCAACGCGATTTTCCAGAAGCAGGCAACTACCAGCGCCAAGAGCAGGACGACGGTCAGGAGATCGCGGAGGAGGTTGGTACTCCGGTACGCCCTTTGGGCGGGTTTATTGGTAGATTGGTTCATGGATCTGATAACGGTTGAATATGATAGGTAGTGAACGAAGGTGTACCGTCGCGGCGAGTTGTGGTCAAAACAGGGTTCAATCCGTATCCCACGCCGGCCAGTGCTCGCTCCACCCGCGCGGACGATTCCCAGGATGGGAAGGTGATGTAGCGCGGTTCTCTCGCGCCGAACACCTGCACGTCCTGCACCAGCCAGGCCGGAGTCGGCCAGTAAGCCAGGTAAACCGGCGCATCAAAGAGACAATACTGATAATGCCAGCCCAACCAGTGATGATAGACCACGGAACCTTCGGGCAGACCGCTTAGAAACACGGCGACTCGATCTACCCCATCGTAAACGCCCTGGTTGCCGCCGATGGCGTAGTGGTTGCAGGCAGCGTTGAAGGCAAGCAAGATCAGGCAAATGATCAATGAACAATGAACAATGACAGAACGCAGACCGTGGGCGAGACTGGTGAACACTCGTCCCAATAATACTGCCAGAATAGGTATCAGCGGCAGTAGATAGCGGTCCCAGATCGGAAACGCTCCCAGCCAATGGAGGAGAAGGTAAATGAGAGAGAAGAAAATGAGCGTCAGATCTATCAACGCCTCTCGCTCATAGCGGCGGTGCATCAGCGCCCTCCACGCCAGCACAGGCAAGCCCATCAGCAGCGCACCGTTGATGACGGGTGAGGTGAAAAGATAGCGCGCCAGATCGAGCCAACCACACAGCCGCGCCCTCAACTCGTGCGGCCATACGAGGCGCAATCCCCCATAGCCAGCGACGCCCACGTGCCAGAAGCTCGCCGCTCCCTGCGCCACTCGCGCCACGTCCCAGGCAAACACGAGCAAAATGACCAATGAACAATGAGCAATGAACAATATCACGCTGGAGAACCTGATTCGTGATTTTCGACTTGTGATTTGGAGTAGGACCGCTAATGGTATCCACACCAGTCCCGTCTGCTTCGTCGCAAAGCTCAATCCGGCCAACAACCCGGCCCATCTCGGATGATCGCGAGCCGCCGCCACGCAGGCCGCCAACCCCAACGCGATCATCAGGGGATCGAGAAAGGCTGTGGCGGAGAAAGAGATCGCCAAGGGCGAAAAGGCTATCCCCACAACCGCTGCCGCCGCAGCCCAACGCTCACGGTAAAGAGCGTGGGCCAGCACAGCGGTGAGGGGTACGGTCAGGAAGCTCGCCGCCAATCCCGGCAGCCGCAGGGCAAACTCAGAATGGTGTTTGGCGCTACCAAAGAGCGCCTGAATCCCCGCCATCAGGTAAGGCAACAAGGGCGGTTTGTAGACCGTCGCCGTCGCTAGCCACGGATCTCGTCCGCTTCCAATCAAAAGGCCCCAATAACCATACAGCGCCTCGTCAGGGTGCAGGTGGTTGTCCAAGATCAGAGGCAGTCGCAGCACCCAGGCCAACAACAGGAGCGCCGCCAGCGCCCAGCGCTCTCGTCCCCAACGACGGACGCTCACGGGATGACCCGATGTTTTAGCAACGTCCACAACACTGTAAAACCAGCGCGCCAACTGAGCTTTTTTCCCTCCTCAAACTCGCGCCCGGTGTAAGAGATGGGCACCTCGTAGATGCGGTAGCCGCGCTTGAGGATCTGCGCCGTGATCTCGGGATCAAAGCCCCAGCCAGGCGCTCTGAGATCGAGTTGTTCGACGACCTCTCGCGTAAAGACTTTGTAGCAGGTCTCCATGTCGCTGAGGATGGTATCGTACAGCACGTTGGTCACCAGGGTGAGAAAACGGTTGCCGACCATGTGCCAGAAGAACATCGTCTTGGTCGGCCCCCCGCGAAAGCGCGAACCATAGACCACCTGAGAGCGACCCTCGGCGATGGGTTGCAACAGCGCCGGATAGTCGCGGGGATCGTACTCCAGATCGGCGTCCTGGATCAACATCACGTCACCACTGGCATGCCGCAGCCCGGTGCGCACTGCCGCGCCCTTGCCCCGGTTGCGCTCGTGGAACACGACGACTACGTCTGGTTCGCTTTCCGAAGCACGCAGGATCTCGCGTGTGCCATCCGTCGAGCCGTCGTCCACGACCACGACCTCGCGCTCAAACGTGACGACGGAGCCATTCTCTGGCCCATAACCCGTCGACACCTTCAACGGCACCGCCCGCACTCGTCGCAGAATTTCGGCGATGGTCTCGCTCTCGTTGTAAGCTGGCACGATGATCGAAAGTTTCACGCAACCTCCTGGTCAATTCAACAGAGAGCATTATAGCCGAGGACAGCGTGAGAGGCAAGCCCATGTTTGACGGCGGGTTTGTTTCGTGTTACACTTGCGCCAAGATAAGGAGCCAGTACACAATGAGCATCTTTTACCTGGTACGTCACGCGCACGCCGACTGGACACCCGACGAGAACCGACCGCTTTCGACTAAAGGGCGCATGGACGCTGAACGTGTGGCAGACGTACTGCGCCAATTTCCGGTCACTGCGATTTATTCAAGCCCTGCCCGCCGCGCGCGCCAGACAATAGCGCCACTAGCTGCTCAACTCGATCTACCTATCCACACGCTCCCCGAACTGCGCGAGCGCCAACTGAGCGGCGGCGCAGTTGAGGATTTTTTCGCGGCGGTGGAGGCCACATGGACCGACCCAACGTTCGTCCACCCCGGCGGCGAATCAAATGCTGCCGCTCAACAACGGGGTATCGACGCTATCCTTACGTTGCAAGAACAGCATCCCACCGAACACATCGCGCTCGCAACGCACGGAAATCTATTGGCTTTGCTGCTACAACACTTTGATCCATCCATCAACTACGCCTTCTGGAAATCGCTGACGATGCCAGACATTTACAGGCTTAAGGTGGGGTGATGAAAGGAGGGCCTGTTTAGGCGATTTCCAACTGTAGAATTGGTGCCGGTTTTGTTCCTGCTCCACGAAGTTGATTCGGCAATCTGAGCCTTTCTGATTCGGTGCGTGGCGTTTGCAGG
>DAOTUB010000167.1:0-5448 GCA_034437455.1 Anaerolineae bacterium | reverse complement strand
ACTCTCTCGCAACAGTCTCTCGAGCCGCTCTGCCTGGGCTTGCAATTTGACGCGGATCTCTGCCATCTCCTCAAGCTCCCTTCGAGCTTGCTCATCGGTGATCCCCATATTGCTGGCAGCTCGCCGATACACCTCTCGCTTTTCCTCGTCGGTGAGTTCCGTCATTTTGCTATACCTCCATGCTGAGCCGGGTAACCACCTGCACTCACAACCTCGCTGCGCTCTGGAAAGTTGCGTCTCGAGAGCTTGCACTTGGCAGTCGTATGTCCCCGGTTAGCTCGCTCATCCAGAGATGGTGCTGTCTGTCATCCTCCTACGTCATCTTGCTGCTAATGCCCCTTCTTTCAGGACACAACACTTTCTTTTGCTCAAACAGGATCGTTAGAAGCTGTTAAGAGTCGCGCTCTGTCAGAACGTCCCGTATCACCAATTCTGCATAGTGGGGCTGCTCCCGAAAGTAGACGTGAAGTTGGTGGAACTCTGACAGTGAGGAAATACCTGTCTGTCTCTTCAAATCGTCGAATGATGTCTGGGAAACGAGGTAGGAATGGAGAGTGAGGTCCTGGCGACCTGCTCGTTCGTTCAGCTTCTGCTCGTATTCCTTGATGGCCCTGTAGAACTGGACCTTGGGGTTGACGTCGAGATTGCTGCCGATGAGCAGGCCGTGAGGATCGATGAACACGATATCCTGCCTGTCGGGGTTGATTAGCCAGAGGATGAAATCGGGAAAGAACTGCTCGTTGTTGATCAGGAATCCAACTCCGCGGCCGCGGGATTGGTTGCGAAGTAGGAACAGCTCGCGGCCGTGCTCTTCCAGCAGAGATTGGCCCGTCTCCGTTTTGACGTACGCGCGTAGCTGCTCCACGAAATGGCGCTCGCCGGGGTTGAGTCCTGGAGGAGAGTACTTGACCACCCGTTCCTCGCTCGTGTCCTCCAATAGCAGGGGGAGATAAAGGTGCCGGTCGAAGTGAACCCTGGGAGGCAAGCCATCGTCCTTCTCGTACAAGGCTGGATCCTCCAACATCTCGCGGAGCGCCTTTAGGAAATCGGTAGCCGAGCGCTTCACGCGAGCCTCGTAGACCGCGATCAGGTTTTCGTCGCTTTCGTCCAGCGCCTGGTAGACCATCTGTTCCTGCTCCCAGTGGCGACGTGCAAGAGTGGTATACCGCTCGACGTACTTGCGCAGGATCATCAGGGCGATCCGCTCCACCCGTCTCACGTCGGCGAACGACGCCACGTCTAGCATCTCTGGCGGACACAGCAGTTGGTAACATCCCGTTTCGATGACTGCCTTCAGCGCATCCTGGCTGAACGCCAGGTTGCGATAACCACGCGCGGCGCAAAAGTTCCACACTTCCCGGTAGAGCCGACTCCAATCAAAAAGTGACAGGACATGCTCCGGTAGCCACTGGGCGTCTTGCGGCTCGTGGAACTCGGGCGTCTCCTGCACGAGCCCTTCGGACACCATGACCTGCAGGCGCGGTATCAGGTCGATAACCGGTTTGCAGGTGGGGTCTGTACCCAGTTCCAGACGCATCGAGTCCTCGAAGGTCGTTTCGATCCTGGGGCGAACGACGAGCAGTCCACGGCCCAGGAAATCAGCACCCGGTCTCGTCTCGATGACGAGGAGTTCTCGTTCTTCAGTGTCGATGCCTTCCTCGGCGAGATAGTCGCGGAACTGAGTCATGTACCGGGCGCGCACGCCAAAGATGCTGAGGGTCTCCAGGAGCGGAAGGTCGTCGGGGTGGTCGCCGTCCAGAACCTCGGAGCGCTGGAGGGAGCGATCCCGCCCCAGCAGGCGCACACCGCGGCCAAAGAGTTGGATGATCTGAGGTCCCTCCCCTCGCCCGATGTTCATCAGCCCCATCGTCGAGACGCGCCAGGAGTCCCAGCCCTCGATGAACTTTTTGGAGCCGATCAGGGCATTGATGGACGAATCCTGCCGGTTGATGGCCTGGAAGAGGGAGCCGCTGAATTGTTCTTCCTCCACGGCGATCTCGGGCACCCTCTCCTCGACCAGTCTGAGAAAGTTGGCCGCATCGCCGATGTTGATCACGCCAAAGAATGCGTCCGCCGCACCCGCGCGCAGCCCGATCTCACCCTGAGCCGATTTGAGGTCGACCAGGTGTAGGCCGGCCGCCGTGGCCGCGTGAAAGACCCGCCGCAGCACGTCGGCATAGATCGCTTCGCCGTCCAAACGGGCCTCGCGGAGCGTCTGGAATGCGTCGGCGAACAGATCTCTCGCTGGCCCGCCAGCGGCACCGCCTTCCTGTGTCATGCCGGCCCGACCTTCCAGGATGGCGTCCAGGCCCTCCGGTACCCAGTTCCCCTCGTTCTGCAGCACTCGATGTAGAAAGAACACCAGCTCCTGCACGTCGGAAAGGCTCTGGCGGTCGTCCCGGCTCAACTGGGAGCGGGTCTTGCCAGCGGTGACGCTGTGGCCGATAAAGACCAGCAGCGGCGGCGCGACGTTGTAGGTCTTGTAAAAGGTCTCTTTGTCCCGCGCGTAGGCGCGCACTTGCTCGTAGAAGGTCAACAGGTTGGCCAGTAGATACCGATTGGTGAGGGTTGGATCCAGGTCGTGCTCCAGGTTGAGGATGCGATAGTCCTTGCCATAGCCGTCGTCATAGAAACGAGGGTAGGAGTAGTCAAAGAGAATCGCCTTACCGTATTCCTCCTCGATCTCGATCCCAGCGCCGGCGACGGCCTGGCCAAAGGTGGCGCTGTACTCGAAGGTAAAGCCCTCCCTGGCCAGGGCCTCACGGCGGTTACGCCAGGCTTGGGCCTCGCTACCAGCCCCCTTGTGTCCCTCATCCACAAAGACCAGGTTGCGCCCTTCGAAGGAAGAGACCTCGACGCTTTCCCCGCTTCCCCTCTTTTCCTCCACCAACTTGTGGATCTCGATGACCTTGACAGTGTGAGGATCGATGCCGAACAGGTCGGTGGTACTGGCGCTGAAATGTCGGCAGGGAATGGAGCTCTTTTCCATCTCGGCGATGTGCTGCCCCGACATACCCTCGCCGGTGGTGACCAGCAGGATGTTGTCCAGTGTGTTTGGGCGGCGTCCCGTAGAGGCCACCGCCACTACGGGGTGGTAGTGCAGGTACTGGTAGTAATTGAGGTGCATCAGCAGCGTCTTGCCGCTGCCGGTGGCCATCCAGTAGGCGAGCTTGTTGAGATCGTCCGGGGTAAAGGCGGAGAACTTGACTTGGGCTGTTCCGGCCCGCTTGTTCTGCTTCTCCACGAAGGCGTTGAGATCGGCGAGAAAGACCTGCGAGTCGTGGATCGCGCGGTCCAGGTAGTGCTCTGTCATCAGCGCGGCCAGCACCTGAAAATACTTGAGCGTAACCGGCTCGGCTCGGCGCCGGTTGAGGGCCTCGGTGTAGCGCCGCACGTTGGCGTCGTAGACCAGTAACTGTCCCACGTCAATACTGCTCGCCGCCGGTCCCTCCAGCACCCGCGCTACGTAACTGCGCCCCTCGGCGTCATATCCCTCCGGCTGCTGCTTGAGCATATCGTAGAAGGCGCGCACGGCCTGCGGGTCGAGGGCGTCATTGACGCCAAAGACGTGACGGAAGTAGGCCACCAATGCCAGGCGGCGCTGGAAGCGGTCCAGAGAGCTATGCGGCACGGAAACCTCCTTCCTGTCCTGGCTCCATCCGTTGGCGAAAGGCGATCTCCAGCGGCTGGGCGCCCTCGATGTGGCTGGGACCATTGACGTAAACCCGATCTACCGGCTCTATGAGCAGCGCCTCGTTTGCCCAGTCAGCCTCCTGGTGCAGGTCGAGCTCTGTTGTGTCGCGCCAGACGACGACCGTCTTTTCCACACCGTGCTCGGTGCGCACCTCGCCCCGGCTGACGACGTAAGGACGGTCCTGGTGCTCACGTCGCTCCAGCTGCCGAACGTGCATGCCGATCAGGTAGTGGAACGTCTCCGCCAGATCAACCGTCTCGTCCTGGGGGCTTTTGTGGCCGCGCTGAATCTTGAGCGTGTAGTCGAAAGGCCGCTCGAAAGCCTCCTGGGCCAGCAGCGTGGGACTGCCGCGGGTCTCGAACTCGAGCATGTAGTGGAGTTGATAGTCGTCAAACTCCTCGTAGAGCAGTCGGCGCTGCGCTCCCTCCGGCTGGCGCACGCGGATGTTGTTGAGGGTGTCCTCGTAGGATTCGATGTGCTGGTGTTTGAAGACGTGGCTCACGCCGTCCCGGTCCTGGGGGATGCCGTCCTTCCAGTTGGCGGAGAAGGCGACTTTTTGAATACGTGGTTTGAGCACGGTGTCAAAGTAATCGCCTATCTCCACCAGGATATACTTGCGGTCGCCGCCGTCCTTACGGTTAAGGTCCATCACGGCGTGGGCTGTGGTGCCGGAGCCAGCAAAGAAATCCATCACGAGACTATGCTCTGGAGCACTGAGTTCTAGGCACTTGCGAATTAGAGCCACGGCCTTCGGGAAATCGATAGTATGATACCCAATGATATCTTTCAGGGCTTCCTTGCCACGCTCGTTATTGATCGACTTGTCAAGCCAAATCGACTTCACCATTGTTGTAGCAATATGACCCGACTCGTCATGCATGTAGTCTTTCCTGAATATCCTCCACGTTCCTGTTGACACCTGTCGCCCAACAAGCAGTTCGAGGTTCTCGCCGACTTTCTTTGTGCTCCATGTCCAGCAATCATCCTCTCCTTGGGAGTTTCGCGGATAAACTTCTACGCTGAACTCGAAGCTTTCTTCCAAAGAAACCTGTTCAGTATCAGGATTCACATATATAGGAAAGAAGAGGTTGGACCTATTCTCGCGATTGAAGACGGGATTTCTGTTTCTCAATCCTAGTTCACGATACCTACCTTGCTCATCCACTTTGTTGTATTCAGAAAGCATTCTCTCGTCTTTAGGAACCTCAGAAATCGCAGTGGGAAGCGGTGCTTTCACAAATACTACTATATACTCATGTGTCTTGGCAATGTATCTGTCTAAAGTGCGTCCGCGTGGGTTAGTCCTCGCTATCAGCAAGGCCGCCGCATTGTTTTCGCCGTATAGTTCTGTGAGGAAGTTGTTGAGTCTATGTATTTCGTTGTCATCAATGCTGATGAAGATTGCGCCATCGTCCTGTAGAATATCTCGGGAGAGACACAAGCGGTCTCGCATCATCGCTAGCCACGATGAATGTTGATAGGTATCTTTGTAGATAAACTCGTCATTTCCTGTGTTGTAAGGTGGATCAATATAGATGCACTTCACCTGCTCGCGGTATTTTTCCATCAACAAACTTAGCGCCTGAAAATTCTCGCTGTGAATCAACGCGCCACCGGTGGCGTCGTCCAGGTCATCGAAGTTCGCCAGCAACCGCGCTTTGAAATCGCCGTCGAAAAAGGCCGTGTCCACCATCACGTAGGGATGGTGAGCCAGGAAAGCTTCGTCGAACGCGCCCTGCCAGAAGAGGTCGTTC
>DAOTUB010000166.1:0-35207 GCA_034437455.1 Anaerolineae bacterium | reverse complement strand
CCTGCAAACGCCACGCACCGAATCAGAAAGGCTCAGATTGCCGAATCAACTTCGTGGAGCAGGAACAAAACCGGCACCAATTCTACAGTTGGAAATCGCCTAAACAGGCCCTCCTTTCATCACCCCAGGCTGGTGCTCTTCAATCGGTTCTATCAGCCCGACCTCGACCTGGAGGAGCTTGACGTCGTTCCCCGTCTGGTGCTCAGCACATCCGAGGAGCTTCGATTGCCCCTGCGCTGGGTCGCCATTCTCTACGGACGGGTGGACGTCGACCTGGTGATCACTAGCGGTGTGCACACCCACGAGGATGTGGTGAGGGGTGTCATGGCTGGCGCCAACGTCACGATGATGGCGTCCGAACTCTTGCAGAACGGCGTCGAGCGCGTCGGCGAGATGCTGTCGGCGATGGTAGCCTGGATGGAGGAGTGCGGATACGATTCGGTGTCCCAGATGCGGGGCAGCATGAGCCAGCAGAACGTGGCCGACCCGGCGGCCTTCGAGCGGGCCAACTATATGAAGACCTTGCAATCCTGGCGGCCCGACCCGACTGGAGGATTTCTCCAGGAGATACGCCCTTCGTGATGTACTTTTATCAGAGGCTGAATGGTTGTTTGGTTTTGCGGGCGTTGGCACGCTCGTGAATGCCCACGAATGCAGGACGCCGGGAAGATCTACCAACGCAATTCCAACTCTCCAAACGCACCCCGTCTGTTGTCCTAACTCATCCCAAAGGGAGCAGGTTCCATTTCATGCTAGAGTTACCGTGCGAGATATAGACGAACTCGTAGCCGATTGTGCCCGACACTTCTGCCGCAAGGACGGAAGTGGGAAAGCTTGATCGCGTGACCCGGGGCGCAGGCAGCGACGTGTAAGTTAGGTAGTGAATAGTGGAGAAGAAGGAGGTAAATATGGGAATTCGATATCCCCTGGAGTATGAGATAGAGCCTGATAGTATACTCACCGGCACGCGGTGGGCGACGGTGAATTTGAAGAACATAGGCACTGAGGACCTGACCGGGTTGGACGTGAACCTGAACTCGTTCGACACGTACAGCATCAGTGTCTTTGGGACGGGGCGTTACATCGCTTTCCTGGGAGAGGGTGACGAGCGCTTGCTCACCTTCCAGGTGTCGGCGAATTATTCGACCAGCCTGTACATCTCGATTGACGGCTGGAAGGATGGCAAGTCGTTCCACTGGGAGTCGCCCTACATCCCGGTGACAGTAGGGAAGGAACCGGCGGAACTGACGAGCCTTTTTGCCATGACCGAGCCTTATCCTGGCTTAAAGGAGAAGGTCTCCGTCGAGGCCACCGTCCGTGGGTTGGCGCAGACCGAGGGGCTCAACCTTGAGTTCTGGGCTACCACGCCGAGCGGCAAGTTCGAAGAGCTGGCCAGTGTGGAGACAAAGTCGCTTTCGCCCGACGAGGAAGTGACCTACTCTGCCGAGATCACGCCGGAGGAAAAGGGGATGCATACGATCTATGCATACCTGTATGACGACGGCAGGAGGATCGCCCGCGAGACAGAATACGTGTACGCCAGATAAGTTTGAGCTTTTCAAAGCCCGCGCCCCGGGTCATGCGATCAAGGTGGGAACGCCGGGCGGAAAAATACTTGCACACCTCCACACGGTCTGACTTCCCCCTTTAGAGCCACCAAGAGTTTGGTAGCGCCCCTTGGGCCGATTTCCATTGGACTCGTCCAACTCAATTCCAACGTTTCCAACCGGATTCAACGTTGGCTCAAACTCGTCCCGTAGGCAGCGAGGTCGTTTTTGGATTATACTGGACACGTGGAGTGCTGGAAAAGCACAAATGCTTCACGCAAAGGAGGTGAGAAAACGATGGCATTGATACGATGGGATCCGTTCCGCGAGATGTGGTCGCTGCGCGAGACGATGAATCGGTTGTTCGACGAGAGGTATCTTCTCAATAACTTGGGGTGAATCTGTTCGTAGTGCGCACTTCAGTGCGCTTTTAGGGGCGCTGAAGCGCCTACTACGAAGTTCCAACGCGCCATCCGGCTGCCCGGCCACGTCGATACCGACGCAGCCGAGGCCGAGTTCGAGGATGGTGTCCTCAAGATCTCGTTGCCCAAGACCGAGGAGGCCAAGCCCAAGCAGATCGAGGTAAAGACGTAGTAGTCTTGCCCTCGCGATCGAGATGAGGGGGAAATCTCCCTCATCTCGATGAAATTATTAACACATCAATTTGAGTAAGGAAAGAAAGGAGCATCATGAAGAGTGGTTTTCGTATCGGTCGGATTTTCGGCATCAACATTCGCATTGACTGGAGCTGGCTGGTCATATTCGCGCTGATCACGTGGAATTTGGGCGCGACGTTTGGCGAGACCCACGCCGATTGGAGCACGACCTTGAGGTGGGGCATGGCTGTCCTGGCGGCGCTCCTCTTCTTTGTGTCGGTCCTGGCGCACGAGCTTGCCCACTCCCTGGTGGCGCAGGCGCGCGGCGTTTCCGTGCGCAGTATCACGCTCCACCTCTTTGGCGGAGTGTCGAATATTCAGCGCGAGCCAGATTCGCCCCAGGGAGAGTTCGTCATGGCGATCCTCGGTCCCATCACCAGCCTGGTCATCGGTGGGGTGCTTTTGTGGATCGTCGGCTTGAGCGCTGGTCTGGCGGGGAACGGCTCCCTCAATATCGAAAGGATGCTCACCCAGATGAGCCCGTTGATGACGATATTTTCCTGGCTGGGGTCGGTCAACGTGATGGTGGGGCTGTTCAACCTGATCCCCGGCTTCCCGTTGGATGGAGGGCGCGTGGTGCGCTCGATCTTGTGGGCGGTGACGGACAACCTGCGTCGCGCCACGCGCTGGGCCTCGTGGCTGGGTCAGGGCATTGCGTGGATGATGATCATAGCCGGGATCACGATGGTCTTTGGCGCGCGCATCCCTATCCTGGGCACCGGTCTCGGCAATGGCCTGTGGTTATCCTTCATCGGCTGGTTCCTGCACACCGCCTCGGTCCAGAGCTACCGACAGGTCGTCATTCAGGATATTCTGGAAGGAGTGCCGGTCGAGCGGATGATGCGCACCGATCCGCCGACGTGCTCGCCCGATTGCACCGTGAGCAACCTGGTTCACGAGCACATCATGAAGTCGGACGATCAATCCTTCCCGGTGGTGGACAATGGTCGCTTCGTCGGCCTGGTGACCCTGGACGACGTGCGCGGCGTCTCCCGCGACGAGTGGGAGACGACGTCCGTGCGTCAGATCATGACGCCGTCCGATCAACTGATTGAGGTGACGTTGCAAGAAGACGCAGCGGATGCGCTGGGCAAGCTGGCGCGGGCCGATGTGCGTCAGTTGCCGGTGGTGGACAACGGTTCGCTGGCCGGTCTGTTGCGCCGCCGGGATATTGTCAAGTGGTTGCAGTTGGAATCCGAGTTGAACGTTGGTTAATGGAGTGGAGGAGGAAAAAATGGAACAGCTACATTTTGATATAGGAGCCAAGGTCTATTGCGGCGAGGAATCGTGTGGCAAGCTGCACAAAGTGGTCATTGACCCGCACACGAATCAGGTCACCGATCTCGTCGTGGAGCGGGGATTTCTCAAAAAGACAGATCACGTGCTGCCGGTGTCCGCCGTCGAGCGGACGAAGGATCACAGCATCTATCTCGACGTCGCGGCTGACGAGATCGAGGATTATCCTGAATATCGGGAGGTCGAGTTTATGGAACCTGAGCCTGGCTGGGGTCAGGTGGAGGAGTACAAGGCGGAACAGACCGTATGCAGGCCCAGCGCGCATATGCCCATCTGTCCCGAGCCAGTAGTGCCACGGATACGGCACCGAACCCACGAGGGGGTTCCCGGCGTCAAGAAGGTGCTCGAGGCCGGCACGCCGGTGGAAACGGTAGACGGCGACTTTGGCAAGGTGGATCACGTGTTAGTGGACAGCCGGAGCGGCCAGATCACGTATCTCGTGGTGCGGAAGGGGCTGATTCCCGAATATCCCGTGATCCCCATCGAGATGATCGAAAACGTGGGCGAAAGGGGCGTCTTTATCAAAAAGAGAGAGGAGGAACTGGAGGACCTGCCCCGGTATACCCCTCGGGATGATGAGGGCATCCTGGCTGCGTTGGAGGGCCGCCTGGACGAGTCGCTCCTGGATTTGGACGGCGTCGAGGCAACCGTGGAGGGCGGCGTCGTCAGGCTGACCGGACAGGTGAGGGACATGGCCGCCAGGCGGCGGGTCGAAGCCATCGCTCGCTCCGTCGAGGGCGTGATCGACGTCGAGAACGCGCTGGACACCGGGCGAATCGTCCGGGCGCGGGTGACCACCGCGTTGTTCAACGACCCCAGGACCAAGCTCGCCGTGATCGAAGTGATCGACGAGCAGGGAATGATCACCCTGAGAGGGCGAGTCGATAGCCCCGAGATCCGCGAGGCGGCGGAAGAGATCGCCAGCGAACAGCCCGGCGTCGTCGGCGTGATCAACGCCCTCCGAGTCCAGGCCGACGACGACACGCGCCTGTTTACTCCCTGGTCGATCGTTACGATCCAACGCAGGCGGTTCTAGCCATGGCGATCAGATATCCCATTCGGCACGGTCTCTATCCTCGCTCATCTGTACGAAGGCGTCAAGCGAGTGGGCCGCGAGGTCGATACGGTCTATGTGGGCAGCGCAGAGTAGGAAAATGATCAAAGAGATGTGGAGGTAGTAACGATGAGTAAATCCAAGTTTGCCCTGACTGTTGGGATTGGTTGTCTGGTCTTGATCGTGCTGGCGGCCGTCGTCACAGTGCCTTTATTGTTTGCGCCTCTTCAGGCGTTCCAGGGCGTGCGGGAGGAAAGCGTCGCCTCTCCGACCGTTATTCCCGGCATCGGCGCGACACAGGAGGCGATCCCGACCCTGACGCCCTTGCCTGTGGAGGCCGAGACACCCTCGCCGCCGCCGCTGGTTGATTTTGCGCGCCTGTACGATCAACTCAATCCCGGCGTCGTCAATATCCAGGTCTATGTGGAGCAGGGGGGTCTGTCGGGCCAGGGGGCCGGCTCTGGATTTGTGCTGGACGACGAGGGATGCATCGTCACCAACAATCACGTGGTGGCGAATGCCGCGCACGTGACGGTGATTTTCTACGACGGAACCGAGGCCGAGGCCGACATCGTCGGTTTGGACGATGATAGCGACCTGGCCATCGTCCGCGTGGACGAGCTTCCCGAGGGCGTTCATCCGCTGCCCCTGGGCGATTCGGGACAGGTGGAGGTGGGAGAGTGGGTCATTGCCATCGGCAACCCCTTTGGATTGGGCAGCAGCATGACGCTGGGCATCGTGAGCGCCACCGGCCGCTCGATCCCCTCGGGAGCGACGCCGTTCGCCATCCCGCAGGCGATCCAGACCGACGCGGCGATCAATCCCGGAAATTCGGGCGGGCCGCTCCTCGACCTCGACGGGTACGTCGTCGGCGTCAACGCCCAGATCGCGTCAAGCGGCAATGCGACGAACGCCGGGGTTGGTTTTGCTATCCCATCCGACGTGGTCCGTCGAGTAGCGCCCGTGTTGATCGACGCGGGAACTTATCAGTGGCCGTGGCTCGGCATTGAGGGGACGAGCGTCAACCTGCTGCTGATGGAGGCGAACGATTTGGATACCCAGCATGGCGCATATATTGACCGCGTCGTCGAGAACGGTCCGGCGGACGAAGCCGGGTTACAGCCCAGTTCCGGCGTGGATATGACGGACGGCCGGCAGGTGCCCGTCGGTGGAGACATCATCATCGCGAGCGACGGGGAGCCGATCGTCGATTTCAGCGACCTGTTGGTCCGGATCGCCTTCAAGGCGCCCGGCGACACGATGGAGCTGACTGTCCTGCGGGATGGCGAGCGACGGCAGATCACCGTCGAGTTGGCTCCCAGGCCATCGAATTTCGGATCGTGATGGGCGGCGTTCCAACCGAATTCCAACTTTGCAACTAAACCCAACAGCAAAGCCAACCTGTTGCTCCCTGACTGCGTTGGGAGGCTCTAAAGAAAAGCGAGGGATGATATGTTCGAACATATTCTTGTCGCCCTGGATGGTTCTCAGCTCGCCGAGCGCGTGCTGCCGCACGCGGTGGCGCTGGCAAAATGCTTTGATGCCCACGTTACACTGCTGCGGGTTGTGGGCCGCCTTCAGCGCGCCGGGTTGGGCCGCGTCATCGATCCCCTGCGCTGGCAGTTGCGCAAATCCGAGGCCGAGGCCTACCTGGACGAGGTGCGGGGACGCTTGCAGGGCGTCGGCTTGCAGGTCGCTCAGACGGTGCTGGAGGGCAGGGCCGCCAGCCGCATCGTCGAGTTTGTCCGCGACGAGCAGATAGATTTGATCGTGCTGGGCAGCCACGGTCGAAGCGGTCTCAGCCGCTGGAACATCAACAGCGTCGCGCAGAAGGTTCTCCTGCGGGCTTATATTCCCACGCTGATTGTGCGGACGTACCGGGCCGCCTCCCAGGATTTGGACGGGCTGCGCTACCGGCGGCTGTTGGTCCCCCTGGACGGTTCGCAGCGGGCCGAGCACGTCTTGCCCCTGGCGACCAGCCTGGCCAAATCTCAAGAGGCTCAGTTTCTGCTGGCCCACGTGGTGGACAGGCCCGAGGTGGCCCGCCGGGGACCTCTCACCGACGAGGAACGGGAATTGGTGGATCGGCTCACGGCGCTGAACCGGGAGGATGGGGAGGCGTATATGGATGACTTGAGATCCCGCCTTTCTGTGGATGTTCACTCTCATCTCCTGGTCGGCGACATTGTCGCGGCCGCCCTGCACGAGCTGGTGGATCGAGAGGAGGTAGATCTGGTCATACTCGGCGCCCACGGATATTCTGGCGAGGCTCAGTGGCCGTATGGCAGCGTGGCTCTCAACTTTATCGCCTACGGTGCCACTCCCTTGCTGATCGTCCAGGATATCCCTCAGGAAGAGGCGATTCAGTCCGAGGTCGAAAAGGCTGTGCGAGAACAGGCAGGACATTGATCCATGCACGCCATTGAAGCGGTTCTGGAGCAAAAGCGGACGTCGACTGGAGACGATTTGGAGACTGCAGCCTCTCGATTGGCCGAAAGGCACGCGCTCTCTCCTGACCTGGAACCCGATCCGGCCTATCTGGATCGTCTGCCCGAGTACGAGGCGGCGTTGCGGGAGGCCCGGCGGTACTTTTTGCGCATGGTCGAGTCGGAGCAGGTCATTCCCGAAGCGGGCGAGTGGCTGCTGGATAATTTTTACGTGATCCAGCAGGCCGCGCGCCAGGTCAGGGAAAATCTGCCCGAGGGGTACTATTGCCGGCTGCCTGTTTGGGAGACGGAGGAGGGGCAGGGGGAACCGCGGGTCTATGACCTGGCTCGTGGCTTGCTTGAGCGCACCGATGCCCTTTTGGACATGGAGCGCATAGAGCGTTTCATCCACGCCTACCAGGAGACGACGAATCTGACCATGGGCGAGCTGTGGGCCTGGCCGACGATCCTGCGCCTGGCCATCCTGGAGCTTTTGGCCCAATCGTCCCGGCGGCTGACCGAGGGGCTGGCCGAGGGGCTGGCCGAGGCGGAGCGAGCTTCTGCCCCGCCACCGGATGACGCACCGCTCGAGGCCGTCGTCGCGCGCTGCGTCCGCAGCCTCCACGTGATCGAGACCGAGGATTGGAAGGCATTTTTCGAGGAGGCCAGCCGGGTCGAGGGGTTACTGCGCAAGGACCCGGCGGGTGTCTATGCGGGGATGGATTTCGAGACCCGTGACGCCTACCGCCAGGTCGTCGAAAAGCTGGCCCGCTCCTCCGACCGGGACGAGGAAAGCGTGGCGCGAGAGGCGCTCCGGCTCGCGGAAGAGGCAGAGGGAAACGACGGTCCCCGGCGGGCCGCTCACGTCGGTTTCTATCTGTTGGGCCGGGGACGCCGGCAGCTCGAGACCCACCTGGATTATCGTCCGGCCTGGCGCGCGCGCCCGCGCCGCTGGCTGCTCGAGCGCCCGTTGCCGATCTATTTGGGCGCCATCGGGCTGCTGACCCTGCTCATCCTGGCCGGTGTGGGCGCGTATGCCCGCGCCACCGGAGAGACGCTCGTGGGATGGATCGTTGCGCTTCTCCTGGGCCTGGCGCCGGCCTTGGCCGCGGCCGTCAACCTGGTCAACGCGCTCGTGACCCGCGTCGTGCTCCCGCGGACGCTGCCCAAGCTCGATCTGAGCGAGGGCGTTCCCGCCGAGCAGACCACGATGGTCGTCATCCCCTCTATGCTGACCAGTGCCGACGAGGTCGAGTCTCTGCTCGACCAGTTGGAACAGCACTATTTGAGCAACGTCGATCCCCATCTCCATTTCGCACTGCTCACCGATTGGGCGGATGCTCCTCAGGAGCACATGCCCGGAGACGAGGATCTGGTCGAGCAGGCAAAGGAAGGGATTCGTGCGTTGAATGGCAAGTACCGGCGGGAAGGGGCCGGCCCTTTCTACCTCTTCCATCGCCGTCGCCGGTGGAATCCGGGAGAGTCGTCGTGGATGGGATGGGAGCGAAAGCGCGGCAAACTGGTCGAGTTCAACCGCCTGCTTCTGGGCCGGGGGGAGACTTCTTATACGGTGCAGATGGGCGATTTGGAGATTTTGCCCCAGGTCCGCTACGTCATCACCCTCGACGCCGACACCGTGCTGCCCCGGGACAGCGCCCGCCGCCTCATCGCCACGCTGGCGCATCCCCTCAACCGGCCTGTCTTTGCCCCCGACGGGAAGGCCGTGACCGCCGGATATACGGTGCTCCAGCCGCGGGTGGAGGTCAAGCCGACGGCCGTGAATCGCTCTCGCTTCACGCGGATTTACGCCGGGGATGCCGGCGTGGACCTGTACACCCGCGCCGTCTCCGACGTGTACCACGATCTGTTCGGCGAGGGGATCTATGTCGGCAAGGGGATCTATGACGTCGAGGCGTTCCAGCACAGCCTGGCCGGCCGCGTGCCGGATAACACCATCCTCAGCCACGACCTGTTTGAGGGGATCCAGGGCCGCTCCGGCCTGGTGGCCGACGTTATTCTCTACGAGGAATATCCTCCCGATTACCTGTCCTACATGCACCGGTTGCACCGTTGGGTGCGCGGCGACTGGCAATTGCTGCCCTGGCTGCTTCCCCAGGCACCTCACGCCGCCGGGGGCAAGGTGCCCAACGCGCTTTCGCTCCTCGATCGCTGGAAGATCGTGGACAACCTGCGGCGCAGCCTGTACGCTCCGGCGTTGCTGCTCTGGCTCTTGGTGGGGTGGATCGGATTGCCCGGTTCGCCCCTGGCGTGGACGCTGCTGGTTCTCCTGATCTCGGCGACGTCGCTCGTCACCAGCCTACTGACCAACGCGGCGCGCCGCCTGGCGAACGGTGGGACGAGCGAGACCGGGTCGTCGCTAAAGACAGAGGCCGCGCGGTGGCTGCTTTCGCTCGTCTTTTTGCCCTACGAGGCGCTGTTGATGATCGACGCCATCGGCACCACGCTGGTGCGGATGCTGGTGAGCCGTCGCCGTCTTTTACAGTGGACCACCGCTGCTCACACGATCCGCCTGTTCGGCAAAGAGAAAAAACTCCCGATCATATGGCGGCAGATGCAAAGCGCCGTCCTGTTGGCCCTGGGACTGGCTGTGCTGGTCGGGGTGGCTCGACTCGCCGCTCTACCGGCGGCCGCGCCCTTCCTGCTGGCGTGGCTGGCATCCCCCTGGGTGGCGCTCTGGATCAGCCGGCCCATCGCCCGGAAGCGGGTTGAGCTTTCGGCGGAGGAGCGGAACCGTCTGCGCTGCCTGGCCCGCCGCACATGGCTCTACTTTGAGCGGTTTATCGGCCCCGAGGATCACTGGCTGCCGCCCGATCACTTCCAGGAGGATCCGCGCGGCGTCGTCGCCCATCGCACCTCGCCCACCAACATCGGATTGGCCCTTCTCTCGACCCTGTCCGCCTACGAGCTGGGGTACGTGGGGTTGTTGGACCTGATCATCCGGCTTCGCTCTACCTTTGAAAGCATGGAAAAGCTGGAGCGACATCGCGGGCATTTTTTGAACTGGTACAGCACGCGCAATCTCAAACCGCTCGCCCCGCGGTACGTATCCACCGTGGACAGCGGCAATCTGGCCGGGTGCCTCCTGGCGCTCCGGCAGGGTTTGTTGGCCCTCTCTCAAAAACCGCTTCTCCGCCCCGAGCGCTGGCAGGGTCTTTTGGATATCCTGGACGTCTTGAGCGAGATCGTGGCCCAGGTCGAGGCGGACGATCTGCAGGAGGAGGCGACGGCGTTGTCCGATCACCTGGCCTCCCTTCGTCGTCGAGTCGCCGAGAGTCGGGGGCAGCCCGATCGTTGGCTCCGTATCCTGACCGACCTGGGCGACGATGATTGGCGAAAGCTGGAGCGGCTGCTGAGATCGCTCACCAACTCCGGCAAGCCCGGCCTGTCCGCCGCCACCCTGCGCGACTTGCAGATCTGGTCTGCACGGGCGCGCTACCATTTGAAGAGTATGCAGAAGGAGATCGATCTGTTGTCGCCGTGGTTGAAGGCCATGGAGGAATTGCCGACGCTGTTGGCCCATGCCGATGGGCATCCCGCTGTCCGGGAGGCGTGGCAGGCGCTGGAGAGCACGCTATCCGCCGTGGACCGGCTGGCAGACGTATCGAGCGTCTGCCGGGTGGGGCGGGCGCGGCTGGCGGACCTGCAAGACGCCCTGGATGATTACGCCGCTACGTTTGAGGGGGAGCGGCCAGCGCAGGCCGCGGCCGTCGAGCAGATCTTGCAGGCGCGCCGGTGGTGTGAGCGCCTGGGCGAGTTGTTGGACGGGGCGCGGATGACGGTGAGCGCGCTCCTCATCGGCGTGCGGGACCTGGCCGCCCAGGCGGAAGCGTACGTCGGGGCGATGGATTTCCATTTCCTGTTCGATCCTCAGTATCGCGTCTTTTACCTGGGCTGGCGCGTCGACGTCGGCAAACTCGACGACCACCGCTACGATCTCCTGGTCTCGGAGGCGCGGATCGCCAGCCTGGTGGCGATCGCCAAGGGGGACATACCTCACAACCACTGGCTCTACCTGAACCGGCCCCTGGCGCGGGTGAACGGCCAACGGATGCTGCTCTCCTGGAACGGGAGCATGTTTGAATATTTGATGCCGGATCTCTTGATCCGAAACTATGAGAATACGCTTCTGGATCAGACCGATCGCGCGGCCATAGACGGCCAGATCGCCTATGCTCGCCAGGCCAGCCCGGACGGATCGATCCCCTGGGGCATATCCGAGTCTGGCTATTACCATTTTGATGCCAGTATGAATTATCAATATCGCGGCTTTGGGGTGCCGGGCCTGGGGCGCAAGCGCGGCCTGGGGCAAGACCTGGTCATCACGCCCTACGCCTCGCTGCTGGCTCTCTCCCTCTCTCCGCAGCGAGTGGTGGAAAATGTGAACCATCTGGTCGAGGAGCGGATGCTGGGGCGATATGGCTTTTACGAGGCGGTGGACTATACTCCGTCGCGGATGCCGATGGGAGAGGAGCGCGCCATCGTGCGTTCCTACATGGCCCATCACCAGGGGATGATCCTGGTCGCGCTGACCAATTACCTGATGGACGACCCGATCGTGGACTTTTTTCACGCCGATCCCCGCATCCAGAGCGTCGAGATGCTGCTGCAAGAGCGGGTGCCGGGACACGCCCCGCTGGAAGAGCTGCCCAGGGAGCCGGTCGACGCGGAGCACCGGGTTCAGGGCCAGATCGCCCTGCCCTCCTGGGATGCGCCGGTCCATTCGCCGGTTCCGTCCGTTCATTTTCTTTCCAACGGGCGGTACGGGACGCTCATCACCGGCGCCGGCGGCGGGTACAGCGTCTATGCGCCGAGTGGGTCGGGAGCCGTCGAGCCGACGGCGCTCACCCGCTGGCGGGCCGACACCGCCCAGGATGGTTGGGGGACGTGGATTTACGTCCAGGGCCGCGAGGGCGCATCCGGGATCCACGACGAACCCTGGTCGGTAGGATTCCAACCCACCGGCGTGACGCCGTCGGAGCAGCGCGTGCGCTTTTACCCCCACCAGGCCGAGTTCCAACGGCAGGATCGCGACATCTCGGTGGAGATGACCATCTCCGTCGCGCCGGAGGACGACGTCGAGGTGCGGAGTGTCACGCTCATCAATCACGGCGAGCGCGCCCAGGAGCTGGCGCTCACCAGCTACGCCGAGGTCGTGATGGCCCCCCAGGCCACCGACCGGCGCCATCCGGCGTTCAACAAGCTCTTTATCGAGAGCGAATACCTGCCCGATATGGCTCTCCTGCTCTTTCGTCGCCGCCTCCGCTCGTCGGAGGAGACGCCGCTGTACATGGGTCATATGTTGATCGCCAGGCGAGAGGGCGACGTCTCCGTGACCTGCGAGAGCGATCGGGTACGCTTCCTGGGCCGGGGCCGGACGACCCGCCAACCTGCCGTCCTATCCTCGCCCACAGCCGCCGATGAGGCTCGGTTCGGACGGCTCTCGGGGAGCACCGGCGCGACGCTGGATCCGATCATGGCCCTGACCGGCGCGCTCCAGGTCGAGGCTCACGAAACGGTCGAGCTGGCCTACGTCACGCTGGCCGCCGAATCGCGGGAAAAAATCCTGGAACTGGCCCGCCGCTACCGCTCCTGGTCGCAGATCGCGCGGACGTTCGACGACGCCCGCGATCAGACCCAGGTCGAGCTGCGCAACCTGGGCCTCGACGCGGCCGGCGTGGAACGGATTCAAAAGTTGCTCTCCGTGCTGCTCTATCCCCACGCCGCGCTCCGGGCGGATCCCCAGACGCTGAGCGAGAATAGCCAGGCCCAGTCGAGTCTGTGGGCCTTTGGCATATCGGGCGACCATCCCATCCTCCTGGTGCGGGTGGGCGAAGAGACCGAGTTGGGGCTGGTGCGTGAGGCGCTCCAGGCCCACGCCTACTGGCGCAATCGGCAGATTCCCGTCGACCTGGTGATCCTCAACGTCAAGGACACGGGCTATGCCCAGGAGCTGGGCGATCAGGTGCATCGGGTCATCACTCAGACGGATAACGAGGCCTGGTTGAACCGGCGCGGCGGCATCTTTGTCCTGCGCGCCCACCAGATGTCCCAGTCCGACCGCTTGCTGCTGGAGACGGCGGCGCGGGCCGTCCTGGACGGAGAGGAGGGACGGCTGGCCGATCAGTTGAGGGGGTTGTACCGTCAACCGACTCGCCTGCCGCACTTTGCGCCCTCTCCGCGCGTGTCCCAGGGCCTGCCGGAGGGCGAGGAAAGCCATCTCGCGCGCCCGGACGATCTCGAATTCGACAACGGCCTGGGCGGATTTAGCCCCGACGGGCGCGAATACGTGATCTACCTGGAGCCGGGGCAGTGGACGCCTGCCCCCTGGATCAATGTGATCGCCAACCCTCAGTTCGGCTTTTTGGTCTCTGAGGCGGGGGCAGGCTATACCTGGGCCGGGAACAGCGGCGAGAACCGGCTCACCCCCTGGCGCAACGACCCGGTGGTCGATCGGCCGGGCGAGGCGCTCTACCTGCGCGACGAGGAGACGGCTGACGTCTGGTCGCCCACGCGGCTGCCGGCGGGCGCGGATGCCCCCTATCTGATCCGCCACGGGGCCGGTTATTCCATCTTTGAGCATCACAGCCACGGTCTCGACCAGCGATTGCGTCTGTTCGCCGCCCGCGAGGACCCGGTCAAGATCGTCCAACTCCGGTTGGAGAACACACTGGACCGCAACCGGCGCGTCACGGCCACCTTTTACGCCGAGTGGGTGCTGGGCGCTGATCGAGAGACCCAGCAGTACATTCTGCCCGAATACGACGGCGAGACGACGGCGCTCCTGGCCCGCAACACCTACAGCGCTGAATTCGACCGGCGGGTCGCCTTTCTCGTCGCCAGCCAGGAGCCGCACGGCCTGACCGCCGACCGGGCCGAGTTCCTGGGCCGCGATCTGAGCTACCGACTGCCGGCGGCGTTGGAGCGCGTTGGGCTTTCCGGCACGGTCGAGCCTGGGTTGGACCCGTGTGCGGCGATCCAGATTCACATCAACCTGGAACCGGGCGAGACCAAAGAGGTCTTTTTCCTGCTCGGCCAAGGGGCGGATCGCGACGATACGCTGCGGCTGGTGCGCGAGTACCGGGACGCCGGGCGGATCGACCGCGCCTGGGCCGATGCGACCGGGTTCTGGGACGATTATCTGTCCACCGTCGCCGTGCAGTCCCCCGATCCGGCGATGGACCTGTTGCTCAATCGCTGGCTGCCCTACCAGGCGCTCTCCTGCCGCCTGTGGGCGCGCTCAGCCCTCTACCAATCGTCGGGCGCGTACGGGTTCCGGGATCAGTTGCAGGACGTGACGGCGGTGCTCTACGCGGCGCCGGAACTGGCGCGGGAGCACATTCTTCGCTCGGCCCGGCACCAGTTCGAGGCAGGCGACGTGCTCCATTGGTGGCAGCCGCCCGCGGATCGAGGGGTGCGGACGCGCATCACCGACGACCTGCTGTGGCTGCCTTACGTCGCCGCCGAGTACGTGGACGCCACCGGCGACGCGGCGATCCTGGACGAGCGGGAGCCGTTTCGCGCGGGCGAGCCGTTGAGTGAGGACGAGACCGAGCGCTACGATCACTACCCCCTCACCGAAGAGACGTTCAGTGTGTACGAGCACTGTTGCCGCGCGCTGGAGAGGGGCACGACGGCCGGCCCGCGCGGCTTGCCCCAGATCGGCGCGGGCGATTGGAACGATGGCATGAACCGGGTGGGCGTCGGGGGTGAGGGAGAGAGCGTCTGGCTGGGGTGGTTTCTGTATGCCACGTTGACCCGCTTCGCCCCTTTGTGCGAGCGCCGGGGCGGCGGCGAAAGAGCGCAAAGGTACCGGGAACACGCCGAGGAGTTGCGCGTCGCTCTGGAAACCCAGGGCTGGGACGGCGCGTGGTACCGCCGCGCCTATTACGACGATGGCACGCCCTTGGGATCGGCGCAGAGCGAGGAATGCCAGATCGCGTCGCTGCCCCAGTCGTGGGCCATCCTCTCCGGCGCCGCCGAGGAGGAGCGGGCGGCGGAGGCGATGGAAGCAGTGGACGAGCGACTGGTGCGCCCCGACGACCGCCTGATCCTGCTCTTTGCGCCGCCCTTTGACGAGACGCCCAGGGATCCCGGCTACATCAAGGGCTATCCGCCGGGCGTCCGCGAGAACGGGGGGCAGTATACCCACGCCGCGCTGTGGGCCGTGTGGGCCTTTGCCAGGCTGGGGCAGGGGGATCGGGCCGGGGAACTGTTCCGGCTGCTCAACCCGATCTATTACGCGGACACGCCGGAAAAAGTGCGGCGCTACTGCGTCGAGCCTTACGTCGTCGCGCCCGACGTCTACAGCGCGGAATCTCACGTGGGACGGGGCGGCTGGACGTGGTACACTGGCTCCTCGGGGTGGATGTATCGGGTGGGCCTGGAGGCGATCCTGGGTTTGCGGCGGGCGGAAGACAGGCTGCGGATCGCCCCGTGCATCTCCAGGGATTGGCCGGGGTACGAGATAGCGTATCGGTATGGAGAGTCCGTCTATCGCATCCAGGTGGAGAACCCGGACGGCGTCAGCCAGGGCGTGCGGAAGGTAGCGCTGGATGGGGAGGAGCGGGAGGATGGCGAGATTCCGCTGGCGGACGATGGGGAGGAGCATCGCGTGTGGGTGTTGATGGGCGCGGAGGGATAGCGCGCCGGGATGCAAACTCAAACGGAATTCCAACTTTCCAACTGAATCCGCACCAAGTTCCAACTCACTTCATCGGCAGCGGACATTCTTCTCTGTTACAATAGATTGAAAGTAAGTGTTCAACCTGCGCCGGTCGAGTAGTACCGGAGGCACGTATCCGCTGGGTTGAGCTTGTCGCTTGTCCTGAGCCTGTCGAAGGGAAACCAGACCCAGCAGACGACTCATGGAAGGCAAAATCAGCCACAAAAGTCGCTCGCTTCAATGGCATGAGCAATTGCTGTCAGCTTCGAACAACCCTCAAGAGGTGTAGATGAAAGAATCCCCAACAATTGGAAAGAAAAAGCCCTGGACCCATCCGGGGTCAGAGGTTTTAGAGGCCTGGCAGGTCTCTGCCGAACAAGGGCTTGGCAGCGCGGAGGTCCGGGAGCGGCGCAAACGTTTCGGCGCCAACCGCTTGCAGAGCGTCGAGACCAAGAGCGCCTGGCAGATCTTGCTGGAGCAGTTCAAAAGCCTGATCGTCTGGTTGCTCGTCGTCGCCGCCGTCCTGTCGTTCGCCTTTGGCGAGCTGGTGGAGGGTGTGGCCATCGCCGCCGTGATCGCGATCAACGCGGCCATTGGCTTTGTGACGGAGCTGCGAGCGGTGCGCTCGATGGAGGCGCTGCAACGGATGGGAAGCGTCAGCGCCAAAGTGCGCCGGGACGGCCAGGTTCACGAGATCTCGGCGGAAAAGCTCGTGCCCGGCGACATCGTCCTGCTGGGAGGCGGCGACGTCGTGACCGCGGACATGCGGCTGATCGAGGCCTCCAAGTTGCAGACGAACGAGTCGGCGTTGACGGGTGAGTCTACGCCGGTGGGGAAACAGGTCGATCCCCTGGAAGAGGACGTGCCCCTGGCCGAGCGGGAGAACATGGCGTTCAAGGGCACGGCGGTGACGCGCGGGTCGGGCGAGGGCGTCGTTGTGGCGACCGGTATGGACACGGAACTGGGCCGCATCTCCACGCTGGTCGAGGAGGCGGCGGAGGAGGTCACGCCGCTGGAGAGACGGCTGGAGAAATTGGGCCACCGCCTGATCTGGGTGACCCTGGCCATCGGCGCGGCGGTCGCCGTCGCCGGCATCCTGGCGGGCAAAGAGATCTTTTTGATGATCGAGACGTCGATCGCCCTGGCCGTGGCCAGCATCCCCGAGGGGTTGCCCATCGTGGCGACCATCGCCCTGGCGCGAGGGATGTGGCGCATGGCCCGCCGCAACGCCCTGATCAACAACCTCTCCTCCGTCGAGACGCTGGGCGCGACGAACGTCATCCTCACCGACAAGACCGGCACGCTGACGGAAAATCAGATGACGGTCACTCAGCTCGTCCTGCCGTCCGGCGAGTTCGACGTGACGGGAGAGGGGCTTGAGACGGCGGGTGAATTCACCCGCGACGGATCGTCCGTCTCGGTCTCGGACGATAGCCTGCTGCGGCGCACGCTGGAGGTGGGCGTGCTGTGCAACAACGCCGCGCTCCAGGCCGACGCCGACGAGGAGATCGAGGCTGTCGGCGATCCGGTGGAGGTGGCCTTGCTCGTGGCGGGCGCCAAGGCGGGGATCGAGCGGGACAGGCTCCTGGAGCGCAAGCCAGAGGAGCGCGAGGTCGCCTTTGATCCCGATCTCAAGATGATGGCCACGTTTAACGAGGAGGACTCCCGGTACCGGGTGGCCGTCAAGGGCGCGCTCGAATCGGTGATCGAGGTCTGCTCCCAGGTGCTGACGCCCGAGGGCGAGCGTCCGTTGAGCGACGAGGAGCGCGAGGAGTGGCGCGAGCGGAACAATCAAATGGCGGAAGCGGGGCTGCGTGTGTTGGCCCTGGCCTCCAGGAGGGTCGAGACGGCCGACGCCGACCCATACGAGGATCTCTCGTTTCTCGGCCTGGTGGGTTTGGTGGATCCTCCCCGCGAGGAGGTGCGTCCGTCCATCGAGGCGGCCCAGCAGGCCGGGGTGCGCGTGATCATGGTGACCGGCGATCAGGCCGCCACAGCGAGGAACGTGGCCCAGGCGGTCGGGCTGATCGGGGAGGATGACGCCGAGATCGTCCACGGTCGAGACCTGGAGGGGTCTGAGGAGTGGACGGAGGAGGAGCGCCAGCGATTGCTCCGGGCGGCTATCTTTGCCCGGGTCAGCCCCGAGCAAAAACTCGATCTGATCGCCCTGCATCAGGACAACGACTCCGTCGTCGCCATGACGGGCGACGGCGTGAACGACGCCCCGGCGCTGAAAAAGGCCGACATCGGCGTGGCGATGGGGCAGCGGGGCACCCAGGTGGCGCGGGAGGCGGCGGACATGGTGCTCAAGGACGATGCCTTCTCGTCCATCGTCGTGGCGATTGAGCAGGGGCGGGTGATCTTTGATAACATCCGCCAGTTCGTGCTCTACCTGCTTTCGTGCAACGTGGCTGAGATCATGATCATCGGGCTGGCGTCGCTGGTCAACGCGCCGCTGCCGATCCGGCCGCTCCAGATCCTGTTCCTCAACCTGGTGACCGACGTGTTCCCGGCGCTGGCGCTCGGCGTCGGCGAGGGCGATCCGGCCATCATGGAGCGCTCGCCGCGGGATCCCGGCGAGCCGATCATGGGCCGTCGTCACTGGCTGACCGTCTTTGGGTACGGGAGCGTGATCACGCTGGCCGTGCTCGGTTGCTTTGCCTGGGCGCTCAACGGACTGGGTCTGGGGCAGGAACAGGCGGTCACGATCTCGTTCCTGACCCTGGCTTTTGCCCAGTTGTGGCACGTGTTCGACATACGCGAGGCCGGGTCCGGGTTCTTGCGTAACGACGTCACGCGCAACCCTTACGTGTGGGGGGCGCTGGTTCTGTGCGTTGGCTTGCTGCTGGGGGCCGTCTATATCCCGGTGTTCAGCGACGTGTTGAGCGTCTCCAGGCCGGGCGCGCGGGGATGGGCGCTGGTGATCGGGATGAGCCTGATCCCCTGGCTCGTGGGGCAGGTGGCGCTACAGTTCAAGGGGCGTTGAGTGAGAGACTCCGAACAGTTCCAACTCAATTCCAACGTTGACAACTTGGCCCAACAGGAATCCCAACCCACCCCGTAGGCCTGGGGTGGGTTCTTTGTGTTACACTGGTTGTAAACTTGCATGGATTCCGGCCTGGCCGGATAAGGAGGAGTGAAATGGAAAGCACATATACGTATACGGCGCGCAGCGCAGAAAATCCAGAACGGGTGGTGACCTTTACGTTCTACGACCACCACATGATCGTTGACGTGGGCGCGCCCATCGAGCACGCGGAGCGGGCGCTGCAAGCGCGGCAGACCGAGGACGAAGAGGAGTACGAGGTCCAACCCTGGCTCAAACCGATGGCCGTCTCGGCTATCGAGCGCAGCACCAGCCCGTTCGATGTCTCCGACGTCTACGCCGATGTGGATGAGGGACACCTGGGGGTCACAGCCTGGGTGCGGGCCGGAGGGCTGCGCCTGGCGCCTGTCACGTTCGACATGGCGCGCGTGGACAATGTAGACGCGGCTCAGGCTTTTGTGCGGCAGCTAGAGGAGCGCAAGTCGGACGGCCAAGGCTCAGAACGGTTACCGGGGTTACTTGATTATTGGGCCACCTGGTTCGTGGGCGCCTTCTCGACGGTTGCTCTGTTGGGCGCCTGGCTGCGCAGGCGGTACAAGGAAGCGACGGGGTAAGGCGCGAAATGGAGTCGAACGATATGCAGAACTGGGAATCTGGTTTCGAGTTTTACAACACGGCGCCTCTGACGGAGCGGGCGGAGGCTGAACTCTGGTCGGAGGCGGACAGGCGACTGCGGGCCTTGATCGACGGGCACACCGACATCACCGGCGCATCGGTGGCTGTGAGGGAACTGACGGGCGACGCGACCCCTCACCTGTATGAAGTGCGCGTGTCCGTGTACATGAGGCCGGAGGACGTCGTCGTCATAGAGAAGCAGGAGACGGTCGTAGGTGCTTTGAAGGGGGCTTTGGATACGGTGGAGCGCCAGGTGCGCGAGACACGCGCCAAGCTGCGCGATCACTGAAAGAAAAGTCCAATGCTTGTCCGAGTTGAGAATACAGTGTTTACGGCCTCAGCGATGGGGGCAGCGGATTGCCTTCGGCACAGCGGATAAACGGATGGGCCTGGTTGTGATTTTGTGGTACGTGGAGGAGGGATATGCAAACGATCGTCACCTTGACGATGAATCCGACGATTGATAAGAGCGCCGCCGTGTCCCGCGTCGCTGCTGGTCGGAAACTGCGTTGCGAGTCGCCGCGCCACGAGCCAGGAGGTGGTGGCGTCAATGTCTCGCGGGCTATTGGCCGATTGGGCGGCGAGTCGCTGGCGCTCTATCCCGCCGGTGGGGCGCTCGGCCAGATGCTGGAGCGCCTCCTGGATCGGGAAAAGGTCCCGCACGCCCCGGTCTCTATCCAGGGGATGACGCGGGAAAACCTGACCATCTTTGATCAATCGACCGATGAGCAGTTCCGGTTCGGCATGCCGGGGCCGACGTTGACGGAAGAGGAGTGGCAGGCGTGTCTCGACAAGCTGGTGGAGTTGGACCCCAAGCCCGACTATGTCGTCGGCAGTGGGAGCCTGCCGCCCGGAACCCCGGAGGACTTTTACGCCCGCATGGCGCGCCGGGTCAGAGAGATGGGAGGGCGGGCTATCGTGGATACCTCGGAAGACCCGCTGCGAGCGGCGGCTGAGGAAGGCGTCTACCTGCTCAAGCCCAACATGCGCGAGCTGGGACAACTGGCGGGCCGCGAGATCGAGGGCGAGGCGGATCAGGAGGCGGTGGCGCGGGACATTGTCGAGAGCGGCAGGGCGGAGGTTGTCGTGGTCTCTCTGGGAGCCGCCGGGGTCCTGCTGGCGACCGGAAAAGAGATGGAGCGCCTACGCGCCCCCACCGTCTCGATCCAGAGCAAGATCGGGGCGGGCGACAGCATGGTGGCCGGTATCGCGCTGGCCCTGGCCCGGGGAAAGGCGCTGCGGGACGCCGTTCGTTTCGGCGTGGCTTCCGGCTCGGCGGCTGTGATGACGCCGGGAACCGAGTTGTGCCGCCGGGAGGACACCGAGCGGCTGTACGAGCAGATGACATCGCGGGACGAGTAGATAACCATAAAACGTTTCATCTATACAGGAGGATTTTATCATGAAAAAGACGTATCCTTACGGAGAAGGTGTGGTGAAGTGGGTCTCGCCCGAGTGGCTGGAAGGGCACTTGTTGGATGAAGATATCATGATCCTGGACGTTCAGCCCAACATCCACGACTATATTCAGGAGCACATCCCTGGCGCGGTCTATATGAACGAAGGGTTGCTGCGCGTCCCGTCGAGGGGATTGCCGGGGAAATATGTGCCCCCGGAGGCCGTCGAGGCCAACTTTCGGCGTGTGGGATTGAAACCCGATCTCCCCGTGGTCGTCTATACCGGCGTGGGGCCATTCAAGGGGTGGGGCGATGGCCTGGAGCAGACGATGGTGGCCTATACTCTGGCTCGCTTTGGCCACGATCGCGTCCATGTTCTTGATGGCGGCATCGATCGCTGGAAGGCGGAGGGACGCGGCCTTTCCCAGCTATTTCCACAGGTGGAGGGATCGGACTTTGTCGTCCACGTCCATCAGGAGTATTTCGTCGAATACGATGAATTTCACGGCAAGAAGGACGGGGACGAGGTGATCCTGTTGGACGCCCGCCCGCCGGAGGTGTATGCAGGACAGGGGCCGTGGATGAAGCCCGGTCACATCCCCGGCGCGATCAACGTGCCCTGGAAGCGGTTCATGGACGACGAGAATCCTCGTCTTCTCAAATCGGATGACGAGATTCAGACCATTCTGGACGAGCACGGTATCGTTCCAGAAAAGACGATCATCTGTTCCTGCGGCACCGGTCGCGAGGCGACCAACGAGCTGCTCCTGTTCAAGTGGTACCTGGGTTTTCCCAAGGTCGAAATTTACGAAGGTTCCTTCACCGAGTGGTGCTCGTATCCAGAGAATCCCACGGTGACCGGCAAAAGCCCGCGCTAGCGGTGACTTTTCTGGAAGCGCACAAATTAGGAGGATTGAGCCGTGTTATTTGAACGTATCGAATCGGAAGGGTTGGCCCACTATTCGTATCTGATCGGCGATGGCGGCGAGGCGGCGGTCATCGATCCCCGGCGCGATTGTGATGTCTATATCACAAAGACCATGACGCAGGGGTATCGGCTGGCCCACGTCCTGGAGACCCACCGCAACGAGGATTACGTCGTGGGATCGCGGGAGCTGGCCGCTCGCACAGACGCCGAGATCTGGCACGCCGACGCCCAGTGGGATTATACGTATGGGCAGGCCGTGGAGGACAAACAGGTCTGGCAGGTGGGGCGGCTGGAGCTGGAGGCAATCCATTCTCCGGGCCACACGCCGGGATCGATGAGCTATCTGCTCCGCGACCCCGACGGCGCGCCCTGGATTCTGTTCACCGGCGACGCGCTGTTCGCGGGCGACGTGGGACGTGTCGACCTGCTGGGCATAGACCGGATGGAAGAGATGGCCGGGTTGCTCTACGACACGCTGTTTAACAAGCTGTTGGCGTTGCCCGACGGCCTGATCGTCTGTCCGGCCCACGGAGCGGGATCCGTCTGTGGAAGCAGCATCGCCGAGCGACGCTGGACCACCCTGGGGTTGGAGCGGCGTCTCAACCCCAAGCTACAGTATACCCGGCGGGAAGAGTTTATCGCCAACGTGGCCCACAGGCTGGAGCGCCCCCCCTATTTCCGCCGCATGGAGCAGTGGAATCTGGGAGACGCCCCCCTGCTGGGCGTTCTGCCGATTCCAAAGCCTCTCTCGCCCGGCGATTTCGCGCCGGCGGCGCAGGAGGGCATCGTCCTGGACACGCGGAACGATCTGGCATTCGGCGCGGCTCACTTGCCCGACGCCCTTTCTATCTGGGCCGGCGGCCTGGCCAGCTTTGCCGGGTGGTTCCTGCCCTATGACGTTCCCCTTTTCCTGGTGACCGAGACGGACGATCCAACCGAGGCCGTGCGCACCCTGATCCGCCTGGGGTACGACGACCTGGCGGGCGCGCTTTCTGGCGGGATGCTCTCGTGGCACATGGCCGGGCGGCGGAGCGAGTCTGTTCGGATGGTGGACGTGCGGGCGCTCTGTCATCGCCTGGACGAGATGCAGGAAGAGGCGTGGATCCTCGACGTGCGCAGCGCCGAGGAGTTGGAGGAAAAGGGCCGGATCAGCGGCGCCCATCAGATCCACATCACCCAGCTTCCCCTCCATCTGGCGGAGATACCGCGCGACCGACCGATCTATATATTTTGCGGCAGCGGCCTGCGCTCGATGATGGCGGCGAGCCTGTTGCAGCGGGAAGGATGGGAGAATCTGACCGTGGTGTTGGGTGGGTTGTCCGGCTGGACCTCGACAACTTGTCCGCTCGAGTTGTAAACGACCGCTTCACACCGCGGAGCGGCCTCGGCCGGATTCTCGTGTCCTGATCATAGCTAGTGGAGCGAGATGCAGAGCGACAAGGGTTAGAAACGCAGGCAATAGAGGAGGAGTCAAATGTATAACAAGATTCTGGTCCCGTTGGATGGATCCAAGCGGGCGGAGGCGATATTGGGTCACGTGGAAGAACTGGCCTTACACGGCGGCAAAGAGTTGATTCTCATGCAGGTCGTCGAACCCGTGCACGTCAGTGGGCCTCGCGGGCTTGATATGGACATGTATCTGAAATTGACCGATCAAAAAACGGAGCAGGCAAAGGAGTATCTGGTCGGGCTGGAGGGTGTATTCCGCAAGAAAGGCATCGAGACCCACGTGCACGTGACCCAGGGGCCGATCGTCGAGGCCATCCTCAATGCCGCCCAGGCCCAGGATGTCGACCTGATCGCCATCGCCAGCCACGGACGAGGCGGCTTGTCTCAGCTATTCTATGGCAGTGTGGCCGTGGGCGTCCTGCACCGGGCGGATCGGCCCTTGCTGATCGTCCGATCCGTCTGATCGAGGATAGCGCGCAAGCGTTTCAACGAGTTCCGAGGAGTGGAGATGCGCGATTTGATAAACCGATTTTTCGCTTTACTGCGGCAAAGGCCGATATGGTTCCTGCTGTTGCTGATTGCGGTAGCGGGCGTCGGTGTGCTGATGATCGCGCTCTCTGCCTACGCAGGCGAGTTCTTTCCTTTCGTCGAGATGCCTACGCCCATTCTGGCATCCTCCATTCAACTCATCCCCTCGAAGGTGGAGCCTGGGATGGATGTTTCTGTCGTAGGGTCCGACTGGTTGCCTTTCACCGAGGTGGATGTGCGCCTGGAGGCCGTCTGGGATGGGCAGACGATCCAACGGCCCATCACCTCGACGACGACGGAGCTGGGCGCGTTTTCCATTTCGTTCGTTTTCCCCGGCACGGCTCCCTGGCAGACGCTTTCGAATGCGCGGGTCGTGGCACACTCGCCCGAGACGGGAAGAGAGGCTTCTGCCGAGCTGGCGATAGCCGCCGCTACGCCCACTCCCACCCCAACGCCCACTGTCACCCCAACGCCCAGTCCAACGCCTACGCCTACACCGACGCCGACGCCCACGCCGACCCCCAGCCCGACGCCCACACCTACACCGGCGATCACCGCGTGGCGAGGCGAGTACTATACCAACCGCGCCCTGGTGGGTGGCCCGGCGCTCGTCCGCGACGACGCGGCCATCGACTTTGACTGGGGAGCGGGATCGCCGGCGGAAGGGATCCTGGAGGACAATTTCTCGGCTCGATGGATCCGCGACGTGTTCTTCCAGGCGGGGACGTACCAGTTCAAGGTATACAGCGACGACGGCGTGCAGGTCTGGCTGGATGGTGTGTTGATTATCGACCAGTGGCGGGATGCGTCCGGCGTGATGTATACTGTGGAGCGGGCGCTGAACGCGGGCGTTCACTCGCTCCGCGTGGAGTACTATGAGCGCCGGTTTTCGGCGCGCATACACTTCTGGTGGGAGCGGGAGGAGGATTTCCCCCAATGGCACGCCGCTTATTTTGCCAACGCCACGCTGTCTGGCATGCCCGCGTTGGTACGCAACGATGCCGCGGTGAACTTTGATTGGGCGGATGGGGCGCCCGGCTCCGGCCTGCCTCAGGATCGTTTTTCGGCCCGTTGGACCCGCACCATGTTCTTCGAGGGGGGCAGGTATCGCTTCCACGCCGTCGTGGACGATGGCGTGCGTCTCTACCTGGATGGTTCTCTGGTGATGGATGCCTGGGAGGTGGGGGCGCGGCGCGAGATCGTGGTCGAGTACACGCTCGCTGCGGGCGATCACGACGTGCGTATCGAGTATTACGAGAATCTGGGCCAGGCGTCGATCCGGGTCTGGTGGGAGCGGCTGACCGCCTATCCCGATTGGAGGGGCGCGTACTGGTCGAACCGGAACCTGGAGGGAGCGCCGGTGCTGGTGCGCAACGACGAAACGATTGACTTTAACTGGGGCGATGGATCGCCGGCGATAGGGCTGGATCACAACAATTTCTCGGCTCGTTGGACCCGGACCGTCGATTTCGACGCCGCCATGTACCGCTTCCATGTCCTCGTGGACGACGGCGCGCGCCTGTGGGTGGATGACCAGTTGATCCTCGATTCGTGGCACGACGGCGCGGCGCGCGAGCTGACCGCCGACTATGCTCTGGTGAGGGGCAAGCACGAGGTGCAGGTGGAGTTTTACGAGCACACCCACGAGGCGCTGATCCGGGTCTGGTGGGAGCGGATCTCGACCACCACGTATCCTGATTGGAAGGGAGAGTACTGGGCGAACCAGAACTCGGTTGGTATCCCGGCGTTGGTGCGCAACGATACCGAGATCGATTTCAATTGGGGCACGGGGGCCGCAGCGGTCGGATTGCCCGTGGATAATTTCTCGGCCCGTTGGACCCGCGAGGCGACGTTTGAGGACGGGGTCTATCGCTTCTACGCCCGCGCCGACGATGGCGTCCGTCTTTTCGTGGGCGGCGATCGGGTGTTGGATGAGTGGCATCTCAATGCAGGGGAGGAGATCTATACCGTCGATCTGCGCCTCGATGGCGCCCACCGGGTGCGGGTCGACTATTACGAGCAGGGCGGTAGCGCGCTGATCCACGTCTGGTGGGAGCGGATTGCCCCGGCGCCGACGCCCACCGGCACGCCGACGCCCTCGCCGACGCCCACACCAACCGCTACGCCCCTCCCCACACCCACACCGCGGGAGCCGCCCGCGATCGCCCCGCCGATCGTGCGCCTTAACGAGATCTTGCCCGTGCCCGGCGCGGTCGATTGGAACGAGGATGGCCGCACCAATGATTTCGACGAGTGGATCGAACTGTACAACGGGTCTGGGTTTGAAATCGACCTCGGCGGCTGGACTCTGGATAACGGCCCGGACGGCATATCCTATCGGATCCCCGCCGATACCGAGATCGAGCCGGGTGGGTTTCTCGTCTTTTACCGGCGCGAGACCGGCATTCCGCTCGACGATGAGGGGGGTGAGGTTCGCTTGCTGAAAGAGGAACCGGTCGAGAATGTCATTCCCGTGAAGGTGATCGTTGATTTTGTCGTCTATGGCGAGCTTCCCCGCGACGCCAGCTACAGCCGGGCTGGAGCAGGGGATTGGCGCATCGACCGGCTGCCAAGCCCCGGCGCTCCTAACCGGCCCGCCGAAGCGCGATGATCTGGTTTAGAAAAGGGAGGATGAGGTTCCATGAAAGAAGCGATGCTTTACGAAAAACTGACGGATGATCGGGTGCAGTGCCACCTGTGCGCTCACGAGTGCCGGATCGCTGAAGGAAAGCGCGGCATCTGCCACGTGCGGGAAAACCAGGGAGGCACGCTCTACACCATGATCTATGGGCGCGTCATTGCTCAGCACGTGGATCCCATCGAGAAAAAGCCGCTCTTTCACTTTCATCCCGGCTCCACTGCCTATTCTATCGCCACGCCCGGGTGCAACTTTGCCTGCCGCTGGTGCCAGAACGCCGATATTTCCCAGATGCCCCGGGATCGGAACATGATCCTGGGGAACGAGATCGGCCCGGAAGAGATCGTGGCCGCCGCCCAGCAGGCCAGTTGCCGCAGCATCGCCTACACCTACACCGAGCCGACCATTTTCTTCGAGTACGCCTACGACACCGCGCGTCTGGCCCGGGACGCCGGCCTGGCCAACGTCTTTGTGACCAACGGCTACATGACGGCTGGCGCTGGGGAGATGCTGGAGACGATCCATCCGTACCTGGATGCGGCCAACGTGGATCTGAAGGCGTTCCGCGACGAGACCTACAAAAAGTACGTCGGCGCGCGGCTCCAGCCGGTGCTGGATAGCCTGAAGGTGATGAAGCGGCTGGGCGTCTGGCTGGAGGTGACCACGCTGGTCATCCCCGGCATCAACGACGCTCCGGCGGAGCTGCGAGACGCCGCGCGCTTTGTAGCGCAGGAGTTGGGGCCCGAGACGCCCTGGCACATCAGCCGCTTTTTCCCTGCCTACCGCTTGATCGATGTGCCGCCCACGCCGCTGGCGACCCTTCAGCAGGCCAGCGAGATCGGCAAGGAGGAGGGACTGCGTTACATCTATGGCGGCAACGTGCAGGGCGAGATGAACACGCTCTGTCATCAGTGTGGTCGGCGCTTGATCTGCCGCTCCGGGTACCGGATCCTGGATAACAACGTCAAGCCCGATGGAAGCTGTCCTGATTGCGGTGCGCCGGTCGCCGGGGTGGGGATGAGCATCTAAAAGCACCCTGTGAGGGTGGATACATCGAGCATTGTATCAAGGAGGGAGTAATGGTCCAAAAACAGAGTTTAGAACAAGTAGATGAATACATCTGGGAGTTGCCGCAGACGTTCCGGGACGACATGCGCGTGCCCGTGCGCCTGTTCGGCGACGAGGAGATGGTCGGGGCTGCCTTTGGCGACCTGACGATGAAGCAATTGATCAACACGTCCACGCTGCCCGGTATCGTTGGATATGCTATGGCCATGCCCGACTTTCACCAGGGATATGGCTTTCCCATCGGCGGAGTAGCCGGGATCCGAGCCGATGAGGGCGTGATCTCTCCCGGCGGGGTTGGGTTCGACATCAATTGTGGAGTGCGCCTCTTGCGGTCCAACCTCCAGCGCGAGGAGATCGCGCCGCACATCGAGGACTTGATCTCGGCTCTCTACAACGCCTGTCCTAGCGGTGTTGGGGGGAGCGGACGCCAGCGCGTCTCCCGGGACGAGCTGGAAAACCTGCTGACGCGAGGGAGCGAGTGGGCGTTGGAGCGAGGATTGGCCCGGCGGCAGGATTTGGATCACACGGAGGAGGGAGGACGTCTGCCCGGCGCAGACCCGGCCCACGTGAGCGATCGAGCCAAGGAACGCGGTAAATCCCAGGTAGGCTCCCTGGGGTCCGGCAATCACTTCCTGGAGATCGACGTGGTTACGTCGATCTATGACGCCGACGTAGCGGGGGTCTTTGGTCTGCGACAGGGGCAGATAGTGGTGCAGATCCACTGCGGGTCTCGTGGCTTTGGCCATCAGGTGTGCAGCGATTACGTCAAGAAATTGCAGTCGGCAGTGAAAAAGTACGACATCCACCTGCCCGACCGGCAACTGGTCTGCGCGCCCATCGATTCCCCGGAGGGCGAAGCCTATTACGGCGCCATGGCCTGCGCGGTCAACTATGCCTTTGTCAACCGGCAGGTACTGGCGCGAGGGGTGCGCGAGGTGTTCGAGCAGGTGTTGGCCGACGAGGTGTCGGACGCCGACCTGGCGCAGGTGTACGACGTCTGCCACAACATCGCCAAGTTTGAGGAACACCAGGTCGACGGCCAGCAGATGCGGCTGTGCGTGCATCGCAAGGGCGCTACCCGCGCGTTTGGCCCCGGCTACGAGCGACTGACCGAGGAGTATCGCGATATCGGGCAGCCGGTATTGGTTCCCGGATCGATGGGCACCGCTTCCTACGTACTGGTGGGCACGCCGAGGGCCATGGATCTGACCTTTGGCTCGACCTGCCACGGGGCTGGACGGACCATGAGCCGCACCCAGGCTCGCAAACAAGTGCGAGGTTCCGAATTAAAGACCGAGTTGGGAGAGGAAGGCGTCGTCGTGCGCGCTGGCAGCATGCGGGGCCTGGCCGAGGAGGCGCCCTTGGCGTACAAGGACGTCAGTAACGTGGTCGAAGTGGTTCACGGCCTGGACATCGCGCGTAAGGTGGCCCGTCTGGAGCCGCTGGCGGTGATCAAGGGATAGCGTTGGCATACCAACCCGATTCCAACTCTGCACACCAAAGTCAACGTTGCCTCCAACCCTGGACGTCGTTTGGCGATAGGTTGGCGTGTTATTATAAATGGCACAGCTTAAACGTAGGGCAGAGGCAGTTTGGGAAGGGAATTTGCGCGAGGGAAAGGGCCGCATCACCAGCGAGAGCGGTGTGCTCAAGAAGGTGGGCTACAGTTTTTCGACCCGCTTTGAGAACGAACCCGGCACCAATCCGGAGGAGTTGATCGCGGCGGCGCACGCGGCCTGTTACAGCATGGCGCTCGCCAACACGCTCGTCAAGAAAGGATACAGTCCGGAGAGCATCGAAACGCAGGCGACGTGCGTGCTCACCTCCCAGGAGGGCGGAGGGTTTGCAATCACCCACATGCTCCGGAAGGTGCGGGGGCGCGTGCCCAATATCGACCAGGCGCTGTTCGAACAGATCGCCCAAGAGGCCGATGGAGGGTGCCCGGTCTCCAATCTCCTGCGCAACGGGCTAGAGATCGAACGGGAGGTTATGCTGGCATGAACGTTGAGAAGAGGACCATGTTCTACAGGGCGTCCATAGCTGTATTGGTCGCTGTTTTCGTCACCCTGACGGTTGTGGGGGCGCCGGTCTATGCCAGGTCGGATGCCTGGGCGATCCGGGGACACCACACCGTGCGGTCGGGCGAGACGTTGTACTGCATTGGCCGGGCCTATAGCGTCAGCCCGTGGGCCATCGCGTCGCAGAACGGGATCGTGAATCCCAGCCGGATCTATCCTGGGACGGTGCTGGCCATACCGGATGTGACCGCGGCGCTGCCGGCCGGCCCCACCTGCACCCGGCAGTTTCCCGCGCCGGAGCCACCTTCCTGCGACTGCGCCGATCATTACACGGTCGTCACCGGCGACAATCTGTATCGCATCTCTTTGCAGTATGGGGTGAGCATGTGGCGCATTGCCAAGTGCAACAGCATCGTCAACCTGAACTATATTCGCGTGGGCCAGGTGCTGTGCATCCCCGCGTCCTAGCGAGGGAGACACGCCTTTTTGATCTTGATAGGCACTTCGGGCTGGACCTACGATCACTGGAAGGGCGTCCTTTACCGGCGAGACGCTGCCCAGGATGAGCTGCTGTCCACCTATGCCGATGCTTTCCGGACGGTAGAGATCAACAACACGTTTTACCAGCTTCCCAGTGAAGAGACCGTCGCAGGGTGGCGTCGCCAGGCTCCCGATCGCTTCGTGTTCGCCGTCAAGGCGAACCGCTACATCACTCACATGAAAAACCTCCTGGAGCCGGAGGAGCCGGTTGGCCGGATGATGGCGCGCGTGGATGGGCTGGGAGAAAAGCTGGGGCCGATTTTGTTCCAGCTTCCCCCCGGCTGGCACGTCAACGCCGGGCGATTGGCAGACTTTGTTCGCGTCCTGCCAGGCGATCGTCGCTACGCTTTCGAGTTTCGCCATCTGAGCTGGTACACGGGCCCGGTCTATGACGTCCTGGAGGAGAGCGGCAGCGCGTTCTGCATCCACGATCACCAGGACGCGCCTTCACCCCGGCGGGTGACGGCCGATTTCGTCTACGTCCGGTTTCATGGACGGCGGGGCGGCTACGAGGGCAAATATCCCTCGGCTGACCTCGTCGATTGGGCCGACGTCATCACCGGCTGGCGCGGTGAGGGGCTGGATGTGTATGGTTACTTTAATAACGACTTGCGGGGCTATGCCGTGGAGAACGCCCAGGAATTGATCGAGTTATTGGATCAAAGGAGAAATGAGTGACTGTTCCGTGCGGCGATGATTTTGACGACGCAGTATGTTACTGTAGATCGGGTTTCGATCTTTGTCAACGGCACACCATTGGATGCCCTGTTAGGGGAGAAGGAGGAGAGTGATGATGGAACATAGACCATCGGCGGACGATCTCTTTAGGCGCCATTATCAAGAGACCTACGCTCAGGGGGGCTATCCCTACAACCGGTATGAGAATGCCTACAGCTACGGGTACGCTCTGGGCCAGGTCTGGGAGCATCCCGACCGGGATTGGATGTTGGCTCGGCCTCAAGCGCGACGGGGATGGCTGGCGCGCTATGAGCAGCCGTGGGAGGAGATCGAAGGAGCGGTACGCACGGGTTGGTCCCGGGCAATCGAAGAGCGGAGGTATTAGGTGTGTTGACCAATACCTTTATGGTCGTCATGCTGGCCAGCCTGACGGCGTGCGCGGTCACAACTGTCGGCATCATCGTCATCAGCCGTTACCAGAGCTGGGCGATGGCGAAATCCATCTACTTTAAGAGCTTTGCCGCCGGGGTGCTGATCGCGGTCTCCTTTCTGCATCTCGTCCCCAAGTCCGTGCACATGAATGAGGTGGCCCCGGCGTTTTTACTGGTGGGATTTCTGGCCATCTATCTTTCCAATCGCTTCTTGAAGTTGTACGCCTGCCAGGAAAGCGAATGTCCGAGGTACGTTTTTGGCCTGGTGCCGATGATGGGGATCGGATTGCACTCTTTCATCGACGGCGTCATCCACGCGGTGACGTTCAACGTGAGCGTGTTCACCGGGGTGCTGGCCGCGGTGGGGATGGTGCTTCACGAGTTTCCAGAGGGCGTCGTCACCTTTGTGTTTTTGAAGGAGGGAGGTTTCGAACGCCGGAAAGCGATCCTGCTGGCCTTTCTGGCGGCGGCGCTTTCTACCCCTGTGGGTGCGCTGGTGGCGTATCCTTTCGTCAGTCGTGTGGAAAAGCCTATCCTGGGCAACCTGCTGGCCCTCTCCGCCGGCGCGCTGGTCTATGTGGGGGCCTCCCACCTGCTCCCCGAGGTGGAAAAAGAGTCCAGACGGTACACGCTCGTGGCCCTGGTCGCCGGGATGGCGGTGGCGGTGGCGATTGTGTTAACCAGACATTGAGGAGGTAACGAATGCCCGTTCAACAAGTAGTTAGGATTCTCAGAGAATATGAGGAGGACGAAGGCCAGTCCCTCGATCGTCGCGTCGGCCCGGAAGCGGTGACGGTGGCGCGGGACATGGAGGCTTTGCTCGATACCCGGCTGCGCGACGAGTCGGCCTATGCGTCTGCTTGGTCCGATTTCCTGGCCGATCCGCAGGCCAAAGAGGCCGGCCTGATCGGCGCGTTGGAGGCGCACATCGAGGCCGATCCCGCGCTGACCAAGCGATTGAACGGGTTCATCGAGGAGTATAACCGCGTGCTTGCGCCCTCCCAGGCCCCTCCCTCCACGCCCGGCGTCGCCAAATCGCCGGTGGGCGGGGGCGTGCCCGACACGACCTTTACCGCTGAGGACGACACGACGGTGGGGGAGGGGACGTATCTCTACGGCAACGTCCGTTCGTCGGACGTTGCTACTGTGGGACACGGGGTCGCAGGGGGTGAGCCGGAGCCGGACCGCCGGCAGCGCATCGAGACGACAGAGCTGGATGAACACGAGGTAAGCGAGTTGTTCGAGCGCATCTACACGGACCTGGAGCGGGATAGGCGCATCGGCCCCGACGTCCGCCGCGATCTCCGAGCGGCGATAAAAGAGCTTGAGGCTGAAATCGGTCGAGGGGCCGCGGCGGACGTCGAGCGGATCGAGCAGCATCTTTCCGCCATCGAACAGTTGTCTCCCCGCGCGCTCCAGATCGTGCTGGGCGAGTTGGGGGCGCCGGCAGTGGGCATGCACCTGCTGCCTGCCCGGTTTTTCCAATACGTGCCGGGATTTCAGGGAACGAGGAGGAGGAGAATGGCAGTTAGACATCCGATTCAATACAAATTAGAGCCGAGAACCATCAGTGCCGGTACGAATTGGTTGACATTGACCCTGACCAACATCGGGGCCGAGAGCCTGCGGGATCTGGACGTGAGACTCAATTCGCTCGATGCGCGGTCTATCCAGGTCTATGGCGGGGGAGAGCATCTCTTGTTGCTGGAGCCGGACGCGCAAAAGCAGATTCACTTTCAGATCTTTGCCACCCTCTCTGGACGGTTGTACGTCTCGCTCGACGGCTGGCAGGGAGACGCGCCTTTTCACTGGGAGTCGCCCGGCGTGTCGATGTGGGTGAGTGAGGAGCCGGCCGAACTGGTGAGCCTGCTGGCGACGACCAAGCCCTACCTGGTTACGGGGAAAAAGGTGACGTGCGAGGCGACGGTGAGGGGGCTGGCCGAGCGTCGAGACCTGGAACTCGAGTTCTGGGCAGAGACGCCCGGCGGCGAGTTCGAGCGGCTGGACGCCATGCAGATCGAGTTGTCCGGGGGCGAGGAGGCGCGCTACAGCACCGAGGTGACGGTCCGTGAGGAAGGCGATTACATCCTGTACGCCTACCTGTACGACGACTACAAGCGCATTGGCCGCGAGAAAGAGCAGATCTATGTCAGGACGCCTCAGAGCGAGTATGATCTCGACGAGGATGAATAGAAAGGAAGGTGGACATTATGCCCAACAAACATCCCATTCGGTATGAGTTGACGCCGAGGGCGATCAATCCCGGTATGAGCTGGGTGACCTTGACGCTGGAGAATATCGGCGAGGAGACGCTGGAAAGCCTGGCCGTCAACCTCGTTTCGCTCGATACGCATTCCATCATGGTTTTGGGGACGGGGGTATTTATCCTATCGCTGGCCCCTGGAGAGGCCCAATCCCGCCACTTCCAGATCTCGGCAGAGACTACGGGCAAGCTGTACGTCTCTGTCGAGGGCCGTAAAGGCGACGAGCCTTTCTCCTGGGAGTCTCCCGATCTCACCCTCACAGTCGCCGGACAGCCGGCCGAGCTGGTCCGTTTTGTGACGGCGACCGCGCCCCGCGCGCTTCTGGGTGAGCCGTTGGTTTTCGAGGCCACCGTGCGCGGTCTGATCAAGAGCGTGAATCTGGTGATCGAGCTTTGGGTCGAGACCCCGAGCGGCGAGTCCCTGTCGCTGGCCAAGGAGGGGCTGGGTGTGCTGGAAGAGGGGGAGGAGGTTCGGCCCACGGTCGAATTCACGCCGGAGGAGGAGGGGCTGCACGTGCTCCACGCGTACCTCTACCAGGGCGCCCGCCGGATCGGCCACCAGGTCGAGTATCTGAGCATCGCTCTATAACGGTAGTGAGTTCTATTCCAAGATGACGCGAAAACGCACGCTGAAAACGGCGGGACTGGTCCTTTTGGCCCTCATCGTCGGGCTGGCCAGTGGAGTGCTGCTCGATCGGTACCTGCTCTCTCGCATCGCCGTGCCTCCGGGAATCCCCGACGACGCGGTGTCCGAGTTCCGCTTGATCGGCGAGGCCTGGCAGGTCATTCGCCGCGCTTACGTGGATCAGGAGGCCGCCTCGTCTCAGCGCCTGGTCTATGGCGCCATCGACGGCATGGTGGAATCCCTGGGCGATACGGGCCACAGTCGTTTTCTGGATCCTGAGATGGCTCGCCTCCACCGGGAATTCATCACCGGCAAGTTCGAGGGCATCGGCGCCTACGTCGAGATGCAGGACGGTCGCGTGACCATCGTCGCGCCCATCGACCATTCCCCGGCTCAGCGCGCCGGATTACAGGCCGGAGACGTCATCCTCCGGGTGGACGGGGAGGACGTCACCGATCTGCCGCTGGACGCGGTGGTGAACCGCATCCTGGGACCGGCGGGCACGCGCGTCAGCCTGACCATCGAGGACGCCCAGACGGGAGAGACGCGCCAGGTGACGCTGGAGCGCGCCGAGATCCAGCTCGATCTGGTGACCTGGGAGCGATTGCCCGGGACGTCGACGGCTCACGTGCGCATCTCCAGCTTTAGCGACGGAGCCGCCCAAGACCTGGAGGGGACGCTGGCCGAGATCCAGGAGCAAGACATGGACGGGCTGATCCTGGACCTGCGCAACAACCCCGGCGGGCTGCTCGACCAGGTCGTGCGGGCCGCCAGCCTCTTTCTGGAGGTCGGCGACGTGCTGCTGAGAAAAGACGCCCAGGGCGAGATCACGCCGGTGGAAGTCGAGGGCGAGCCGCTGGCGCCGGACATTCCCATGGTGGTGCTGGTCAACGGCGGCACGGCCAGCGCCGCCGAGATCGCGACCGGCGCATTGCAGGACGCCGGACGGGCCACCGTCGTTGGAGAGACCACCTTTGGCACCGGCACCGTCCTGAACCGATTCCCCCTCTCCGATGGGTCGGCGCTTTTGCTGGCGGTTGAGGAATGGCGCACCCCGGACGGACGCATCATCTGGCACAAAGGCTTGGAGCCTGACGTCCGGGTGGCCATGCCCTCGGGTGTCGCTCCGTTGCTGCCCGCGCAAGAGCGGGACATGATGGAGGGCGCGCTCCGGGACAGCGGAGACGCGCAATTGTTGAGAGCGTTGGAGCTACTACAGGAGGAGGTACCGTGATCGACATCGCTTGCTTGGGTCGCACCC
>DAOTUB010000165.1:0-3473 GCA_034437455.1 Anaerolineae bacterium | reverse complement strand
CCTGCAAACGCCACGCACCGAATCAGAAAGGCTCAGATTGCCGAATCAACTTCGTGGAGCAGGAACAAAACCGGCACCAATTCTACAGTTGGAAATCGCCTAAACAGGCCCTCCTTTCATCACCCCAGTAAGGTAGACTTGCAGCTCGTCAGCCTCGGCGGTTCGTGGGAGCGAGGGCAGGAGGAAGGTTGGCAACTTCAGAACGTCTACACGGTCTTGCTGCGTTTGCTCGACGTTGCTCAGGAGCGCTACCGGCGAGTCATCATTGCCGTTGACGACCTGGATAAAAAAGTGCCTCGCACCGTGCAGGATCTATTGGATGACGCCACCGATCTGTTGCGACGCGGACAGGGAAAACGGGCTTTTTTGCTGACCGGTCGCTTCACCTCGGCTCTACAGGATGCCTCCGGGCAAATGTTGGGTTTGTTCAGCGAGATCGTCACGCTGCCCCGAATGAGCGGCGACGAGTTGTACCACGTTGCAGTCAATTACTTGAATACCGCTCGCAAACGTCCATCCGGCGATGTCGCGCCCTTTACCCCAGGCGTCATCTCCCAGATCGCCGAATATGCTTATCACATCCCCCGCCAGTTCAACCTGATCTGCGAAAAAGTGATGCGCCGGGGCGCGATGAACGGCGTGGAGCCTATTGACGAGCAGACCTTTCCCGTCCTTTGGCGGATGGTACAGGACGAGTTCGCGCTCGAACTCACTCCCGACATTCGACGACTGCTCTACGTCGCCCGGCGTAGCGGTGGGCTTTCGGTGGACATTGACGATGCCACGCTGGAGCAGTTGGGCGTCGAGACATTCGTCGAACTGTTGCCCATGCTCAAATCACTGGAGGGCGATCTGCTTATCCGGCAGGAGGATGGACGACTGTTGCCCAGCGCGCTGGTGCCGAGCGAGGAAGAAGGCAGTAGTTGAACATTGTCTTTGCCAGGGGATGGTTTGTTAGTTGCTTTCAGTCAACTTTCGTCTCCACAGCCATCCCACAAAGCCGACGATGATGCCTTCCACGATCAGCAAGGCGACGACCGTCGCGGCCACGTCCATCCAGAAGCGGATGGGGAACAGGCGGATCAGCGTGTCGGAGTAGGGAAAGCTCCAGGTATGGTCCTCGAAAAAGATGCGGTGGAACGTGACGAAGAAATTGCCCCAGCTCAGTGCCATGAAAGCTCCGACGAGGACCAGTAATCCGAGGGTGAACAGGCTGCCGCCCAGGAGCGCGGCGGGGACGCGCCAGTGCGTCTCTCTTCTGGCGAGCAGCGCGATCGTTCCCCCTAGCCATACCAACACAGTGATGATGCCGGCCCGTATCAAGTGACCATACACCGTTTGTACGTCGACCATGTGGCGCAACTCCCGCGCATTGAAGGCGGGCGCGCCGTTGGCAAGTCGCAGGTCGGCCAGGAGCGAGATGTCCGCCTGGGTCGCCAAATAGTCCATGGTGATCTCGGCCAGTTGAATGCGCTCCGCCGTGGAAAAGCCGTAAGGGTCGGGCGGGAAATCTGCTTTTTCATATTCCCAACGCGCGAACCAGTGCCCGGTGACGATGCGTATGTCGGCTGCGAGCAAAAGCACGGGCAGGGCCAGCACGAGCAGCCATTGAACCAGGCGAGGCCATCGTTTTCGAGTCTTGATTTGTTCGTTCATAGGTGGTTTGAATTATAGCCTCTTTTCACTGGGAGGCAAATGCTCTTGTCTTTGCAGGTCAAGTTGCCTAGCTGCCCAAAGCGGTTATAATCAGCCGTATGCGCAAAAAAACTTATCTCTACGTCACCGCCTTTGCGGGTGGGCTGGTTTCGTTGGCCGTCGAGTTGGCTGCTTCCAGCTTGCTCCGTCCCCATTTCGGCACTGCCAATCTGGTGTGGGCCACGATCATTGGGTTGGTCATGCTCTACCTGACGGCGGGCTACTTTCTCGGAGGGCGCTGGGCTGATCGCGCTCCCTGGCCCATCGCGCTCTACCAGATCGTGGCCTGGGCCGGGTTTCTCGTCGGTGTCGTGCCCTTTGCCGCTTATCCGGTGTTACAACTGGCCGCGCCTGGCTTTGCCAATTTCGATGTTGCCATGCTCGTCGGTTCGTTCGTCGCCGTGTTGGTCCTCTTTAGTGCGCCGGTCACGCTGCTGGGCTGCATCTCGCCCTTTGTCATCCGACTGGCGATGAAGGACGTGGAAAGCGCTGGGCAGACCGCTGGCCGGGTCTATGCCATCTCGACCGCCGGGAGCTTCCTGGGCGCGTTCCTGCCCGATCTGCTGCTCGTGCCCGCCATCGGAACGCGCAATACCTTTGTCCTGTTGTCGCTGTTGTTGCTGACCGTCGCGCTCATCGGGCTGGCCCGCAGAAACCCCCGCCGCTTGCTCCTGTATCTTTGGATGCCCGCCGTCATTGTTCTGCTGGCCCTGCTCCTGCGCGGACAGCCGGTCAAGGCCGCGAAGGGCGCGATCTATGAGACCGAGTCGGCCTACAATTACATCCAGGTGGTGGAGCGCGATGATGGTTGTCGTGACTTATTGCTAAACGAGGGACAGGCTATCCACTCTGTCTATTGCCCCGACCGATCTGATGGGGAAGGGAAGCGAAGCGGCTCTCAACTACGCACTCCGGGGACGTGGGATTATTTCCTCATTGCTCCGTACTTTAATCCTCCGCCTTACACACCCGACCAGGTTGGGCGTATGGCGCTTATCGGGCTGGCCGCTGGCACTATTGCTCAACAGTACACTGTCGTCTATGGTCCGCTGCCGATTGATGGGGTGGAGATCGACCCGGAGATCGTGAGGGTGGGGCGGGAGTATTTTGCGATGAACCAGCCCAATCTAAACGTCATCGTCGCCGATGGGCGCACCTACCTGGCTCGCTCCGAACACCGCTACACCATCATCGGCGTGGATGCCTACCGGCTGCCCTACATCCCCCCGCACCTGACGACGGTCGAGTTCTTTCGCCAGGCGCGGGAGCATCTCACCGATGACGGCGTCATCGCGATCAACGTGGGGCACACGCCGGAGGACTATCGATTGGTCGAGGCGATGGCGGCGACGTTGCTCCAGGTTTTTCCCTCGGTGCACGTGATCGACGTGCCGTACAGTTTCAACGCCATCATCGTCGCCACGGTCCGGCCCAGCGAGCCTGGGAATTTGCTGGCGAACCTGCCCGGCCTGGAGGGCGACGATTTTCTGTATCCCACTGTGCAGCAAGCAGCGGAAAATCTCCGGCCCACGCGGGCCGGAGATGTCGTCTTTACCGATGATCGCGCTGCTATCGAACTGATGACGAATGCCTTGCTCTTTGATTTCGTGTTGAAAGGGCTGGATTGAATTTCGAGGTGTATCTAATGCTTGGACTTTGGATAAATTTACACCCCTATATATGCCGGTTTGAAAATACCAATCCCGTATATATGCGGGTAAAGAAAGGCTTGTCTAGGACTTGAATCCTGAACAGACAGGCCAAACCCCTATATATAC
>DAOTUB010000164.1:0-5872 GCA_034437455.1 Anaerolineae bacterium | reverse complement strand
CACAATTGGCTTTCTCGAGTAAGATTCTCTTGGGGTCCTCATAGCTCTTTTCTCCTTGTGTGGAATGGAGATAGTATGCTATGAAAACCCCCTATGTCAAGCCGCGTAGCAAGTTATGCGGTACTGCGTTTATACCGTTTTATGCTTCGTGCCATCGGGCAGCGTGGCGCTTTCGAACGATCGGGCCTGGGCGAGCTGTGCCTCGGTCACCGTCGCCCCGCTAAAGTTGGCCTTGAGCAGATCGGCCCCGCTCAGATCCGATCCACGTAGATCGGCCCCGCTCAGATCGGCCAACCACAGGTTGACCATGTAGAACTTGGACTGGCGCAGACGGGCCTCGCGCAGGTCAGATTTGCGCAGGTCGGCCCCGCTCAGATCGGTCCGGTGCAAATTTGCCTGGAACAGGTTAACCATGCGCGCTGTGGCCCGGTTCATTTCGGCCCCGCGCAATTCGACCCCACTCATGTCTGCCCCACTCATGTCAGCCAATTGCAGGTCGGCCAGGCAGAGATTCGCACCACTCAGGCGGGCCTCGATCAGATTGGCGTTGCGCAGGTCGGCCCCACGCAGGTTGGCTTCGCGTAAGTCGGCTCCGCTGAGGTCAACATCACGCAGATTGGCGTGGCGCAGGTTGGCTCCTCGCAGGTTGACCCCGCTCAGGTTGGCCGTACTCAGCTCGGCCAGTTCCAGATCGGCTTGAGAAAAATCGCGCTCTCCCACTTGGTACCGCTCAATCAGCTCTTGTTCTTTCATAATGGCGGATGTCACTTTCAACTCTTATACCCAGGATAGGGGGTAGTATAGCATAATGTAAGCGCGAGGGCAATTGGACGAGGTTCCAACTGGCATAGCCCATATCTCCCATTGACAGAACCGACGTTTTGCGTTACACTACCCGCTCTATGTCTATTCGCCGGTTTATCAGCGTACTTGTCAAAGAGTACCGGCACATTCTACGCGAGCCGCGCACCCTGTGGATGGTGTTTCTATCCCCCGCTTTTGTTCTCGTCGCCCTGTCCACGATTTTTATCAGCGGCAGCGGGCGCATCCATCTGACGCTGTGGGATCAGGATCGCACTCCCCTGTCGCGCCAGTTCGTCGCCGCCCTTTCCAGCGACGACGATTTCTCCATCAGCTATACATCTGGCTACGAGGAGATCGACACGTTGCTGGTGAAGCAGAGCGTGGACGCGGCGATGATCATCCCCCCGCGCTTTGCCCACACGATCCAGAAGGGCGACTCGGCTTCCGTGCAGGTCATCCTGGACGGAGTGGGTACCTTCGTCGCCGGGCAGGCGACCGGCAGCTTGCTCGGCCACGCCGCCGACTTTGGGCTGGAGCTGAACCGCCAGTTCTCCACGCCCCCGCCGCCGTTGCAGATTCGCGCTCAATCCGCCTACCTGCCCGAAGCTTCCGAGCGGGAGAGTATGATCCCTGGCCTCATCCCCATCGTTTTTTCTCTGCCTGTGATGGCGGCGGCGTTGGCGCTGGCTCGCGAGCGCGAGAGTGGATCGCTCGAATCGCTCGTCGCCACTCCCGTGCGCGGCCTGGAGTACCTGGGGGGCAAGCTGATCGCCTACGTCACCGCCGCGCTCGTCGGGCTGCTGCCGGTCTGGCTGACGGCGGTGCTGCTGTTCGACGTGCCCTTCCGGGGCAGCTCGCTGTTGCTCGTGGCGCTGACGATTGATTTTCTACTGGCGAGTGTGGGGATGGCGCTCTTTATCGGCAACCTGGCGCGCAGCCAGCAGACCGCCACCGTGATCGCCCTGTTCGTCTTTTTCGTGCCCGGTTTCTTCCTGACCGGCATGATCGATCCCCTGGACACCACCGACCTGACGAGCGCGGCCATCTCCTACGCGCTGCCCAGCACTCACTTTGTGACCATCTGCCGCGCCATTTTTCTCAAGGGGGCCAACTTGGTCGAGATGTGGCGACCGGCGCTCGCGCTGCTGGCGCTTTCCGTCGCCTGGGTGGGGCTGGGGGCGCTGACGGTTAAGAAACGGGTACACTGATGTAGGTCGGATAGCAAATCCGACCCTACGGCGGTTAGCAAAACCGCCCTACGGATTATGAGAAACATTCTGTACCGCATCTGGGGCCTGGTGATCAAAGAGCTCCTGCAACTGCGCCGCGATAAACTCCTGCTCGGCTTCCTGCTCCTGGGACCGTTGCTGGAACTGCTGCTGATGGGCGGCATGACGGGAGGAGGCGTGCGCAACCTGCCGCTGGCCGTGGTCGACCTGGATCGTAGCCGGGCCAGCCGCGAGTTAGTCGCCCGGCTAGAGCAGACGGACGAACTGCTCATCAGAGCATATGGAGACAGCGTCGCTCAGGCCGAGGAATGGATGCAGAGCGGGCAGGTCAGCGTCGTCGTCGCGATCCCACCGGGCTACGGGGCGTCGCTGACCGATCCCCTCCAAAGCGCCGAGGTACAGGTCATCGCCGATGGCTCCAGCTACGTGGTATCAAACGTCGCCATCGGCGCGGCAGAGAATGTGGCCGCCGAGATCGCGCGCGATCTCGCCGCCCGCTACGGACTCGCCAGCGCCCTGCCGGTGGAATTGCGTTTCATCGCTCGCTTCAACGCGGCCCTCGACGGCCAGCCCGGCGCGATCACGATGATGCTGGGGCTGATCGTCTACCAGGTGACGCTGATCATCGCCGCGCAGAGTTTTACCCGCGAGCGGGAGCTGGGCACGCTGGAACAACTGCGCGTCACGCCGCTGGGCCGGGTGGAGCTGATGGCGGGCAAGGCGATCCCCACACTCGTGGTCGGCCTGGTCGATTGTCTGCTGATGATCGGCGTGATCGTCGCCTGGTTCGATATTCCGCTGCGCGGCTCGCTGCCGCTCCTGCTGCTGCTCACCGTCCCCTTCGTCCTGGTGCAGATCGGCTGGGGCACGCTCATCTCGCTGATCTCGCGCACGCAGCAGCAGGCGATGTTGTTCGTATTCGCGCTGGCGATGCTCGAGATCGCCTGCTCCGGCTTCCTGGTGCCGGCGGGCAGCCTGCCCGAAGCGATGCGTGTGCTGTCGCGTTTTTCGTCGGTGCAGCACTATATGGCGATCGTGCGCGGGGTGATGTTGCGCGGGGCCGGGTTGGGGGTGCTCTGGTCGCCGGGACTGGCACTCGGTGGAATCGCGCTCGCCGTGATGACGCTGGCCTGGCTCCGGCTGCGGGTGGGGCTGGACGCCGACTCGCTGAGACAACGGTTGCGGGCGGCGTGGCACGTCCATCGGCGCGAGCGACGGGTCGTGCGCCGCACGAAGAAACCGAAACTGTCCAGAGAGCCAGCCTATGTTGACGTGCGCGTTGAAATAGATGATTAGGGCGAGGCGGTAGGATTAATCGACTGGTGGATGCCAACCTGCCCAGACCCACAGTGAGCGGGCTGCAACAATCTCATCGTTGTTCAGGCGTAGGGCGATCACCGTCGCCCGTCCAGTAGCCGTCAACCCGATGATTTCCAAGCCATCTTCGCTCCAGGCAAAATGTACTCCCCAGGATTGGATCCGAGAGTTGAATAGAGGCGCCGTCGCGCCAGTCAGTGGGTCGACAGCGTGAGTGCGGTCGCCTTTGAACTCGTTACAACGACGACATACCAACCACAAATTCTCCCGAACGGTTAAACCGCCTCGTGATTCTGGCAACAGATGATCGATTACCATCGGACGCCCGATGATCCGCTGTGCCGTAAGGCAGTAACCACAGCGATAATGGGCATCCTGGGCAATGAGTCGCCGCAGTTCCTGGGAAATGTAGGTTTTGCTCACGGTCTCGGCAAGTCATCCAGCGTCGGAATATTACATCCACGCCATTTCAACAGCGCATACGCAAAAGGCCGGCGGAGCATGAGCAGGTCAGCCTCTTCACGTAATGCGTCTAACTTGACTCGATCCGCTTCATCCAATTCTCCGCGTTGATTTCGCTCCAGCAGCGACTCGTATAAAGTTGCTTTGTCGTCGTCTATTTCGCTGCGTGCTACTTGCCACAACATCTCGTTGCTCAACCGCCCCAATGCCTGCAGATCCGCCTGGAAGCGTTCTGGTACCCGATCGAGGTTTGGAGGCAAGCCAGCGCGAATGGACTGGAGCGCCACGTCATCCAACGTCTGTTCCAAGACATTCGCGGCCTGTCCCAGTTGTCTATAGAGATGCTCTGGCAAATGTAGGGTAATGGCTTGACCAGTCATCTTTTCCTTTCCCCCTTTTTCTACTCGATTTTAGCACATCTGACACCGTTTGCAACTCACTCGTGTCCGAAAGCGCGTTTTACGTGCGTCCAGAAACGAACAGCGCCACACTCTCGATGTGACAGGTCTGGGGAAACATATCCACCGGCTGCACCTCGACCAGTTGGTAACCAGAGCGGATCAGCCGCTTGGCGTCGCGGGCGAGCGTGGCCGGGTCGCACGAGACATAGACGATGCGGGCAGGCTCCCGTTCGACCAGCGCGTCGAGCGCAAAGCGATCCATGCCGGCACGGGGGGGATCTAGCACAGCGGCGTCGAGGGGAATGTCCAGGTCGGGAAGGGCGTCCTCGACCCGTCCCTCGACGATCTCGATGTTTTTCTGACCGGTCGTGTTCTCCATCAAGTCGTCCACGGCAGCGGGAGCTTCCTCGATGCCGATGACCAGCCCGGCGTACTCGGCCAAATGAGCGGTAAAAAGCCCCACGCCACAATACGCATCCAACACCGTCTCGCTCCCCTGTAGATCGAGGTATTCTAACACCTGAGGCACCAGTTGGGCGGCCTGGTCCGTATTGACCTGGAAGAAGGAAGGCGCGGAGATGCGATAGGTGTACCCGGCGACGATCTCTGTGATATAGTTGCTCCCGATGAGGTTGGCGTGCACACCGTCGGAAAGGAGGATAACGCAGGAGACAGGAGCATCTGTCGTCAGGGCCGGCGGCAGATCGTCCTCCATCTCAAAGACGAGCATGCGGCCGCCTGTGTTGACGCCCACACGCAGAGAGAGACGTATGAGACCCTCCGTATCCAGATCGAGCGTGGCGTAGAGATCGGATAGGAGCGGGTGGAGGATTGGGCACTCGTCTATGGCAATGGTCTCGTTGCTGGCGGCGGCCTGGAAACCGAGCCTGCCGTCCGGGGCAGGATGAAACTGGGCGTGATTGCGGTAGGCCCAGCAGGAACGATCCGGGATGGTGGGGTGGACCTTGGGATCGGTCACGCCGCCGACGCGCGCGAGCTGGTCGGCCACGATCTCGGCTTTGAGGCGCACCTGGGCCTGGTAGTCGATATGCTGCCACTGGCAGCCGCCGCATCCGGCCTGGCCAAAGTACGGGCAGGGAGGCGCGACGCGGTTGGGGGAAGGCTCGAGCACCTCGATGAGGCGGGCGAAGGCGTAGCGGCCTTTATCCTCGGCGATCGCGACGCGCACCATCTCGCCGGGCAGCGCGTAGGGAACAAAGATGACGCGCCCTTCGTGTCGGCCCAGGGCCGCGCCGCCGTGGGCCATGGTCGTCAATTGGAGGTCAAAGCTGGATCGGTTCACTGGATTCTCCTCTTGGCTGCGACAGCGGATGAAAACGGATAAGCGGATACCCGACCTCTTGACCGAGACAAGACAGGCGTGGCTTTCGGAGTAGTCGCAATCAGCAGAACGCTGACTGGCTCCAAGAGATCGGTTTTCTCCATCTGCTTATCCGCTTGTTGATGCATTTTTCTAGAATCTCCTCGAACTATAACACTGTATGGTGTATAAAGCAAATGCCGTCCTGAGCTGGGTATAATTCAAAAGTCTGGGGAGCTTTCGACGTAGCCGCGCTTTCCATAGCGCGCAGGCCCGCGAGGTATGGAAACCTCGGCTACATAGCCCCGTTTTATTGAAAAGATACAGTCTGGAGAAAA
>DAOTUB010000163.1:0-7232 GCA_034437455.1 Anaerolineae bacterium | reverse complement strand
TTTTCTCCAGACTGTATCTTTTCAATAAAACGGGGCTATGTAGCCGAGGTTTCCATACCTCGCGGGCCTGCGCGCTATGGAAAGCGCGGCTACGTCGAAAGCTCCCCAGACTTTTGAATTATACCCCATCAGATTGGCCATTTGACATCCCTCCCATTCCGACTATAATATCCTTGCCACGGACCCGTCGGGCCGTGAGCCTGACGCACACAAAACCAAACGCACCGCTTTCTGGTGCCGCTGGGATCGCGTGTCTTCTGAGAAGACGCAGGCGACCGAGACGGCAGAAAGGAAGTCATCGTCTGCCGACGGGGCCACCGCTCCGTCGTTTTGTTTCCCCCTGCCGTTTTGTGCCTCCGATCCCACTCATCCTAAAAAGGAGGCTCCTATGTCTCAAGTTTCATCCTCATCACGACGAAAAGTCACCACGCGCACTTTTTTGCAAAAGAAACAACGCGGCGAAACCATCACCATGCTGACCGCTTACGATTACCCCACGGCGCTGGCGGTGGACCAGGCGGGCATTGATTCGATCCTGGTCGGCGATTCGCTGGGGATGGTCGTGCTGGGGTACGAAAACACGCTGCCGGTCACGATGGAGGAGATGCTCCACCACTGCCGCGCGGTGGCGCGCGGGGCAAAATACCCCTTGTTGATCGGCGATATGCCGTTCATGTCCTACCAGGTCTCGGTGAAGCAGGCCGTGCGCAACGCCGGGCGCTTCTTGCAAGAGGCCAAGATGGATGCCGTCAAACTGGAGGGGGGCCGCGAGCGGGCGGACGCCATCCGCGCCATCGTGGCCGCCGGCATCCCGGTGATGGGCCACCTGGGCCTGACGCCCCAGAGCGTGCACCTGTTCGGCGGGTTCCGCTCGCAGGGGCGCACAGCGGACGCCGGACGCCGCATGTTGGAAGACGGCCTGATATTGCAGGAAGCGGGTTGCTTTAGCATCGTCATCGAGTCCGTTCCCGCCCAACTGGCCGAGTTCGTCTCCCAACGGCTGGAGATCCCCACCATCGGCATCGGGGCCGGGGCGGGCTGCGACGGCCAAGTGTTGGTCACGCACGACCTACTGGGCCTATTCGACCGCTTTACGCCCAAGTTCGTCAAAAAATACGCCAATCTGCACGGCGAGATCTCGCGCGCCCTGGCCGCGTTCCGAGACGACGTGGAGGCGGGCGATTTTCCCGCGCCTGAGCACACAGTGGAGATGGCGGACGAGGAGTGGAAAGCGTTCCTGAAAGAGATGGGAGAGTAGCGATGAGCGAATCTCTTCTCATCGTAGGGACGGGGGCGCTGGCTTGCCTGTTTGCGTCCCGGCTTTCGGCTGCGGGCGTGCAGGTGACGATGTTGGGAACCTGGCCGGAGGGATTGGAGGCGCTGCGCGCTCACGGCGTCCGCCTGACCGCCGACGGCTCCGAGCAGGCCTACCCGGTGCAGGCCACCGCCGACCCGGGCGATTGTGTGGGTGCTCGCTTCGCCCTCGTGCTGGTCAAATCCTGGCAGACGGAGCGCGCCGCGCGGCAACTGGCCGAGTGCCTGTCGCCGGACGGGCTGGCGCTCACGCTGCAAAACGGCCTGGGCAACCGCGAGAGCCTGGAGCGTGCCCTGGGCGCGCCCCGTGTGGCGCTGGGCGTGACCACCACCGGGGCCACGCTCGTGGGGCCTGGGCGCGTGCGTCCTGGAGGGGAGGGCGTCATCTCGTTGGGAGAACATCCCCGGCTGGACCCGCTGGCAGAGCTACTGCGAGGAGCCGGTTTTGCGATCCAGATCGTGCCGGAAGCCGACGATCTGTTGTGGAGCAAACTGGTGATCAACGCCGCCATCAACCCGCTCACCGCCCTGCTGCGCGTCCCCAACGGCGAGCTGCTGAACCACCCCTCGGCCCGCGCCCTGATGGGCGAGCTGGCCCGCGAGGCCGCCGACGTCGCCGCAGCGATGGGCCGCCAACTGACCTTCCCGGACCCGGTCGCCGCTTCTGAGGACGTGGCGCGCCGCACCGCCGTCAACCACTCCTCGATGTTCCAGGATATACTGCGCGACGCTCCCACCGAGATAGACGCCATCTGCGGGGCCATCGTCAAGGTCGGCGAGCAGTGCGGCGTTCCCACGCCGGTGAATCGGACGCTCTGGCTACTGGTCAAGGCCGTGAGGGAGTAGGAAGTAGGGAGTAAGAAATAGGGGAAAGCTTTTCCATGCGCGTCAATTTAAGGTTAGCGACCGCTGGTTGAGTGCCGAAGGTGTATCGAAACCAAGGGAGCGGGTCTTGCAAAGTCGCTTGGCTTTGATACGGGCCTTCCACTTCGTTCCAGGTCCTACTCAGCCGACGCTTCTTACTCGTTCAAACGTTAGATTGACGCGCATAGGGGCTTCTCCCTTACTCCATCGAATACGGAGGAAACATGCAGACTGTTACAACACTTTCCGAGTTGCATGCTGCGCGCGCGCGACTCTCCGAGCCGGTGGGCCTCGTGCCCACGATGGGATACTTGCACGAAGGGCATATCTCGCTGGTGCGCCGGGCGCGGGCCGAATGCGCCGGTGTCGCGGCCAGCATCTTTGTCAACCCCACCCAGTTCAGCCCCGAGGAGGATCTATCCACCTACCCACGCGACCTGCCTCGCGACCTGAGCCTGCTGGAAGCCGAGGGCGCCGACCTGGTCTGGACGCCCACACCAGAGGTGATGTACCCGCCGGGCTTCCAGACCTGGGTCACCGTGGAGGAGGTCACGCAGCCGCTGGAGGGCAGCATGCGCCCCGGACACTTCCGCGGCGTGGCGACGGTGGTGGCCAAGCTGTTCACCGGCGTTCAGCCCCAGAAAGCGTACTTTGGGCAGAAGGACGCCCAACAAGCCGTCGTCATCCAGCGGATGACGCGCGACCTGAACTTTCCCATCGAGATCGTGATCTGTCCCATCGTGCGCGAGCCGGACGGGTTGGCAATGTCCAGCCGCAACACCTATCTAAACCCTCAAGAGCGGCAGGCCGCTACCGTGCTCCATCGAGGGCTTACGGCCGCCCGCGCCGCGTTTGAGGCGGGCGAACGGGACGCCGAGCAATTGCGCCGCATCGTGACCGAGATCATCGGAGGTGAGCCGCTCGCCCGTCTCCAATATGTCTCCTGCGCCCACCCCGAAACGCTCCAGGAGTTGGAGATGGTCGCCGACAGGGCGCTGCTTTCTCTGGCCGTCTTTGTGGGCCAGACGCGCCTGATCGATAACGTGGTGCTTGGAGAAAAGGAGTGATTTCCAGATGCTTCTAGCCATTGATATCGGCAACACCAACATCACCTTCGGACTGTACGAGGGCAAGAAACTCGGCCCGCGCTGGCGCATCCGCACCATCCACGAGAAAATGCCCGACGAGTACGGCATTCTGTTGGATCAGTTATTCCACCACCAGGCTTACCGGCCCGAACAGGTGACTGGCGTCGCCATCGCCAGCGTCGTGCCGCCGTTGACGCAGGTCTTTGGACAAGTCTGCCAGGAGTACATTGGGCAAGAGCCGCTGGTGGTGGACGTGGGAGTAAAGACCGGCTTGCGCATTCGCTACGAACCTCCCCAGGGAGTGGGGGCCGACCGCGTGGTGGACGCCGCCGCCGTGCGCGTCCTGTACAGCGTGCCGGCCTGCGTGGTGGACTTTGGCACCGCCACCACCTTCGACGCCATCTCTGCGGAAGGGGATTACCTGGGCGGGGCCATCACCCCTGGCATCGGCATCGCCGCCCGCGCGCTCTTCGAGCGGACGGCCAAGCTGCCCCGGGTGGAACTGACCCGCCCGCCGTCGGCCATCGGGAACAATACCCCCCACGCCATCCAGTCCGGCCTGCTCTTTGGCTACGTCGGCCTCGTGGAGGGGATGGTGGCCCGCTTCAAGGCCGAGTTGGGACCCGAGACGCAAATCATCGCCACGGGAGGACTGGCAGAGGTCATCGCCCGCGAGACGGACGTCATTGATGTGGTGGATCCGTGGCTCACGCTGCACGGGTTGCGGATTATCTATGAGTTGAATAGATTGACAGGCAAATGAGCCAGTGGTATACTGCTCGTGAGCTATCCGAAGGAGAGAGAGGTAACAAGGGGATTTTTGATGCAGCAGACACTTGCTCAATCGTATACCCTTGAGGACATCCTGACTACCCTGGGGTACCCTGATCCATTGGCGGCGGCCCGCCAACATGCTCGCATGATCCTGCTGGGACGCCTGGCCCGTTATCAGGCTGCCATCCAGCAATTAGAGGCTCGGTGGGGTTGCACCCTGGAGGATCTGCGCGCCCGCTACACAGCCCAGGGCAGCGAAGACTTTGCAGCCGACGACGACTACTTGCAGTGGCAATGGTATGCCGACGCCATTGAGATGGTCAACGCTCAACTAGCTGCCGTCTCCAAATCTTTGGACGATGCTCCAGCTATTTGATGCCCACGCATCTCTCTTCAAATCCTGGCGCGTGGTCCGCTACGAGGAAGAAGGCTCTGCGTACATGTTGCAGGTGTCCGCCGTCCTGCTCGATGACAGTCGGTTTACACTGCGCGACTATCTCTTTGCTGACGGAAGCCGCAAGTATGCCTACCAGTGGATGGAAGCCAGTGGCGCCTTGCGACGACGCTGGGATAACGCCCCTCACTGGCCTGGCATCGCTACCGCTCCCCATCACGTGCATTTTCCAGATCAGGAAATGCCAGAGCCATCTACCATCACCAATCTGGAAGATTTGCTGGACTTTGTCCAGAGATGGTTGGACGAACATTCAATCAAATGATCCCTTTGCTCAAAGACAAACGTATCTTGCTCGGCATCACCGGAGGTATCGCCGCTTACAAAGTCTGCACCCTCGCCAGCCGCCTGACCCAGGCCGGCGCTCATGTGGACGTGGTGATGACGGAGGCGGTGCTTCGCTTCGTGACGCCGCTCACGTTCCAATCCCTCACCGGGCGCCCGGTCTATACCAGCCTGTGGGGCGCGCTCGACGCGACGATGGGCGAGGACGCGATCCTGCCCACGCACGTCGTTCACGTGGGGTTGGCCGAGGCCGCCGACCTGATGGTCGTCGCCCCGGCCACTGCCCACACGATGGCGAAAATGGCGCAGGGCCTGGCCGATAACCTCCTCACCACGCTGGCGCTGGCCGCTCGCTGCCCGGTGTTGCTCGCTCCGGCGATGGACGTGGGAATGTGGGCGCATCCCGCCACCCAGGCGAACGCCGCCACGCTGCGGGAACGGGGTGCCCACTTTGCCGGGCCAGCTCGCGGGCGGATGGCCTCTGGACTGGAGGGCGAGGGCCGCATGGTGGAGCCCGACGAAATCCTGGGCCACGTTCGGCTGGTGCTGGGCCGAGAGGGACCGCTGGCCGGGCGGCGCGTCGTGGTCACTGCCGGTCCCACCCGCGAGCCGCTCGACCCGGTTCGCTTCCTCAGCAATCCGTCTTCGGGGCGGCAGGGATTTGCTCTCGCTCAGGCCGCGCTGGATCGGGGAGCAGAGGTCACGCTGATCACTGGCGCCACAAATTCACCCACGCCGGTGGGAGCGGAGCGAGTGGAGATCGCCACCGTCCAGGAGATGCACGACGCTGTCCTCTCCGCCGCCAGGCAAGCGGATGCGCTGCTGATGGCCGCCGCCCCCGCCGATTATCGCCCGATCGTCGCCGCTCCACAGAAAATCAAGAAGGGAAAAGACGATCTGATTCTGCGCTTGGCCCGCACGGAGGACATTCTCTCCGCCGTCACCAGACAAAGGACGGAGAGAATCTCCGCCGTCGCTGCCCACCGGGCCGAGACCGGCTTTCCCCGCGCCGTGGTCGGCTTTGCCGCCGAGAGTCAGAACGTGGTGGAAAACGCCCGCGCCAAGCTGGCTGCCAAGAACCTCGACCTGATCGTCGCCAACGATATCACCGCCCGCGATGCGGGCTTTGGCGCGGAGACCAACCGGGTGGTGCTCCTTAATCGAGAGGGAAACATAGAGGAACTACCCTTGATGAGCAAGATCGCCGTGGCCGAGGTGGTGTTGGAGCGGGTGGCCAGCCTGCTGGCGGCTGAGAAAGGGGTGGACTGAGACTAACCTCTACAACGGGGACAGCGGCGCGGAAAGCTAGATCTCCTCCCGCCCTTCCAGCGCGCGCGTGAGCGTCACCGCGTCGGCGTACTCCACGTCGCCGCCCATCGGCAGGCCCCGGCCCAGGCGGGTGACGAGCACGCCCAGCGGGCGCAACTGGGTCAGCAGGTAGGAGGATGTCCAGTCCCCTTCGCTCGTGGGGTTGGTGGCCAGGATCACCTCGTTCACCTCGCCCTTGCGTATGCGGGCCACCAGTTCGCCGATGCGCAAATTCTCGACAAACATCCCCTCCGAGGGAGCCAGCACGCCGTGCAAGACGTGGTAGATCCCCTGATACACCCCGGCCTGCTCGATCGCCAGCACATCGAGCGGCTCCTCGACCACACACAAGGTGCCGCGATCGCGTCCAGGGTCTGCACAGACAGGACAGGGGTCATCCTCGGTGATGTTGTAGCAGACGGAGCAGAACCGGGTGCGCTCGTTCAGCTCGCGCAGAGCCTCGGCCAGCCGGATCGCCAGATCCGATTTGCCGCGCAGCAAAAAGTAGGTGAGTCGGGCGGCGGTCTTGCGGCCAATGCCCGGCAGCTCCGCAAGCTCCTCGATGAGCCGCGTCACCGAGGCGGGGACTGAAGAGGTAGGCGTGCGCATCATCTCTGTCTACGTCAGGCCGGGGATGCCAAGCCCGGCGGTAAAATCCGACATTCGCTCCGTCGTGGTCCGATCCACCTGCTCCATGCCCTCGTTGACGGCGGCGATGACAAGATCTTGAAGCATCTCCACATCTTCGGGATCCACCACCTCTTGCGCGATGGTGAGCGATTTCAGCCGCCGCTCGCCGGTGACGACGGCCTCCACGGCCCCGCCGCCCACCGTCGCGGTGACGGTCATCTCGGCGAGTTCCTCCTGAGCTTCGAGCATCTCTTGCTGCAAGCCCTGCAATTGCTGGAGCATGTTCTTCTGGGATTTGCCTCCCGGCGCACCAGACGGACTCTTCCTTCGTTTAATTCTTCTCTTTCCCAATTGTGACCTCCTGAAAAAACTAGCTATTTACAATCTGCTTGGACTTTGGATAAAAGTTTTTAGCCTACCACCACATATACGTTCTTCGCTTGGCGAACCGGTATATATAGGGGTTTGGCCTTTCTGTTCAGGATTCAAGTCCTAGACAAGCCTTTCTTTACCCG
>DAOTUB010000162.1:0-2986 GCA_034437455.1 Anaerolineae bacterium | reverse complement strand
GAGCCAGGAATGAGCCCGATTTGCTAATATCATGGTATCTATGGTTCACTACTGCACGATTGTTGATCAAAATCAGTTGCTGTTTGTCGGTTATGAGCTACCAAAGTTTTCTCTCCGACAAGCTGCTAGTTTCTTGGATTTTGGTTTGCTTCTGAGCAGATACTTGATCCACGTGCGCAGTGTTCCAGCACTGGGGATTCCGCTGGCTCGCGCGACCAATTCTCCTTCGTGAAAGAACAGGAACTCGGGTAGATTTTTAATATTGTAGCGCGCTTGCTCTTGGGGCGCATCTGCCACGTCCAATTTCACCACCTGTATGACGTTGGCGTAATCGCGAGCGGTTTCCTTCAGCATGGCGTCGAGTTGCTGCTGGGAATCCTCCTGCGCCGACCAAAAGACCGCGATGACGGGAAGAGGCGCGGCCAGCACCTCGAACTCGAAACTGGTATCATCGACATCGATCGGCACACTGTAATAATGGCTCATCGCGGCCTCCTCTATCCGTGAGCAGTGCCACGATTATAGCCCGTTTCGCTCAACTTGACAATCCGGCGGGTGACGTCGCACGAGGTGTCCGAGGGCGTATACAGATCTTGGGGGAGCGAGCGCTGGTTGAGTGCGGTCGAAGCAAAGCTTCGCGCGTATCGAAACCAAGCGAGCGGCTCTACAGATCACCCGCTTGGTCTCGATATGGCCCTTCGGGCCTACTCGACCGGCGCTGGATTGGTTCTTCACTGGATACTCCCCAGGTTTAGACGCGCCCGGTGTTCGAGGATCGCTGGGGATGATCGGATCGAGAAGGTGCGGTCGTAAACGACCCCGACGCGCACATGGCGGGGATTTGCGTGCGCAACGACGCCAGTGACGATTCCTAGCTGCCCGCGGCCGCGCCGGCCGCCGCTGATTGCTCCTGCCAGCGCGCGTTGACCAGGTAGTAGACAAAGACGAGCAGATCGACGCTCACCGGCTCCAGAGTCGTGACGTAGGCGCCCCGGCGAAAGATGCCCCGTGGCTGAATGTCGAGCCACACCGTTCCCACTTTGTCAACGAGCAGCCAGCCACGGGACCAAAAGCCGGCGGGTATCAGTTCATACATCGCGCCCTGATACCCGACGTCCATCGTGCGCCGCCAGAAGCCTTGCGGGCGAGCTGTGCCCAGCACGATCTCATTCTCTCGCAGCTCGTGCCAACCCCGCCACCAGCTCGTCCGTTCCACCGTCAGCTCGCGCCCGTCGCCCGAATGGAAGACGCCTCCTTTTCCAAAGGCAGGCAGAGTCAGCTCGCCCAGCCCTCCCATCACCGTCTCCAGGAAATGGTGAGTGGTGAAGAATCCCGAGACAGTGATCTCAACCTCATCGGTAATCAGCGCGTTTTGAGGCACTTGGTTACTCCTCGTCGCTATCCTGTGTGGGGATTTTGGGGGCCATTCCCGCCATCGCAGAGATTCCCATCACCCCGCCCAGGTTCATCGTGTCTACCGCGCTGGACGGGACGATGACCAACGCGCCCCGTTCTTGCAATCCCTCGAAGAGCATGTTCATCGCCCGCAGGTGGAGCGCGGTGGGATTGTTTCGGTACGCTGCGGAAGCCTTGGAGAACGAATCGGCGATCTGTTCCTCACTTTCGCCCAGGATGACGCGCGCCTGTCGTTCCCGCTCGGCTTGCGCCTGGCGGCTCATTGCGTCCTCCAATGCCTGAGGGATGACGATGTCGCGGATCTCGACTGACTGGACGGTGATGCCCCAGGGGGTGGTGCGCTCGTCGATGATGCGCTGCAACTCGGCGTCCATCTTGGCCCGACCCACCAGGATGTCGGCCAGGTCCATCTGCCCGATGATCTCTCGCAGTGCCGTCTGGGCCGCCCACGAGATGGCTGCGCGGTAGTTTTCCACCTCCAGCGCCGCTTTTTCCGCGTCCCACACCAGCCAGAAGAGCACCGCGTCTACGTCCACCGGCACGGTATCCTTCGTAAGCGTGCGCTCGGCGGTGAAGGGGGCCACCATCACGCGGTGATCGATCCAGGCCGGGATCGTATCTACGATGGGAATGATCCAGAACGGCCCTGGCCCCTTCAGCCTGATGAATCGCCCCAATCGCAGAATGATGGCCTTGTCCCACTGATCGGCAACCTTGAAGGCGAGCAAGATGTAAAGGCTGACGAGATTGAGGGCTACCATTTCCCCGACGATCCATCCCCAGTCCACATTGGCTATTCCCAGCAGGATGGCGATCAAGACGGAGACGATCGTCAACAGGCCGGCAATAAAGACGGGAAAGATATTGGATGGACCCGAGCGGGCTCTTCTGTACTCGGCCATTTGCTTCTGTACGGCTGCTTTATCGTACATGGTCATTTTTCTCCTATTTATTTTGATGTTTACCGCCATTCTTTTCTTGCCAGCGCGCCAGCTCCTCTTGAAAGACCTCTGCGATCTCGTCGGGAGCGTACCCCAACGCGCGAGCCTCGTCGAGGGCCGAGCACACGATGGCCTCTAGTTTTTCTTGTCGCTTGCGAGCCACTTGATCCTCGTCGGGCACGCCAGCGACGAACGTGCCCCGGCCACGCTGGGTCGAGATGACGCCGTCGCGGTCGAGGTCCAGGTAAATGCGGGCGATGGTGTTATAGTTCACCCGCAGGTCGGCGGCCAGCTCGCGGATGGTGGGGAGCTGTTCGCCGGGCCGCAATTGCCCGGCGGCGATGAGGGAGCGGATCTGTTCTTCGACCTGAATATAGATCGGGACTTTGCTCTCAGATTCAATGTGCAGCTTCATATTATCATACTCTTTTAATGCACTAGCTCTCTAGTTCAATAGTATTGTAGCATAATTTTCGAGAGATGTCAAGATGCAATGGTGATCGGGGTATAATTCAAAAGTCTGGGGAGCTTTCGACGTAGCCGCGCTTTCCATAGCGCGCAGGCCCGCGAGGTATGGAAACCTCGGCTACATAGCCCCGTTTTATTGAAAAGATACAGTCTGGAGAAAA
>DAOTUB010000161.1:0-6790 GCA_034437455.1 Anaerolineae bacterium | reverse complement strand
AATTGCTCGGCGGTTTTGATGAAGAGAACCTTTAGATCATCCGTGAATTCCATTTTCCCTCCCAGTCTGTTTGTTACTCTCGGATGTCATTATACTACATTTGGGAGGTTTTAAATTCTGGAATCACCTATCTGACGAGATTGGCGAACGGCGATCACGTCGTCTCCGTCTCGGATGGAGACGAGACGATCTGCGTCCCGCTCCCCAACCTGGTCAACGGGCCGTACCTGAAAAAGATGGTCGACCCGCAACCACTCGCGCCGTATGGCGTTACGGTCCGGGAGCAGGACGACGCGGGCGATCTATTGGCCTACGTCCCCTTGAACGTGGTTATGGACGAGACGGGCGGCTCGCAGATCGCCTTTTCGGCCCGTATGCCCTATCAGGCGAACAAGTCCGCCTGGGGCAACGCTCACCAGGTGCGCCTGGTCTGGCTGGTGCAGATGTTGGTTGATTTTTGCGCCGACCCAACCGACGATGAACTCGACTGCTCGAAATCGGCCAACCGGCAGGAGTACGCCCAGATCGTCCACGCTTATTACGACGATTGGACCCTGACCGGCCTGATGGTGCGCGAGGATCGCGGCTTGCAGGTCGCCATCGCCTTTGAGGACCCGGACAACGACGACGACACGAACTCGGACGAGTACCTGTGGCGGTTGGCCTATGGCCTGGATAACGTCTTTGTCGGCGGGCGCGGCTCCGACACCGACGGCGATGGCGAGCCAGACACGCGCGACATGACCGTGACTGACATCAAATCCACCTTCGACATCACCAGCACCGCGCCCGTCAGCCCCACGCGCTGGAACATCCCTACCGACGCTATCCGCGTGGCGCTGTTGCCCGCATTCCCGAATCAGGATTACCTGGCCCACATCCCGATGACTTACACCAAGCAGATTCTGCTCGATTATTTCACCGACGCAAGCGATCAGCCCAAGGCCGGCGCCCCTACCTTACTGTTCGCTCGTGAGGAGCATTCCCGCATCGCCAACCTGGATTTCAAGGAGGATGGGATCATCCAGACGGCCAAGGTCGGCGGGGCGCGGGTGGATAACCAGGTCACTGTCTACTTTGCGCAGGCGGGAGCGCCGGAAAAGACCCTGCCGGTAGAGACGCTCTGCGCGCTCAACTGGGCCCCCTACCGCTTCAAGGACGGCGCGTGGGAGTCTTATCCCCTGGATGAGTACTGGGATCGACTGGGCGTCCGCCTCCAGCAGGTCTTGGAAGCGGATCCCGAATTCTACGACCCCGACGATCCCGACGGGGAATGGGCGGTTGAGGGCGCGGCGGCCATCGCTCAATCCTTCTACCTCTCCCTCGTACAGGGAAGCTCGCACAAGGTCGGCGAGACGAAAAAAGGGCAGTCGGTCCTCTTTGAGCAAGTCAACGTCCCAGACGAGGACCTATCTCAGTTGTGGCGCTCGTATGGCGGAGCCATCAAAGCCGTCAGTTCAGTGGTCGCGATGGAATTTATCATGGCGTTCCGCATTTACCAGGCCTGCGTGAATATGAATCCCCAGCGGTATGCCGGTATCCGCGAGTTTTTTGTGACGCTAGGCCAGTCGTTGAGGGGCCAACTGCCGGGGACTAGTGAGTACACCACACCCATCGCCTACACGATCAGGAACTTGATCAGCTCGCACAAGTGGCTCGTTGGCGTCGGTATTATCGGTGCGGGATTTGTCGTGGGCTTGATCATCGTGTGGGCCGCTCTACAGGTATCGGGGATCAGCATTACGCGCTATGTACTTGCGACGGTCAAGCTGTCGATATCCGTGGTCGCTTTCTGCCTGACGATGAAGGGAATCGTGGGAGTGGCCGCCGCTGGGAAAACTCTGTCTGAAGGGGTCGGGCGGCTGTGGAACCAGATCAAACTTTCCTACAAAGCGAGCATCATCGGCCTGATCATCGGCGTCACCGTGATGTTTGGCTTTTTCGTCTACTCGGTCATCAGCAGCGGCGTCGACCTGATGAGTATGGCCTTCCGCGGCATGGTCGCCTATTTCATCGCCAACGTGATCCTGGCCGTGATCCTGTTTGCCATCTCGCTCATTCCGATCGTCGGGCAGATCATCGCGGCGATCATCACCCTGATCGATGCGCTGATCAGCTTTGTCTGCGCCGTGACGCCAGAGGAAAAGCTAAAAGATACCAAGGGCGGCCAGTGGTTCTGTAAGGGCATCAGCGGCATCATGGCAGAAGGCATCAAGTGGGGCATCTACAGCTCCACTATCCTCGTCGATCTGGAGAACGTGGACCGGCTCCAGGTTTTCAACTTTGACCAGGGGTTCGCGACGCCCGGGGATGTGGAGAAAGGCATCGCTGTCGGCTCCCGTCTCTCTTTCAGCCTGGGCGTCACCAGCACCATCCGGCTGACCAAGATCATCCCCGATTGGGAGACAGTCATCGAAGATTGGGAGAATGGCGAGGGCTTGATCCCCGTGGACTGGAAATCAATCGCCTACGGCTATCAGTTCAACAACGGCGCGCTCAAAACCTCTACCTTCGAGTACCGGCTGCAAAGCTCTCAGGAAGATTATCACGAGTGGCTCGACCGCAAGACGATGACGAACGAGTGGACGTCGGTGGAGGACGACGTGGGCAGGTACGAGGTGGCGGATTTCTACGTCAATCAGACGGCCCAAACGGACACGCCCGCCCTGACCAACGCTGGCATCAACCGCAAGATCCCCCTGTACCTTTCGGAGGGGTATGCCGTCCCCGCTCAGGAGTGCTACGCGGTGCCCATCCCGCCGTGGACGCCGCCCATTCCCTTCCTCACGCTCCAGCCGGTCTGCACCATTCAGACGAGTCGGGCCGGTCACCACAACGACATGGACCTGCGGTACGACGTCTTTCCCGCTACCCTCGACGGCTTTTTGGAATTGACGGCCAAGAACGGCGGCTACAGCCTGGCCTGGGGCCAGAGCACGGCCATCACCTCCACCGCCCTGGGAGGCGCGCCCCTGACCTTCCCGCGCCAGAGGGACGCCGACGGCGACGGGCTGCTCAACCCGGCGGATGGCGGTCCCGACCCCGACGACAGCGAGTGGGACAGCGACTTTGACCGGCTGTCGGACACGTACGAGCGCGGGCACGGCAGCGATCCCACCCGCTCCGATACCGACGGCGACAAGTTGGGCGATTACGACGAATTCCGCGTGGGCGCCAGTCCCCGGCGGATCGACTCCGACAACGACGGCCTGACCGACGCGCAGGAGGTGAACGGCTGGGAGTATGTCTATGGCCTCGACATCTGGGGCGCTCAGCGCATCACCTGGGTCACCTCCGCTCCGCTGATCCCGGATACCGACGGAGACGGCCTGACCGATTTCCGCGAAAAGGTCTTTGGCTTTCACCCGCGCGTGCTGTCCAGCCCGAACGTGCTGACCTTTGTCTCCGAAGTGTACGAGCGCAGCGCGCCCCGGCTCCTGCTGCACCTGGAGGAAGAATCAGGCGCGACCACCTTCAACGACGACTCGGGCTATGGCAATCACGCCTCGTGCAGCGGCGACCGTTGTCCTGTGGTGGGGGCGGTGAGTCAGGAGGGGTACGGCCTGGCGCTACAGTTCGACGGCGTGAACGACCGGGTCGCCAGTACCGATTTTGCCATCGCCGACGACTTTACCCTCTCGCTCTGGGTCAACCCTGCCAAGACGGACGACGGGCAGGCTTTCATCGGCAAGCACACCTCCACCGGGGATGACATCCTCGTCTTTGGCTTTGACGACGGCGGCTATCACGTCAACCTGAGAGGCTCGACTTACCAGGTGGGTGAAAAGGCCACCGGCTGGCAGTATCTGGCCGTGGTGGGAAAGAAGCTCAGCGAGACGACGACCCGCGTGATCGTATACCAGAACGGCCACCGGCTGGGGCGGCAGACGCTCGACGCCGTTCTAGGCGATACCTCTGGCAAGGGGTGGACGCTCGGCCAGGAGTGGGACGGCGACACGGCGAGCGACTTCTTCGAGGGGCTGATGGACGAAGTGGCCGTCTTTGACCGGGCGCTCTCCCAGGCAGAGATCAGGCTCCTGGTCTCCTCCGATGGCCCCTTTGACCACCACGATCTCGTTGTCCAGCCCGACGCCGTCCTCGACTATCAGGCTCACCTCAAGAATGAACTGCTCGACCGTTACGCTCAGGGGTTGCTGAGCACCGAGCTTCCAGAGATGATCACGGGGGAGGTGGATCCCATCGCCTTCGTGCTGCCCCCCACGGAACAGGCAGTCATATCCGGCAGCCTGACGGTATCGTCGGCGGCGGACTCGGGCCAGCTCGAGCTGACCCAGAAGGCGGGCGCGGTGATCGCCGACTGGCGCGATCTCGCCAATCAGTCGAACCTGTGGCTGCGTATGGACGAGCCGAGCGACGCCACCACTTTCCTCGATTACTCGGGCAGCCTGCCGCCGCGCGACGCGACCTGCGGCAACCACTGTCCCGATCGCCAGCAGCCGGGAATGTTCAACTATGGACTCAAGTTCGGTGGAGGCCAATACCTGACGCTGAAGAACGCCCGCACGTTGGGCCTCAAGGGTGGGAGCTTTTCCGTGTCGGTCTGGGTCAAGGGGACCGATTACGACGTGTTCCACCGCACGATCCTGGGTACGGATAAAGCCAGCTCGCACCGAATCTACATCTTTGATAACAAACCCACGATGGCGTTTGGCGGTGGGCAGACGGATACCGGTGACTTTCAGCTCTCGACCGGCAAGTGGTACCACCTCGTCTTTTGCTACGATCGCGCCAGCAATAAACGAACCATCTACGTCAACGGCGGGTTAAAAGGCTCTGGCAGCGACGATTACCAATTCCAGACCCAGATGGAGGGAAACGTTCTCCTGGGGCGGTCGTGGGGCGGCAACTATTTCAAGGGCTATATGGACGACCTGCGCATCTTTAAGCGGGCGCTCACCGCCGAAGAGATCCGCCACCTGTTCGCCTACCCCGTCCTGGCGCTGGATTTCGAGCCGACCGGGCAGACGCGCGTCTTTAACGACCAGTCCGGCTTTGGCAATCGCGGCACGGCTTACATCAACGACAACGCCGGATCGAGTTCTTGTTCCTCCTCCAAAACAAGCGGCTGCCCGACCCGACAGAGTGGCGTCAGCGGCAAGGCGGCCCAGTTCAACGGTCAGAACTATATCTCCATCGACTCGAGCGCCAGCCTGAACTTGAGCTGGGGACAGTTCACGCTGGCCGCCTGGGTCTATCCCACCTCCAGCGGAGACACCGCCAAGGACGAGTACCCCCAGGGCATCCTGGGCAAGGACAGCGGCAGAGCGGACGCCTACCCCTCCTTGCAGGCGATAGATCGCAAGGTGCGAGTGGGCTTTGGCGTCAGCGGCGTCGATTGGGACGACACCTCCTGCACCACCGGCGACGTCCTGAACCGGGGCGACTGGAACCACGTCGTCGCCACCTACCAGACCTTTGCCAGCGTCGAGGGCGGGACGGAGGACCGGGGGAGGTTCACCATCTATGTCAACGGCGTGGAGGAAAAGACCTGCACGCTCGCCGACGCCTACACGCCCAGGTCTGACGTCAAAGAACTGGACATCGGGCGCTCCAGCCACCAGGGGTCCGTCTACCTCGACGGGTTCAAGGTGATCGACGAGTCCGACGGCCCAGGGAAAGCCGAGATATACCTGGAGTGGGAGGGCGAGCGGATATGTGAGAATTCGACCGAGTACGTCATCGGGAGAGGATGCCGATACGCGGACCTCGAGGACGACAGTGAGGTGACGCTCCACACATCCAGGAGCTTTGCCGACGCGGGCACGCTGGAGGCGTGGGAGGACGACGGCGGCGGCGACGATGACGACATGGGCGACTATGTCTTTAGCGCCAACGACCCCGGCTTCCAGACCGAGACCCTCGATTGGATAGGCGACCGGAGCGACGGCTTTGAGGATGCGACCCACATCGAGTTCTACCTGGGCAGGAGCGGCCACCCGGCCTACACCCACGACTCGATTCCCTTCCACGGGCGCGTGGACGACGTGTTGATCTACAAGCAGGCGCTGGACGCGGCGGCAGTGGACGAGCTGTACCGGTCCGGCGGCAACGACCTGCACCTGCGCTTTGACGAGCCTCCCGGCAGCACGCGCTTTACGAACAGCGTCGGGCCGGATTCGACGAACGGAGGCTGCGTGCTCGGTACGTCTGGGTTCGTGGGCGGGTCCTGCCCCACGTCGGGCGTGGCCGGGCGGATCAACCAGGCCGTCCTGTTCGACGGCAACGATTACGTCGAGGCCGAGGTGGACGTCTCCGAGAATGCCTACGCCGCGTCGCTCTGGTTCCAGACCGAGTGCGCCGACTGTGGTCTCTTCTCTGCCGACCTGGGAACGCTGGGCAGTGGCGGGCACGACCGGGACATCTACCTGGATGGCGGCAACCTGTGCGCCCGCCTTTTGAACGACAATCCGATCTGCGCCCCTGACGCGAACTATGCCGACGGCCGGTGGCATCACGTGGTGCATACCTTTGGCCCCAACCTGGGGTGATGAAAGGAGGGCCTGTTGAGGCGATTTCCAACTGTAGAATTGGTGCCGGTTTTGTTCCTGCTCCACGAAGTTGATTCGGCAATCTGAGCCTTTCTGATTCGGTGCGTGGCGTTTGCAGGGCCTGATGTGCCCATCCAACACACACCTGGGCTCCCAAATTTGTTCAAAGGCGACCATTTATGGCAAAACGGCATCTGACCAGCGTCCTTTTGGCACTCAAACGCGATGAGTGCTGGAACGGAAAGCGGAACAAAAATGGAACCAATTAGGAGACATCCCGG
>DAOTUB010000160.1:0-4919 GCA_034437455.1 Anaerolineae bacterium | reverse complement strand
TTTTTCTCCAGACTGTATCTTTTCAATAAAACGGGGCTATGTAGCCGAGGTTTCCATACCTCGCGGGCCTGCGCGCTATGGAAAGCGCGGCTACGTCGAAAGCTCCCCAGACTTTTGAATTATACCCGTCAGGTGCAACGTACTTGCCAAGTGCGTTGCACCTTAATTTACTCGCGATCCTCCACTCGGATCTCCATCACGATGTTGCCCCAGCCGCCGCATTGCAACCCGACGTCGATGCAGTCGGTTCTCTTGAAACGCATTTCGTTGGGGTCGATCCCGGCATAAAATAGCTCGCTTGCCGTAAATATGAGCGTTGACAGCGCACTCAGAGCGTAGACGCAGACTTTTTGGGGACAGCGATCCGTCATCAGATTGCCCGCGCTATCAAAATAGAACTTGTCGCCTACTTGGTGCTGACTGTTGCAGCCATGCGATTCCACTACCTCTGCAATGATCATCTTGTTCCTCAAGGTGGCGCTCTGGGCAACAATGTCCGCGTTCCTCGGATTGTCCTTGAATGCGTGCATTTCTTTGTCCGTGTACCCCAGCCGCTTCTGGAAAAAGTTCCAAATCCGCTCGTCAATCTTCACGTTTCTTTTCCTTTTTCAACCCAATGCCATGTAGGATGAGCGCGACCAGCGCCTCCAATGTCCGCTCCGGCGGAATATCCTCATCATTCACCTGAAAATAGACGTTCAAATAGGGCAGCAATTGGCTGTCGCCGACGGCGATCAGCAGCGCGTTGACGACCCGCACTGTTGCTTCCAGGTCCACGTCCTCCCGAATCTCGCCCTGCGCCGCGGCCTGGGTCAGAATGTCGCGGACCATCTCGCGCATCATCGTTCCTACGGGGCGCACGACCTGATCCACCAGGGTCGGGTCGCCTCGATAGGCGGCCCGGGCAAGGAATTGTACCAGGCCCTCCTGCGTCTTGCTCCACTCCACGCCGCCCACCAGGTAAGCAGCCAGCGCCTCGCGTAACGGCAAAGCAACAAGGTAAGGTCGATAGCTTTTAAAGCTATCGACCACAAAACGCATACACAGTTCGATGGTAAAGGTCAGCAGTCCCTCACGATCACCAAAGTAGGTGTAGAGTGAGCCGACCGAAACTCCTGCTCGCTCCGCGACCTGCTTGATGTTGAGCGAGGTGGGGCCTTTCTCAACCGCCTCATCCAAAATGGCGTTGATGATCACCTGCTGTCGCTCGGGGTCGAGCCGTCGGAACGTGCGGGTCACTAACCCCTGTTGTTCCAATTGCAGAATGTGAGTGTGGATCTGTGTCCAGTCCTGGATATTCATATTTTATGAACCTTTGGTTCAAAAAATACACCATTGTGGTTCACTTGTCAAGGAGGGGAATCTAACTGCTGAGGGTTTCTTCAACGACCATGCCAGCTTTGACCGTCGCGCCGCGCAGTACCACCGCCCGGCGCAGCACGGCCTCCGCGCCGATGCGACAGCCAGCCTCCAGATAGACCTCCGGCCCAATGCGGCAGCCCGCGCCGAGTTCAACCCCGGCCTCGATGCGTACCGGTGGGAGGATGCAGACGTCGCTTGGCAGGTCGGCCTCGACGGCGGCGCAGGCGGGATCGTGGCGCAGAAAATGGGCGTTGATCGCCAGGAGATCTGTCGGCTGAGTCAACGTCAGTCGCTCTTGCACCAACAGCCCGCTCGCCCTGCCGCCATCCTCGATCAGCAGACGGAGCGCCTCGGGGAATTCGCGCTCGCCTCGCGGCGAGTAGCGCACGCGGGGCAAATAGTCGAGCACGCGGTTAGAAAGAACGTACAGTGCGGGAGCGGTCAGGGCCTCGGCGCGCTCGCCGTCGGAGGGGATCTCCTCAGGGCGCGGCTTCTCGATGATGTCTGTCACCCATCCATCCTGCAGGACGACGACGGCGGTAGCGGATGCCTGCTCGGGCCGCACCCACAGCAGCGTGAGCACGGCGTCCAGCTCGTCCTCGCGCTGGCGGGCGATCAGCGCGGCGACGTGGCCCTCGGGATAGAGATTGTCGCACGAGGCGAGGATGAACGCGGGTGCATCTTCTTCCTGGACGAGAGGGGCGGCGCACTCGACGGCGTGGGCCATCCCGAGCCGCTGTTCCTGGTAAGCCAGCCGGACCCGACCGGCCCACGGCGGGCGGCTGAGATGCTCGACGAGTGGGTCGTCGTCAGGGTGCGCGACGACGATGAAACGCTCGACGCCGCCCCGGCTCAGCATCTCCAGCACCCGCTCGACCATGGGCTTGCCCGCGATGGGCAGCATCGCCTTCGAGCGATCTTCGGTGAGGTGGCGCAGCCGCGTTCCGCGCCCCGCCGCCAACACTACTGCCAACATCACATTCCTCTTTCCGCTCCAAGAAACCCGGCTTTTCTCAAAAGCCGGGTTTCTGTCGCATTCCAACCTGGTCCACGTGTGCCCGCCACACCTGGGCGTCTTTCAGCCCGGCGCTGGCCGCGGCGTCGCGCAAAACCTCGACCAATTCCTCCTCGCGGCCCGGCTGGGCCAGCGCAAAGACCGAGCCGCCGCCCCCCGCGCCGGTCAGCTTTGCTCCCAACGCGCCCGCCGCCAGCGCCGCCTCGATGAGCGCGTTGTTGACCTCTCCCGCGCCGCCGGGCAGCCCGCAGTAGGCCATCATCTCGTCCACGAGGCAGTGATTCTCTGCCATCAGCCGCCCGAACGTCTCCCAGTCCTCGCGCAGGAGCGCCATCTTGCCGCGCCAGGCGGTAGCGCCCACCTGCTCCATCACCTCCAGCATGAACGGCCTGGGGCCGCCTCGTTCGTAGGCCGCGTGCTCCTCCAGGTAGCGGGTGCGCATCACGCCGTGCACGTCGCCGGAATCACGCGCCACGCCGGTGAAGGCGACGACCAGCGGCAGGTCGGGGACGAACGCGTCGAGCCGCTCGTAGGTGACAAAGGGCTCCTCGCCGACGGGTTTCTGGTGGAGCTTGCCGCGATAGTCGAGGTAGGCGAGACCACCGAAAAGAGGTACGTACCGGTCGGCGTAGCCGCAGGTGATGCCAAGTTCCTTCGCCTCGACGCGCTGGCACAGCTCCGCCAGCACGTAATCGTTGTGAATACGGGGATCGAGTTCGTAGAAAGCGCGCAGACTCACCAGCGCCAGCAGTACGAGCAGTGACGAGCCGCCCAACCCCGATTGGCGCGGCACTTCCGTCCAGGTGGCGATGCACACACCGCCACGTTCCGCCAGCCTTTGACGGAACTGGGAACTGTAGGCGCGCAGCCGGTTGACCGCGCCCTTGAGCAGATCGAGCGCGCCATCGTAGGGGTAGGGTGGGGGAGCGGCAAAAGTCTGGCGTGCCAGCTTCTCGCCCTCGCGGGTGATCGCTTCCAACGTCACCTCGTCGGCAGGCTCGACGGTGGCCCCGGCGTAGGTGTCGATGGCGGCAGAGATGGTGGCGTAAGCTCCCTCCACGCCGTCGGAGGGGTTACCGAGCATATTGATGCGAGCGGGAACGATCAGATGACAGTGCATAGGGTTAAGGATACTTTACAGTCAACGTCATCAGTACAGCGAGCGCCGGTTGAGTAGGCCCGAAGGGCCGTATCGAAACCAAGCGAGCGACTTTCTCAACCGACGGTGCTTGATGGTATGGATTTACAGCCATTCGCTGTTCAATTCTACCCCGCCTCGCCCGGCTATGCAAGTCAACATTGCCCCCGGTAGCGGAACTCTATCGCTCTTTATGACGTCATAAGACTAACCATATTAACATAAGAGTGACCAAGGAGGAAAAGATCATGAGTATCCAATCTCCCGTTACCAACTCATTTGTCGGCCCAGGCAGACGCTGGCTTATCCCCGTGCTCTATGCGCTTATTATCCTGACCGTCGTCGCCGGGTTCGCGGCGCTGCGCTGGGTCAACAAACTGCCAGAGCGCGTCGACGACCAGCAGACCGTCGTGCTGGGACGGACCCGCTTCACCCCTGATAGCGACGCGTCGGTGCGCGTGGTGGTGCAGGACTTAATCGCGGGCGAGCCTATCGTCGGCGCCCAGGTCAAGGTCAGCCTGAAACCCGCCGACCCTTCGACAAGCTCAGGGCAGGGCGGGAGAGCCATCCCGCTCTTTGAGGGGCAGACGGACGAGACCGGCAGCCTGCCTGTCAGCTTTCACGTGCCCGCCGACGCGCCCGAACAAGCGCAACTCGTCGTCGAGACTAGCTCGGACGTAGGGCGCGACAAGGTGGAACAGTCCGTGATCATCGAGCGCGAGTACCGGCTGCTCCTCACCAGCGACAAGCCGCTCTACCAGCCCGCCCAGATCATCCACATGCGCGCGCTCGCCCTCAGCACCTTCGACCTGACCCCCGCCCGTGGCGCGACGGTCAATTTCCTGGTCGAGGACCCCAAGGGAAACAAGGTCTTTCGTCAGAGCGTGACTGCCTCCGATTTTGGCGTGGCCGCCGCCGATTTCCAGTTGGCCGACCTCGTCAACCAGGGGAACTACAAGCTCAGCGTCTCCATCGGTGAAACGACCTCCGAGAAAACGGTCGAGGTGCGCCCCTACGTGCTGCCCAAGTTCGGCGTGAACGTCTCGACCGACCGCTCCTTCTACCTCCCCGGCGAGCGGGTGGAGGGGACGGTGCAGGCCGACTACTTTTTCGGCAAGCCCGTCGCCGAGAGCGAGGTGCAGGTCGTCGGCAGCGTGTGGGACGTGGGCCGCACGGTCGTCGTGGACCTGCACGGCGAGACGGACGAGAACGGAACCTACAAGTTCGGCTTTGACCTGCCCGAATATTTCGCCGGGTCGGGCGCGGATTGGAACAAGGTGATTCCAGAATTTAAAACCTCCCAAATGTAGTATAATGACATCCGAGAGTAACAAACAGACTGGGAGGGAAAATGGAATTCACGGATGATCTAAAGGTTCTCTTCATCAAAACCGCCGAGCAATT
>DAOTUB010000159.1:0-18669 GCA_034437455.1 Anaerolineae bacterium | reverse complement strand
TGAGCCATCAACTCCTCGTCGGAAAGGCGCAGCAGCACCGCCTGTTCCAGCCGGGCCTCGGTCCCGCGCGCATCCCAGCGGGTCAGCGCCGCCTCGACGGAATGAGGTACGGGCGCGCCGCTGACTTGCTCCAGAAACTCGAGCACGCGGGCCACGCCAATGCCCTGCTGTCGGGCGTGCTCCAGCGAGCCGGGGGTGATCCGGTAGACGAATGCGGCGCTCCTCCCCCCCTCAGTCCCCCCCATTGGGGGGGAGGCGATCCAGTCGGCGACGCGCGCCAGTTGGAAACGCTCGTAGCGTCGAACTGGAGGCGCGAGCACGGTGAAATCAGGCCGCAGGGTCAGCGGCGCGGGTTCAGAAGCGGGCGGTGCTTTGGCCAGATCGAGGAAAGCCGCCCCGGCCTCTGTGATACGAAAGAGATCGGATCCCCAATCGGTCAAACCAAGCCAGGCCAATGGCCCGGTGATCAGGTGACGAATGAGGACGCCCTCGACAGCATCCCAACTTTCAAAGCCCGAGAGATAGGCGCCGCTGGTCACATCGCGGATGTACCAGCTCGTGTAATCCCCATCGGGCCGCTGAAAATCGGGGTCCGCCTCCTTGACGGCGGCAACGAAATCGTCGAGCCTGTACCAGGTACCTGGCGCGCACGCCGACAGGTGACGCAGGATAGCTTTTCGCGCCAGGAGCGGATCGTTGCGCCAGGCGCCGGTCTCCTCCGGTTGAAGCGAGGGAATGTGAAACAGTTCGTTCCAGGTCGGGTCGTCCCGCCACGCTTTGGCCAGCGCATCCCGCTGCTGCTCGGTGGAAAATTTGAGCCAGGCGATCACGGGTTCTGGATCGGGGCGCAAAAGGCCGGCGTCGGTCACGCGCAGCCAGGCGAGGCGGCGGGCCAGGTGATGCAGAAAAGCCAACCGTTCGGGAGCAGGATCGCGCAAACGGCGGATGAGACGGGTCTGATGCCGCTCGGACCAACCGCCATCAGGGTCAGGGCGCAGCCGCTCGTTCTGGAGATAGGCGAGCAGCGTGCAGGCATCGTCCAAAAGCGCGTCGCCGGCCGAGCGCACAGCAGTAGGAGCGGAGACCGGTTCGAGGAGAATGGAGGGCGACGACACGTCGGGCGTTGGCAGATGAGCACCGAGTTCAGGAGGGACCAGGACGACCTCGTAAGCCTTATCGGGGCCTGGCTCAAAGATGTAAAAGATCAACCCCCTGTACCAAAGTCCCTCGGCGGGAGAGATTGGCTCTCTCCAGGGCCGCTCCCGCTCCACCCGGCCCGGCCCCATGGCGCGAACCTCACCCCACTGGCGGGCAAAGACACGTCGCGGCTTGCGTCCCCCGGCAGCAAGCACGGTCTCCAGTGCCTGGCGCTGATCCTCGGGAAGCGTCTCCCAGACACGGGCAATCGCTTCGGGATCAGCCATCGCCTCGGCTAACTGAGCCGCCGCGTCCCGCTGACGGCTGGCCGTCAATTCCACATCCCAGAAGCGAGCGATGACCTGCAGCCGAGTCAGGTCTGTATCCAGTAAATTCTGACGCAGCGAGCGCATAGCGCATCTATTATACAATGAACAACGAACAATGAACAATGACGCGACGGGTTGCATATTCGGACGAGGGGATTAGTAACCGTTCAGCCATTGATATAGGAGCGCCGGTTGAGTAGCTTCGCAGCGCCAGCGGCTAGGGTTGAGCTTGTCGAAACCAGCGTATCGAAACCAAGCGGTTCTTTTCGGAGCGATTTTGGTTTCCGAGAGCCGCTTGGCTTCGATACACCCTTTCGCTGCGCTCCAGGGCACTCAGCCGGCGCTACCCTCTGAACGCTTACGGGGATTATAATTGGAGGCTGGCGTGCTCGCCTGTGACAGATCGAGTATGAACATCTCTTATCCCAAGTTTATTCCAAATATATCCCAAATTATCCAAAACTTTGGAAAACGCTACTCGCGTTGAGAAAGGGGATCTTGTGGATCGGCATCTGAATAATCTTGCCGCGATCGTAGGCCAAGATAACTGCGCTGGATATGCGGGAAGATTTGGGATTCCATCCCGACGCGCCGGGTTTACAAGTATACACAATTTCAGAAAAGGAACCGATGAATACATTATCCCAAGTTATCCAAAATTTATCCAAAATCCAATTTGGGATATTGGAACGAAAATGGTAACTGCTCAGCCTGCGCCGGTCGAGTATGCCTTCAGGCCATATCCGCCGGGTTGAGCTTGTCGAAACCAGACCAAGCAGGCGGCCCGTGTGGGGCAAAATCAACTGCAAAAGCCGCTCGCTTCAATGACCTGAGCAGTTACCGAAAATGTATCCAACACGCTGGTTTGACGCTGGCTGAATTTGATGTACAATCGGGAACCAGCGGGCTTTTCCCTGAACGGACCGCCGGATAATTTTCCAATCACGTTTATCCCAAATTTATCCAAAATCCAATTTGGGATATCTGTTCCAAAACTAGACCATGCTTCAAGGAGAAATTTAATGGACCTGCAACTCAGCGAAGAACACCGCATGATCCGCGACATGGCGCGCGACTTTGCTCAGAACGAGATCGCGCCCATCGCAGCCCACCACGACGAGACGGGCGAATTCCCCCTCGAGACGATCAGAAAAATGGGCGGGCACGGCTTTATGGGCATCGCCGTGCCAGAAAAGTACGGAGGCGCAGGGATGGATACGCTGGCCTACGTGTTGGCTCTGGTAGAGATCTCCAAGGCGGACGGCGCTCACGGTACCGTCATGTCCGTCTGCAACTCTCTCTTTTGTTATGGCATCCTGCGCTATGGCAGCGAGGAACAAAAGCAAAAGTATCTCCGAGCGGTTGCCAGCGGGAAGGCTATCGGATCGTTCGCTCTCACCGAGCCTCAGTCCGGTTCCGACGCGAGCAATATGCTCATAACGGCCATTCTCTCCCCCGACGGCTCCCACTATGTCATCAACGGCATCAAGTCGTGGATCAGCAGCGGGCCGGTGGCCAAGTACATCCTGCTTTTCGCTCAGACCGACCCCGACGCCAAGCCCCGCTACCGGGGTGTCAGCGCCCTTCTCATTGATACCGACGAGCCGGGCTTTGAGCAGGGCAAGACCGAGCCCAAATTAGGCATCCGCGCCTCCGCCACATGCGAGATTCACTTCGAGGACTACAAGTGCCCGGTGGAAGCCCGGTTGGGCAAGGAGGGAGAGGGCTTTAAGATATCTATGGCGGTGCTGGATGCGGGGCGCATCGGCATCGCTGCCCAAGCGCTGGGCATCGCCGAGGCTGCTTACGAGGCATCGGTAGAATACGCTCGCGAGCGGGAGGCTTTTGGCAAAAAGATCGGCCAGTTCCAGATGATCCAGCAGAAACTGGCGGATATGAAAATCCGCATTGAGGCCAGCCGGCTGCTCATCTACCAGGCGGCGCTGGCCAAGCAAGCGTCCCAAGAGACACACAAGCGATACACGCTCGAGTCCTGCATGGCCAAGACTTTTGCCTCGGAGACAGCCATGTGGGTCACAACCCAAGCGATCCAGATCCACGCCGGGATGGGCTATAGCAAAGAATTGCCCCTTGAGCGCTATTTCCGCGACGCCAAGGTCACCGAGATCTATGAGGGCACCAGCGAGATTCAGCGCATGGTGATCGCGCGGCTGGAAACGGGGTTGCGGTAAGATCGCCTCCGCCCTGGACATGAATGCCGACGAGAGGATTGACCTCGTCCATCTCTACCTTTTAGGAAAAACGCTCGCCGTCTGGCAGCCAGACGGCGAGCGTAAGCCATTGCATATCCAGCCCAAGCCGCTCCGCCTGCTGGCTTACCTGGCGCTGAATTGGAAACAGCTCCACCGCCGCGAATCACTCCAGGCCTTGTTCTGGCCAGACAAGCCCTCTCGCCCGGCGGCGAACAATCTGCGCCAGGCACTCTGGCACCTGCGCCAGACGCTCCCGCCAGAGACTCTGCGCCTGCAAGGAGACACCGTTCAGTGGAACCCGGCGGAACCGCCGTGGGTAGACGCCCTGGCCTTTGAAGCGGCCCTGGACGCGGACGACCTGGACGCAGCCCTGGATCTCTACGCCGGTCCGCTGTTGCCCGACGCCTATGACGAATGGGCACTGTTGGAGCGAGAGCGACTGCATCTCCGCTATCTGACGGGGTTAGAGACCCACGCCTACCAGCTTTACAAGAGCCGCCGGTGGGAGGCCGCTCTGGCCGACGCCGAGAACCTCCTGGCAGCCGATCCTTTGAACGAGGTGGCCGCCCGGCTGGTGATGGCCTGCCACTGGGCATTGGGGCGGCGCGAGCCCGCTCGCCGTTGTTACGATGCCTACCGGCAGCGGGTACAGCGCGAGTTGGGCGCCGATCCCTTGCCCGAGACCACGGCCCTGTACCAGCGCATCCTGCGCGGCGAGACTCACCCCGATCAGACTTTGCCGTCGGCCGACGAGGCGATCGCCGCCAAGGCAGCCCACCTCTCTCTGTTAGAGACGTTGGGCGCGTTCCGGCAGGGATTAGAACAGGCGACGGTCTGGGCCGACGAGGCCGATAGCTTGGCCCAGGCAACGGCGCGGCGCTGGCAAGGTCTCTTTCACCTGAGATTGGGACAGTTGAACGAGGCCCGCGCCGCTCTGACCGCTGCCCTGCCCCTGGCGAATGCCCCCGACTTACAAGCCGCCTTGCTGGCCGACCTGGCCACCACCGAGACCGGCTTGAGCAACTATCCAGCCGCCGAGTCCTACTTTGACCGGGCTTTGCGCCTGCCTCAGCTCCAGTCGGCGGCCCGGGTGCGGTTGCTGAGCAGCCTGGGCGGTTTGCTGGGGCGCATGGGACGGCTCATCAAAGCGCGTCAAACGCTGGAAGAAGCGGTGCGCCTGGCCCGCAACCAGGAGGATTCCGCTCTGCTCGCCATGGCCGGCGGCAACCTGAGCATTTTGCTCATCAACCAGCAAGAGACTGAGGCGGCAGAGGCCATGTTGCGAGAAGCCCTGGCCGCCTCCCGCCGGGCCGACGCCCATTGGCTGACCGCGCATCTCGCCGGGCATCTGGGCGTGCTGGCCAAGGATCGGGGCGATTTCGAAACGGCGGCGGAACACTACCAGAGCGCCCGCACCCTCGCCAAGACCCTCGGCGACCAGCGGAGCGCCGTCTTTTGGACGCTCAACCTGGGCGTCGTCCACTACGAGGCGGGCGAGTGGGCTAGAGCCTTGCCGCTGCTCACTGAAGGGCAAGCACAAGCCGCCGCCCAGGGGTTCCGCAGTCTGGAGGCGGGCGCGACCATCTTTATCGGGGCCTGCCAGGTCGCCCAGGGCCAAGAGGCCGATGGGCTAGACGACATCGAACGCGGCCTGGCCCTAGCCGAGTCTATCGGCGACCAGGAGCGCATTCTGATCGGGCTGCTTCATCGAGGCCAGGCGTTGGCCGCCCTGGGCCGCACCGAAGAAGCCCGCGCCACACTCGAAGAAGGCGTGCGCCAGGCCGAGGCCAGCCAGATGCACCGTATGGGAGATTACCTCCGCGCTGAACTAGAAGGATTGCCCCCGCTTTCCTAACGCTCCACTAACACCCCTGCTGTATCATACCTCTGGTGTTCAATCAGCTAGATTGAAGCGGGCTGAACACAGGCCGTGTCAGACAAGTAAATCAAAACTAACCCAATCAAACGATGAATAAGGAGAAAACTGATGAAACATAAAACCCTGTGGATCATTCTGAGCATCCTCACACTGGTCACGCTGGCGTGTGGCCCGATAAGCGGACTCATTGGCGGTGATGAAGAGGCTCCTCAAGCCACGCAACCGCCCCCCGAATCTGGCGGCGAGCAACCGACATCCCCGCCTGAATCCAGCAGCGAACAGCCGACATCTCCCCCCGAGTCCGGCGGCGAGGAACCGGCGCCCCCGCCCGAATCCAGCGGCGACGTCCCAGAGATCGCCGACCTGAACGCAGTGAACAGTTATCGCCTCACGATGACGTGGCGCGGAGAAAGCGAGGACGGTTCCAATGCCTACTCGATGACGATGACCGAGGCCTGGGTCAAAGAGCCGCCAGCCAGGCATTTTACCATGTCCTCAATGGCTGGCACAGAAACCGGGATGGGGATGGAGATGATCCGCATCGGCGACAGCTCCTGGATGAAGATGGGGGAGACCTGGATGCAAATGGATGCTCCTGACGATTCCATCATGGGAGACGACTTGACCAATGCCTGGGAAGGGATGCTGGAAGAGGAGGACGTAGAAGGTTTGACCTTGGTGGGCGAGGAGACCGTGAACGGCATTCACTGCAAGCACTACAAGACCGGCGGCGACACTACCGTCGTCGTTCCAGATCCAGAAGAAGGAGGCACGGTCGAAATGAAGGTGGAGGGAGACGTCTGGATAGCCGATCAGCCCGGTCTGCCGCCCATTGCCATCAGTTGGCGGTCGCGGATGGAGGGGGGATTCTTCCCCATGCCTCTCGCGGGTGGTTCGTCGGGTGAATCGTCGGTCGTATACCTGGAGTACGACGTCACCGACGTCAACATGCCGATCGTCATCGAACCGCCAGAGGAATAGACCTCACAATCATAACTGGACGCGAGCGTCGCCGCAGTCAAATAAAGCGGTTTTCCACGGCCTGAAAAGCTGTTGGCGGCGCTTGCGCTCCCTATCGGTATCAACGAGATAATTACAAGGAGACCCTGTGATGACTCGTCAAATCCGTCCGGCTGTTGCCTTTGTCCTGCGTCTGTGGCGCGAACCTGGCGACCAGGAGGGAGATGCTGGCTGGCGCGGCCAGCTCCGCCCGCTGGACACCGGAAAAACCGAGACCTATTTCCAGGGGCTGGATGATCTGCCAGCCGCATTGCGCACATTGCTGGCTCGCGAGGACGTTCCCGTCACCCATCCAAAAATTGAGAAATGAATCGATGAAACAAGTAGCCGATCAACTTGCAAAGGAGGGTTCTGAAATGAAAACAATCGTTCCAAAAAATAGCTTATTCGTTGGTCTGGTGGTGTGCGCACTGATACTCTTCGCCGGGCTGACACTCGTGCACGCAGACCAACCGGCGGTTCAGACACCGAGAAATGTCATCTCCAGTGAACTGGCGCTGGCCGGAACTATCATCACCTCGAACATCACCGCCGACACGACCTGGACGTTGGCGAACAGCCCCTACACCCTCACAGCCACTATCGAGGTTGTCGACGGCGCCACCTTGACGGTAGAACCGGGCGTCGAGGTCCGTTCTGAAGGGAATGGTTTGGACGTGGCGGGGACTCTGCTGGCCGTCGGCACGGCGAATCAACCGATCACCTTCACCGCCACAAGCGCGACGCCTGGCTCCTGGGGAGGCATCCGCATTTATGGGGCCGAGGGAGACCCCAATATCGGCTCGCTCATCGAGCACGTCACGATCGAGTATGGCGGCAATTACTTGCGCTACAATCTCTATCTCGATTGGGCGGAGGCCGCCCTCTCCCACAGCACGCTGCGCCAGAGCAGCCGAGATTGTCTCTATGCCGCGCACAGTACGGCCACGATCTCGGACACCAGCTTTATCGACAACGCCGGATACGCCGTTTTGTTCGACGATGCGAAAGGCGACCTGGGCCTGGAGAACCTGACGGCCACGGGCAACGGTCACGACGGGATCGCGCTGAAAAGCACCACCCTGGAGGGCGACCACACCTGGGAAGACGGCGGCGCGCCCTATCTTTTGGCTGGCGTCGTCGGCGTGCACAGCGTGAATACGGCCGTCGGCAGCACGCTGACGGTCGAGCCGGGCGTGGAGGTACAATCCGAGGGCATTGGGTTTTACGTGGAGGGGACACTGAAAGCGATCGGCACGGCCAGCCAACCGATCACGTTCACTGCCACGACCCCTGTATCTGGCTCGTGGGATGGCCTCCACATCATCGGCGCCGAGGAAAACCCCAATCAGGGTTCTGTCCTCAAGTACGTCACCATCGAATACGGCGGCCAGTACAAGAGCGCCAACCTCACCCTCGAGTGGGCGGAGGCGACCATCTCTCACAGCACGCTACGCCACGGTCTCAACGCTGGCTCCTTTCCGGTGCACGGCATCTATGCCGAAAGCAGCACGGCCACCATCGTGGATACTCGTTTCGTGGATAACCAGGATTACGCCGCCTACTTTCACGACGTTCAAGGCGACCTGGAACTGGAGAATCTGACGGCCAGCGACAACGGCCACGATGGGATCGCCTTGATCAATAGCGATCTCGTGGGCGACCACACCTGGGATAATTGCGGCCTGCCCTACTTTTCGCTGGGCCAGATCGACGTCGAGACCGGCGCCACTTTGACGGTGGAACCGGGCGTCGAGATCCGCTCCCAGGGCTCTCCGCTGGACGTGGGAGGGACGCTTAAAGCCATCGGCACGGCCAGCCAACCGATCACGTTCACCGCGACGAGTCCCGTATCCGGCACGTGGGGCGGCATCCGCATCTATGGCACCTCCGAAAACCCGAACGAAGGCGCTGTCTTCCATCACGTCACGATCGAGTACGGAGGCTGGGATGGAAATCTGGGCCTCAACTATGCCAAGGCCGCCATTTTCCACAGCATCTTGCGTTACAGCAGCACCGATGGCCTCAGCGCATCACACGCGGGCGGGACCGTGATCGAACGCAGCCAGATCTTGGGCAACGCCGAGTATGGCATCGAGAATTTCCCGCCTGACGATCTGATCCTGGCACCCTACAACTGGTGGGGCGACGCCAGTGGCCCGGCTCACGACCCGTGTAACTCCGGCGGCACGGGCGATCGCGTCAGCGACGGCGTCGCGTTCGATCCCTTCCTCACCAGCGCGGACGAGGAGCTGGGGCCGTTGGCACCGAGCGAGGCCCGCATCCTGACGATGAAACCGCTGCGCTGGTTCGCTCCGGCCGACGACGTCACGCGCATCTATGTCGAGATCACCCTGCGCGACGGCGACGGCAAACCGCTGCCCGGTCGCACAGTCCATTTGAACAGCACGCTGGGGAGCGTCGTGGACGGCGGTCTCACCGACGTCCAGGGCCAGACCTTTGCCTACATCACCTCTGGTACGCCAGGCGACGCCGAACTGGTCGCCGAACTGGACTACAATACAGACTGCGAGATGGCCGCCAGCCCTTCGGCGCTGGTCACGTTCACCGAAGCTGACGACGACCCGCTCCTCGCAGACGCCGAGGCCCCCTACATGGACGGCAGCATCGAGATAGAGCCGATGCCGATCGTGGCGGGCGTACCGGCCAACGTGAGCGTCGAGCTGGTCAACCCAAACGACTTTGCGATCGAGGTGGACGTCTCTTTCGGCATCATGCAATCGGGCATCGGCCTGACCTTTGGACCAATCGGTGAGGTGAACGACGTCCGCATCGAGGCGAACAGCAGTCAAGTCGTCAGCGTCCCCTGGACGCCCTACGTTTCGGGCCACGTCTGCATCGAGGTTCAGTACGTAGCCAACGAGGTCAGCGAGATCCGCAAGCATAGACAGATCGACTGGTTCGGTTCTGGCCAGTCGCAGAGGAACAGCAACGTCCTCCCTGGCTGGCTGAACTCGTACGACGAACGCACATCCATCGACGAATTCCAGGAGGATATGGAGCTTCTTGGATACGGTCAGACAGCCCTGGGGCTTGCCACGTCACCGGTCGAGACGGCCTTTGGAGTCGTCACACCCGATTCGGGCGATCTGTTCGGCTATATCCTGGACAACACCCTGTTTCTCTACAAAAAGGCGGGCCTGGCGATCAAATACGCCGGCACGAACCAGGGACCGTACCAACAGTTCAATTATCGCAGTGGTATGAAAAAGCACGCGGGAAGCCCAGGAATCGAGTGGTCGGGCTACCCCCGGCAAGACTATACCACCTACGCCACGCTGCAAACCTTTACGTTTACGCCTTTGGAAGCAGATGAATCGCTTTCTACCGCGCGGGTAGCCGCGGCGAATGCGTGGCTGGAAGCCGCCCTGGACCTGCTCTCGGAACTCGACGCCACGATCATCTCGGCAGAGCGGTACGCCGGCGCAGCGGCGGCAGGGGATCAGCACTGGGTCTCGCAACAAGCGGCAGCCTATCTCTACTACAAACAAGAAGCAGGCGCGACCATGCTCGAGGTGGCCGACCTGACGGAAGCGTTCCTCCAAGTGCTGCAAAACGAGGGGATCGAGGAAGGCATCCTCTCCCTGGAGACGTACCAGGCCTACCAGGATCGCCTGAGCGCCGAGGGTTTTAACGCCACCGAACTGGAAGCGGCGTCTTTGTTGGGGCTAACGAGCGAGGCCATCGAGTCCTGCAAACAAGAGCGTCTCGCCTCCGATCCAGAAGAGCGAGTCGGGGACATTATCGCCGCGCTAGCGGACATGGCCGAGTCTCTGCGCGGATGGGGCGAAGCGATCGCCGACACTCAGAACTCATCAAAGCTCGCCGTCGCAGCGGTCTCCGACGACACTCAACTCGCGCAGGTCTTTGAGACCACCTCCTCGTTCCAGGTGGGAAATCCGCTCTCCCAGACGGCCACGGTCGAACTGCGCGTCCGGCGGCTGGACATGCCCGCGGATTGGGCGGTGACGGTCACGCCGATGACAGTCACGTTGGCAGCGGACGAGCAGGTGACGGCCACCGCGACGATCCGCCCTGGCCGATCCGTGCAGGGCGCCCGGCCCCGGGTTGCGCTCGAGGGATACATCAGCGACACGCTGATCGGCGGCGTCGTTCTGGACGTGATGGTCCCGGAGGCGGCTTTCTTTGATGGCAAGGTGCGCGTCTATTTGCCGGTGGTGGTGCGCGGCTTTTAGAACAACGGATTATAGGACAGTAACGGATGGCCTATCCTGGCACTGGCGTCCCAAAGACCTGGCCTCTGTTTTCTCCTCGTGAGGAAGCAGGGGCCTTTTACTCCTTCCTTGAACTAGGCGCGTCGGGTTGCTTGTTTCAATCATTGAGGTATACTACATCAGGTCCTTGAGGTATTGGAACGTGGAGGGGCAGTTTGTACAGATTGTGCTTACGCCGTGACGAGATTCGCAGAAAACTCACCCTGGCCCAGAAATGGGTGATCGGCTTGGGCTTGTTGACGCTGATGTTGGGGCTAGGCAACCTGGGGCGGGCAGTGATGGCCCTGCGCTACGCCGCCCGCCTGCCCGACCTACCGCTGACGGTGGCACTGAGCTATCTGGCGGCGATGGGCGGTTTCTGGCTCGTGATATTTTGCATCTGCGCAGTGGGCCTGGTATGCTTCCGCGTCTGGGGCCGGCGATCTGCTCTGGCGGCAGTGACGCTCTACCAGGCTCACGTCTGGATCAACCGTTTTCTGTTCGACGCCTCCGACTATGCTCGCCAGACCCGTCCCTGCAATTTGATGCTCACCTTGCTTCTGTTGGTACTGTTCTGGGGTTCGCTCAGCTTGCGTGAAATTCAGAGCACATTTGTAAAGGAGAATTAGATATGAACCTATGGCACGAACTACCATCGGGGCCTAATTGGCCCAAAGTGATCTATGTCGTCGTGGAAATCCCCAAGAAATCGCGCAACAAGTACGAGTACGACGAAAAAGGCGGTTTCGTCAAGCTCGACCGGGTGCTCTTTTCCTCGCTGCACTACCCCGGCGACTATGGCTTTGTTCCCCGCACGCTCCACCCCGACGGCGATCCGCTTGACGTGCTGGTGATGACGAACGAACCGACCTTTGCCAGTTGTGTGATCGAGGCGCGCCCGTTGGGAGTCTTTCGCCTGGTGGACAAGGGGAAGCCCGATGACAAGATCCTGGCCGTGCCTCACACCGATCCTCTCTTCAACGACTACCACACGCTGAAGGATGTGCCGGCGCACTTTATGGACGAGGTGGAGCATTTCTTCCGCGTCTACAAAGATCTGGAGATGGCCGAGGTCGAGGCGAAAGGGTGGGCAGGGCGCGAGGAAGCCTATGCAGAGATCGAGCACTCCGTGAAGCGCTATTGGGAGCACATGCAGGGTCGAGAGTAGATAGAGAGTAACCCGCTCCCTTTGTATTAGCAAGGAGTGTGTTCCGTCACTGGCTGCCTGCTAACTGTTGGCCGCTTCCTTCGCCTCCCCCTTCGTCACCCTCAACATGCACAAGATAGCCAGCAGGAAGAACGCCGGCGTCGCCACAAAGATCAGGTTATAGTCGCCGCCGCCCCACTCCACGATGTAGCCGTTGATCGTCGGCCCGGCTACGGCGGCCAACTGGGAGGCGATATAGTACAGCCCCGTGTAGGTCCCCAGGTCAGCGTCGGAGGCCGCGGTGTCCACCACCATGGGCAGCGAGTTGATGTTGACCAGCGCCCAGCCCATCCCGCCAATCGCCATCACCGGCCAGATCAGCGTCGCGTGGCGCAGGAAAAAGTTCACCAACAGCAGCAGGCCAAAAATCGTCAGGCCGGATATGATCGTCCGCCGCCGCCCGAAGCGAGCAGCGATATAGCCCGCCGGTACGGCAAAGGCCAGAAAAGCCAACGACGCCACGCCCATCAGCAGCGGCGATTGGCCGGTGGACATTCCTAGCACGCTCACTCCATACGAAGAGAGGAAGGTCTCGACGGCGTTGTAGCCGACGAACCAGCAGAATATCGCGCCCATCAGGAACGCCAGGCTGCGGCGCGCCTCCGGCGATACGCGCTTGACGCCGCGCAACGCGCCCAGCCCCTCGTCCTCGTGGGCGGCGGCCTCCAACTCCCGCGGCTCTTTGACGAAAAAGTACAACATCAGCACCGCGGCGGCCATCAGCACGCCGCCAAAGACAAAAGGCACCATGCGCCCCATCCCGTACAGAACGCCGCTGCCCAGCGTGGCGATCAGGGTTCCCACGCCTCCCATCAGGTTGATCACGCCGTTCGCCTGGGAGCGGAATGGGCTGGGGGTCAGATCGGGCATGAGGGCGATCACCGGCGTGCGAAAGCTGGCCATCGCCGTCAAAAAGACCCCTATGGCGATCATGAAAAGCGCCAAGGGCGTCCCCAGGCGCTCCACCTGCCCGCTGAGTTCGGGCGGGATCATCTGCACCGTCACGGGGATCAGAACAAAAGCCACGATCGAAATAGGAGCGAGCACGAGGATGAACGGCAGGCGGCGGCCAAAGCGGGTCCAGACCCGGTCGGACCAAACGCCGATCAGCGGCAGGAGGAAAAAGGCGGCGATGTTGTCCAGTGTCATGATCACGCCCGTCAGGCCGGCACCCAGGCCAAAACCAACCTCGCCGGGCGCGTCGAAGGCCAAGCTCCCTGCCTGCAAATAGATCGGCACGTAGGCATTGTAGAGCGTCCACAGCACACTGATGCCAAAGAAACCAAAGCCGATGAGGAACGTTTTCCTGTAATCCAGTTTTAGATTCACGACAGACCTCCTCCGAAAATAGATCTGTTACCAATTTGCGTCATTCCGAGCGACCGAAGGGAGTCGAGGAATCTCCACTTTCGCAAGCAAAACCATCGGGGGAGATTCCTCCGTGTGCGTCGCGCTGTCGTGGGGCGACCCCGCAGTGGCATAGGCCCCTACCGTGTGGTGGCGTGGGCCACCCCACGGCACCGCGGGACTGCGCCCACGTCGGCACACGGCCACACGACGCTGCGACTCCACTCCGCTCGGAATGACGAGCGCCTGTAGCGGTTAGCGTCGGATTGTTCCAATCCGCAATCGCCCTACATTTTCGTCCTTCTGGGTGAACCGAGTTCATGGTGACTCCTGTGGAAAATAGCAGTTCAAGATGGTATAAGTATAGCACCAATACCACAAACGGGCAATTGGCGAACCCAAGACACGCTTGCAGATAAGAGGGATGCATGGTAAAATCCTTTTGTCAGGCGACGTAGCCAAGTGGTAAGGCAGGGGTCTGCAAAACCCTTATTCGCCGGTTCGAGTCCGGCCGTCGCCTTTCGTCCTATGGCATCCAGAGACGGGCAGCGCCCAAAGCTGCCCGTAGCTTGTGCGGGGCGGTGGCGAAACGGTAGACGCCGTGGACTTAAAATCCTCTGTCCGAAAGGACGTGTGGGTTCGAATCCCACCCGCCCTATTCCTATTAAAAAACGTAAACCGCAGTGTGTAAGAAACTGATCAACTTTACGTATTACGCACTACGTTGGAGGTAAAAGAGCGTGAAAGTTATTCTAACCAGTGACGTGCCCGACGTTGGCGAGGCTGGCGAGATCCAAAAAGTAGCCGACGGTTACGCCCGCAACTATCTGATCCCCCAGGGGATGGCGGTGAAAGCGACCAGTGGCGCTATGAAAGAGTTCAAACGTCGCCAGGCTGCACAGGCAAAAAAGCAGGAACGGCAAGAAAAGCGCGCCGAGAGATTGACGGAACGGTTGAGCGCCACCACGCTCACATTCGAGGCCAAGGCCGGCCCGACAGGACGTCTCTACGGCTCCGTCACCAAGGCCGAGGTCACCGAGGCGCTCGAAAGTGAGCTGGGGGAGTCGTTCGACAAACGTGAGATCACCCTCCCCGAACCGATCCGAGAGGTGGGCGAGCACTTTGTCTCCGTCCGGTTGATGGCAGGCGTGGAGCCTCAATTCAGGGTGCTGGTCAAACCGGAGGGTGGAGAGCTGCCCGAGACCATCGAACCCGAAGAAGAGCCAGCGGCAGTGGACGATCAGGCCCAGGCGGAAGAAGCGTAACCAGGCGCCCGGTGCCGAAGGATCCGGCAGTGGAAAAACTCGGTGTATGGCTGCGCCAGACACGTGAGACGAAAGGAAGCACGCTAGAGGAGGCCGAGGCCTCCACCCGTATTCTGGTCCACTTTTTGGAGACGCTGGAGGCGGGGAATTTCGCCGCCCTCCCGGGCGGCGAGGTGCAGGCGCGCGGCTTTTTGCGCATCTATGCCCGCTACCTCGACCTTCCCCTGGATGAGGTCCTGGCCCGCTACAACGCCGAGACGCACAAGACCGAAAGTCCCGAGGCGGTATCCGCACAAAAGCTGCCCCCCGATCGTTCAAGCAGCACCTCGACGTCATTTCAACAAGATTTCGCCACCTATGCCTCATCCCGCTGGATCAGCATGGAAACGATACTGGTCGTGGGCGTTATCCTCATCGTCCTGCTGGCGGTCGTGGCCGCGACGAGCTATGTCCTGAGCCGGAATCTCAACGGGCAGGCATCCGCGGCGATAACGGCGACGGCGCCGACAGAAACCGCGCCGCCGCCCACAGCGACGTCACCATTGTTCACCCCCACCCCCACGTTTCCGGTCAACCCCGCTGGAAACGTGGTGCTGACACTCAAAGCCACCGAACACGTCTGGGTGCGCGTCAAGCGGGACGCACGGACGGTGTTCGAGCAGATGATGGACCCGGGGCAGACCGAGACCTGGACAGGCCGGGAAGAGATCGCCGTCGAGACCGGCAACGGGGGCGGCCTGCAAGTGGAGATCAACAGGCAGCCGCAAGGAACCATGTGTGGGCAGGGCCAGGCTTGCAGCCGCGCCTGGGGACCGAACGGCGAGATCGCCACACCAGGCCCCTGATGCTGGACGCACCTAGCTTTACCCTCATCTCCCTCGGTTGCCCCAAAAACCTGGTCGACAGCGCCGGACTGGCGCTGCTGCTCCAGCAGGCCGGTTATACTCCCGCTACTGCTCCCGAAGAGGCCGATCTGATCATCGTCAACACTTGTGGCTTTATCGCACCGGCGCGAGAGGAATCGATCGCCGTGCTGCGGGAACTGACGGAAGCGAAACAGCCCGGCCAACAGGTCATCGCCGCCGGGTGCTACTCACAACGTTCCCCCGACGAACTCACCGAGGCAGTACCCGGCCTGGACGGCATCATCGGCACGCGCCGCTGGATGGATATTGTGCCCCTCGTCGAACGACTCTTTCCCCCAATCCCACCCCCTTTGCCAGGCTCAGAGCGGCCCCTCTGCCATCTGCCGGACACGCCAATTGTGGGACAGGATACACCAGGGGTCATTCGCGCGGCGGTACAAGGGACCAGTGCCTATCTGAAGCTCGCCGATGGCTGTCGCCGCTCCTGCGCCTTTTGCGCTATCCCGCTCATCAAGGGACCCGCCGTGAGCCGCCCGCCCGAGGCGATCCTGGCCGACGCCGCGTGGCTGGCCGAGCAGGGTATGCAGGAGATCATCCTCATCGCCCAGGACACCACCGACTATGGACACGATCTGGGGATGGAAGAGGGATTGGCAAGTTTGCTGGAACGGTTGGTCGCAGAGGTTCCGCAGGTACCGTGGATCCGCCTGATGTACGCCTATCCTGGCCGCATCACGCCGCGTCTGATCGAGATGATGGCCCGCCACCCGCAGATCTTGCCCTACCTCGACATCCCTCTCCAGCACGCCCACCCCGACGTACTGCGCCGCATGCGCCGCCCGGCCAACGTCGAGCAGGTGCGCCGCACGATCGCGCGACTGCGGGACGCGATGCCAGAGATCGCCATTCGCACCACCTTCCTGGTGGGCTATCCCGACGAGACCGGGGGAGAGTTCCGGACACTGTTGAATTTTGTGACCGAGATGGCGTTCGACCGCGTGGGGGTCTTTGTTTACTCCCACGAGGAAGGCACACCGGCGGCGGCCCTGGAGGACGACGTGCCTCCCGAGGTGAAGGAGGAGCGGCGCGAGCGGCTGATGACCGTGCAACAGCCCATCTCCCTGGCAAAGAACCAGGCACTTGTGGGAGAGACGCTGGACGTGTTGATCGAAGGGCAGGACGAGGAGCTGAGCGTGGGCCGTTCGTACCGCGACGCGCCAGAGATCGACGGGCTGGTGTTGATACAGGCCGAGCTGCCGGTCGGGCAGATCGTCCCGGTGCGCATCGTCGCCGCGATGGAGTACGACTTGATCGGCGAATCTCCGTAATAGTCAGCCCCTACATCTGCTCAACGGGCGCATCTAAAACTTGGGGGAGTATCCATTGAACAGCAATTCCCGTTTTGATGTCTGACTTGAAGTCTGCGGCAGTTGGGCTATAGTAGAGGTAAATGGAATGAGCCGGGAGGCCGCCGGATTTTCACAAAACACGAAGCAGAATGAGTTACCCGATGACTGCAAACAAACTGCTATCCGCCGATCGTCTATTTGCATTGGTTCGTGCCAATTTCGAGCAGGTGACAGACCAGCGTGCTGAGAACGCCAAGAGCTCACTCCCAGACGCCCTGATGTCTGGGAGTGATCATTCACCCGAATCTGCGCAAAGTCATTCCGTTGATGTCAGAACCGATTATGAAACAGGATTGCTGAATCTCAAACTTGCACAACTGCCTTTTGGAACCTTTGCGAAGCTCACTCTAGACCATTCGATACACGCGAAGCTTTACTTCTATAGTATTCAACCAGTGCTTGTTCTCCCAAGATTTGTATACGCCCCTTTACTCCCTTCTTAACGCACTCGGTGTCCCTTTTCCCCCTATCTCTTGTCCCCTCCGTGTTACGCTCACCCGCTGGCGTGCAAACAGGCCCTGGTGAATGATTCATCAGGGCCTGTTGCATTGCGCGAGTAAGAAATACGGGTTTTTCTAAAACCCGTATTTCTTGTCTACTCTTTGCGTCGCTTAATCAATGCAATCCCCGAGGTCACCAGCGCGACGAGCGCCGCCAGCAATCCCGAGGCCGAAGCCAATCGTTCCAGCCCATTCACCGGCGCGGTGACTCCACCGACGGAAACGTCGAACAGGGCGACACAGGTCTTGTCCGCGTCCATCGTGATCTCGCCGTCGGAGCAATCGTCGTCCCCGCTCCAGGCGATAAAGGTGGAACCTGCATCCGGGGTCACCCCCAGCTTCACGACCGTGTTCACTTCATAGCCTGCTGTACAATCCGCGCCACAGTCGATCCCTGCCAGATCGCTGGTCACTCTTCCATCCCCAGCTCCCGCTTTATTGACCGTCAGAATAGGTTCCTCGAACTCGTATGCCCCGATGTCAATCCGGCTGCCCACCACGCGAGGGAAGCCAGGCCCGCGCTGGTCGAACTCGGGCGGCGAGACAAAGTCCGGGGCGCCCGCGTCAATCACCGGGCTGCCGGGGACGAGAGCGTGGGTCTTTGTGTCACCACCGTTGTCGGCCAGGGTGTCGAGGATGCCGCCGAGAGCGATGGGCGTACCGTCTTGCGTGGCGTTGATGTCGCCGAGAGCGATGGTGGGCGTAAAAACGACGAACGCCTTGGCGTCTGTCTCGCTGCTGTCGCCGAACAGGTTGTAGCCTTTCGAGCCTGCCTCGGCGTCGTTATAGATCTCGCGACCGGCGAGCGCGGCGTTGCCAGAGACAATGCTGTGTCCAACGGTGAGCGTGGCCGTGGCCGTGATCGTCTTTCCACTGTTGAACACACCGCCGCCGTTTCTTCCGGCGGTGTTGCCAGAGATGGTGCTGTGGTCGATGGCGACCGCGCCATAATCGTTATACACGCCGCCGGCGTCTCTGGCGGCGATGTTGCCGGAGATGGTGCTGTTGGTAATGGCGACCGTGGTCGTGACCGGGCCGCTGGCGGTCACGTAGGCGTCGTTGTGCACACCACCGCCGCTGCCCCTGGCGGAGATGTTGCCGGAGATGGTGCTGCTTTCGATGGTCAACGTGGCTGTGGCCGTGCTCGCGTCCGTGTGGCTGAGCACGCCGCCGCCGCTGCCCCTGGCGGCGATGTTGCCGGAGACGGTGCTGCTTTCGATGGCGACCGCGCCGTTATAGTTCGACACGCCGCCGCCCCAGTCAGAGGCGATATTGTCGGAGAT
>DAOTUB010000158.1:0-10333 GCA_034437455.1 Anaerolineae bacterium | reverse complement strand
CTTAGGAGTCGTCCAAAAACAACTTCGTACTTTTACAACTGAACTCATACGGTTGCACAGCGTGGTTTGATCTGATAGTTCCAGTCAGGGCATACTCGACGCCATGTGATGTTGAGAGCATTCATCTCTTTGTCGGACACCTTGATGCTCTTCTTATACTCCCGGTCTAACAGGAACGCTTTGACCTTCAGGCCAGTTTCTGTCGTGGTATCTCGAATGTATCCAAGCATCGTTTCCAAAGAACGGAGCGGCTTGCCAGCCCAGTTCAGGGTGATGTAACTGAACAAACGGTGTTCGATAGGGTTCCACTTGGAAGCACCAGTAGGATAGTGGCAAACCATCACTTCGATACCCAGACGGTCAGCCAATTGCTCTTGAAGCTGTTTCTTCCACAGACGAGGTCGGTATCCGTCGCTGCCTCCAGCATCACATAAGATTAACAACTTGTCCTCGCACTGGAATCTCGGACGGTCCTCCTGCTCCCACCACATCGCGATCGCGTCTACAGCAAACTCTGAGGTGTCAGCTGAAGTACCGATGTACACATATCCCAGGTTATGTGTCAGGTCATAGATGCCATAGGGAACGGCTCGGCAAAGGGCATCGCTTGGGAAATCGTGGGCATTGACCACCTCTGGCTGGCTGCACCAGCTTCGTCCAGCGTTCTCAAAATTGCCAATCAGTTCCTTCTTTTTGGCATCGGTGCTGATCACAGGACATCCGGCAGCAAGAAACAGCTTCTTGACACGCCTGATATATCGAAACTGACGGTCTCGGTCAGGATGAGGAGGTCCGGTCAATCGTTTACAGTTGGCTTGCAGCGAATACCCCAAGTCTTTCAGCAGACGTCGAACCGTCATCCGACCAATCTCGTACCCTCGTTCGCCTAACGCTTTGCTTAATTGACGCAAACTGCTTCGCACCCATTTCTTTGCTCTCATCGGATCGCCGCCCGTTTCGTCCTCGAGCTGCGTTTCTAATGCATCTTTGATGCTGGGGTCTTTTTTTCTACTCGTCGTCGCCCACCACCCATCAGGCGAACTCGGTTGATGGGACGATCTGCTAACTCATTGTCTAGTTCGCGTACGCCACGACGAATGGTTTCTACATGCATCCCTGTGATTTGCGACATCCGTTTCGCCCCACCGTGTCCCATTTGCTTGGCTTCTAAAGCCACATACCATCGTCGCTGTTGTTCATCCAAACGACTGAGAAATAGGTTCATCTGATGATGCAGTTCCTTGTCTGGATGATCCTCTGGCTGTCGGCAGATTGGACATTGGCATTGATGAACATTCTTTTCAGACATATTGTCCCTCCAGGTAACGCGTTCACTGCAGGGCAATTATATCCGAAAAGTGCGAAGTTAAAAATGGACAACTCCTAACCGGGGTGATGGCGCAGACCTTTTCCCTGCGCACAGACTTGCAGGCGGTCTTGGAGCGCATAGATGCACAAGGAGCACGCATCGAAGCGCTGCGTGAGGACTTTAACCGCCAGTTCACTGATCACTCGCGGCGGATGGACGGGTTGCGTGAGGATTTCAACCGTGGCTTTGCTCAACTCTCTGATAGGATGAGCCGGATGGAAGGAACCCTCGGAGGACTTGGCGCCAGGTGGGGTATGATGGCCGAAAGTGCTTTTCGCGATGGGTTGATCGGTGTTCTGAGAGACACCGGTTGGCACGTAGAGAACTACCGGAGAGTTGACACTCAAGGAACCGTTTTCGCAGAGCCAGATCAGGTAGAGATTGACGTGGTCATCCACAATGGGACACACTCGTTGATAGAGATCAAATCCTCCATCAGTCGGGGCGACGTGGAGCACTTTTACCGCAAGATCGCCTTCTATGAACAGGAGGAAGACGTGGAGGTCGAACGTACACTCGTGATCTCGCCAATGTTTGGCCCAGGAGCTCGGGAATTGGCTCAGGTACGGGGGATGGAAACTTATACCTCGGCTTATGATGTGCCAAGTCCATGATCTCCTGCTAGCTTTTCACACACAAAAAGTCCCGGCGACTGAAGTTGCCGGGACTTGTTCATTGGATCGGAGTTGTCAACGCCCACGTAGATAAACGGCCACACCGGTCGCCAGGGCCAGCCCGGCCACGATAGCCAGCCCGTAGCGCATCACGGCCCGGAGCGCGGGGCCTTCCTCCGCCTCCACCGTGCTGCACCCCACGATGACCTTGGCCGGGGCAAACAGCGAGCCAATCGCCCCGCCCGCCGTCTGCGCGGCCAGGATGATGAGCGGACTCACACCGATCAGCGCCGCCACCTGCTGTTGCAGACCGCTAAAGACGACGTTCGAGTTGGTGTTGGAGCCAGTCATAAAAGCCCCCAACGCGCCGATAAAAGGGGCGACCACGGGGAAGGCCGGCCCGGCCACGCGCGCTATCCCATCGGCCAGCAGGTGCGTCATCCCCGCGTGCTCCATCGTCACTGCCATCCCGACCATCGCCGCTACCCCCAGGCTGGAACGCGCCGCCCGCTGGATCACGCCCTGCGCGATGCGCCGCGCCGCCCCAGGCGCGTAATACCCTCGCCGGCGGAACAATCCGTAGGTGAGGAGGGCGGCGTAGCTCAACAATGCCCCGGCGTGACCAAAGACGTTGATCGTGCGGCCCGTCCCGGCCGGCGTCGTCCAACCATGAGCGGTGGTCAGTTCGGGAAATTGTACGCGGAGGACCACCTGGCCCAGAAAATCGCGCACTATCGGGATCAATTGCGCCGCCAATATGATGGCGACCAGCAGGGCGTAAGGCGTCAACGCCCACTTCAGCGACATCTTGTTCGAACGTTCCGAGGAGTCCGCTGCTCCGCTTCCCAACCGTGCCCACACCACCCCCGTCGCCAGCCCGACCAGCCCGGCCACCATGCTGCCGATGGGCCACAGCCCGCGGGTGACGACGAGAAACTGGCTCACGGCCATCACCGGCCCGATGATGAGCAGGGGAGCGAGGCCCGCTCGCAATGTGCGTCTCCCGCCCGCCGCCCACAGCGCCCCCGCTCCGCAACCCAGACAGCTCAGCCCAAGCATCACCGCCGACCAGGGGGCCAACTCCTCTCCGCCACGCCCGGTCGTGGCGATGAGCGCGTAGAAGGAGGAGCCTAGCGAGCCAAAGGTGACGGCCCAGGCGTGGCCCACCGAGGGGATGACGACGGCGGCGGCGGGAGGAAAGCCCAGTCCCACCAGCAGCGGCGCGATGATGGCCACCGGCACGCCGAACCCGCCCACCCCCTGCAAGAAGGCGCTAAAGACCCAACCGAGCAGGAGCGCCTGCAACCCCCGGTCGGACGTGAGGCGGGGAAGTTCCGCGCCGATAGTCTGCACTGCTCCGGCCTCGTCGGTGACACGGTAGAAAAGAAGCGCGGCCCAGATGATATAGAGCACAAAGAGCGTCAGGAGCAAGCCCTTTAATTGAGCGTAGGCCAATACCTGCGCCCCCGCGCCAAAGCGCAGCGTCGCCACTGCCAGCGCCGCCAGCCACCCGGCTGCCCCGGCCTTTGCCCCGCCCCAACGGAAGCGGAGCATCAGGATGAGGACGATCAGGATGGGGAGAAAAGCCAGAAACCAATCGAGGGATTTGTAGATTGTAGATTGCATTGTCGCTCAAGTACGGATGATTTAGATGAGACCCAACCAGCGTAGCGGCTCGTAGAAAAAGGCCGGGAGTATCTTGAGATAATCTAGTACAAATACCCCCACACAAGCTATGATGAGCAGGATCGCCAGACACCCACACCCGATCCGCAGCCAGCCATAGCCCTTCTTTTCCTCCTCCGGCAGAGCGACCGACGGCGGTGGGATGCTATGCTCCAGTGGAGGCGGCTGAGCATCCAGAAAAGGCCCTGCTTGAGTCGGCGGCGCGGCCACAGCTCGTCCCACCAGTCTCTCGGTCGCGGCTGTATCCGATGTGCGATAGGTCAAGAGCACCGCTTCGCCCAGGCCGATCACGTCGCCCTCTGCCAACGTGTGGGGGCCGCTCAATCGAATTCCGTTGGCAAACGTGCCGTTGGTGCTTCCCAGGTCTTCGATCACCATCAACCCGCCCTGGCGGGTGATATGCGCGTGGCGCCGCGAAACCTGGGGGTGGTCGATCACAATATCGTTGCCCGGTTCTCGCCCCAGACCGAGTGAATCCTTGTCGAGAGGGAATGTCTGGCCCGTCTCGGGACCTCGGGTCATCACCAGTTGGGAATCACTTGTCATTTGCTTTTTCCTCCTCGCCAATTTTGTGTGCGCAGTGCTCAGTATACGACTATTGTTCCAGCTTGTCAAACTGATTACTTGTGGTACACTTGTTTTGTATTCGATCGTTGGTTGGAAGAGAGTGCCCTATGCCTATCGTGGACGCCCACGAAGATATCGCCTGGAACGCGCTCAGTGCGGGCCGTGATGTGCGTCGCAGCGCGCTCGAAACCCGTCGTCTGGAAAAAAATACCGACATCCCTCAGCAATTTGGCCTCTGCATGGTGGGGCTGCCAGAATGGTTGGCTGGTGGCGTGGCCATCGTCTGCGGTACGATCTTTGCCCTCCCCGCTCGCCCTGGAACCACAAACCCACGCGCGTACTCTACCGCCGAAAAAGCTCACGCATTGGGCCAGGCGCAACTTGATTTTTATCACCGCCTAGCCGATGAGGAGGAGCAGGTTACGTTGGTTGGAACTCGCGCCGATCTCGACGTTGTGCTGTCCACCTGGGAGGGCGAGAACCCTCAGGTAGGCATCATCCCGTTGATGGAGGGCGCGGATCCCATCCGCGAGCCGGCCGAAGCAGAGCTGTGGTTCGAGCGCGGCGTCCGGCTGGTGGGCCTCACCTGGGCGGCAGGCTCTCGCTATGCCGGCGGCAATGGAGCTCCTGGCCCGCTCACCGACGCCGGGCGCGAACTGCTGACCGTGATGGCTGATCTGGGCATAATCCTGGACGTCAGCCACATGGCCGACGAATCCTTCCTCGAGGCCGTGGATCGCTTCGAGGGACGGACCGTCGCCTCCCACTCCAATCCCCGCGCCCGTGTGCCCGGCCCGCGCCACCTCTCCGACGAGATGATCCGTCGTCTGGCCGAGCGAGATGGGATGATCGGCATCATGCCGATCAATAATTTCCTGCGGCCTGGTTGGACAAAGCGGGATGGGAAGGCTGCGGTCGCCATCGCCGACGTCGCTGCTGCCATCGACCACGTCTGCCAGGTGGTGGGGGACGCGGCCCACGTGGGGCTAGGCTCCGACTTTGACGGCGGCTTTGGGGCCGAGCGCGCCCCGGCGGAGATGGATACCGTCGCCGACCTGCAGCGCATCGGCCCGGCCCTGGGCGAAATGGGGTACGGCGATCAAGAGATCGCCGCCGTTATGAGCGGCAACTGGCTGCGTCTGCTGCGGGCGGCATTGCCGAGATGACGAGACGACACAAGGCAATTCAGAAACTCGCTACATGGCTCAATATATCTTGATCCATTATTCTGACTCGATGCTTTTCGACATTCTCACCCTCTTTCCCTCCATGTTCTGCGGCCCGTTAGAGGAGAGTATCCTCAAACGAGCACAGGAAAGCGGTCGCCTCTCCGTCACCTTGCACAACATCCGCGACTATACGACCGACAAACACCATGTAACCGACGATGCGCCTTACGGTGGAGGGGGAGGCATGGTGATGAAACCAGAACCGATCTTTGCCGCCGTCGAGGCGATCCTGGCGGGAGAGGCGGATGTGCCCATCATCCTCTTGACTCCTCAAGGTCGCCTCTTTAACCAGGCCATTGCCAGAGAGCTATTTCACCATCGGCGTATCATCCTCATCTGCGGGCGGTACGAGGGAGTGGACGAGCGCGTGCATCAATATCTGGCGACCGATGTGATTTCCATCGGCGACTATGTGCTCACCGGCGGCGAGTTGGCCGCGATGGTCATCGTAGATGCCGTGACGCGACTGCTGCCGGGGGTGTTGGGAGACCCCGGCGCTACGTTTGAGGACTCGCACGCCCGTGGCTTGTTGGAAGGACCGCACTACACCCGCCCATCCGTCTTCCGGGAGTGGGAAACGCCAGAGGTATTACTTTCTGGGGATCACGCCGCCATCGTTCGCTGGCGACGTGAACAGGCCCTGCGACGCACGTTCGAGCGCCGACCAGACCTTCTGGCGCAGGCTGAGTTGATGCCACAGGATCGGGAATTTCTGGCGCAACTGGTGGATCGATAATGGACCCGCGGTCTGCCAGTTTTTGTGTATTATTGTGGCTGTTTTTTTGAAAGCTGTACATAGGTTCGGATGGATGTGGAGGGCAGATGACTATACAGCATACAGATGGTTGGTTGGTCACTCGCGTTCAAAATGGCGATCTTGAAGCCCTGGGGAAATTGTACAAAAGATATAAAACCCAGGTTTATCGGACGGCGTTGGCGATCACCCACGATGAAAGGACGTCTGAAGATATTCTCCAGGAAGCATTCCTCCGTATCTATACCTATGCCGACAGCTTTGACAAAACTCGACCATTAGGGCCGTGGCTCTATCGCATGACCGTGAACTTGGCATATAGTTGGTCCAGCCAGGCCAAGCGATGGGTGAATCTTTTCCATGAAAAACTTGAAAGCTTAAAGGCCCTTGACCGGCAGCACCCTGAGGAAATCGTAGAAAAGCGGGGACGGCAACAGTTCGTGCGAAAGGCGATTGATGCGTTGCCAGAACCTCAGCGTGTGGTGATCATTTTGCATTATCTGGAGGATTTGAGTGTAAGCGAGATCTCGTACGTAGTGGGCGTTCCAGAAGGAACGGTCAAATCTCGTCTCTATTATGCCCGCGAAAGATTGAGAAAGACCATTTTGGAGCGTGAGCAAGGCGTAGCATCTGAGGTGGCGTATGACTTCACATAAAGAGTTTCAAAAGGGTTCGTTCGACAATCTGGATACCCTGATCCGTGTTGCTCTACGTGAAAGCGTAGCTGGGGCGGAGCCCCGGCCGGACACGTTGCAGCGCATTAAGGAGCGGGTGCGGAGATTGGCAATTGCGAGACAGCCTCGCGAGCAGGTTCTCTTTGATCGACAATGGATGTTTCCCACAGTAGCGAGAGTGAGTACGTTTTATCTTTTCACCGGTGATGCTCTTCGGATTTGGTAAGAGTCTTGGTCACGCTGCAATCATACAAGTGCCTTGGGTTTCCTCTGTATCTGGCGTGCGGTAGATTTGCTGATAATGAACAAGTTCCTCAGTCTCTTCCCCTTGTGATGTTGACAAGCCACCGTTTGCGTTCTTTCAGTGAGCGGAAGGGCGCGCCCCATAATCCTTTGGTACCCTTTTCCTACTTGACAAAGAGGAGAGATTAGGTTATAATCTAAGTTAGATGAATATCTAACTTAGATAAACGTCTAACTCTGTTCGTGCTTCTGCCTGGCATGACTCGCGGGCATTTTCCGCTCGAATTAAGAGAAAGATCTATTACCAAATGAGGAAAATGACATGTACGATCCCATAACGGCATTTACGCCGATGATAGCTGAGGAGCATCAAAAGAATCTGTTGAAAGAAGCTCAATACGAAAGGCTGTTAAACACCATCAGGATTACAAACACTTCGTTTCCGGGGCGTTTTCTGGTGCGCGTAGGTGGTTTTTTGATCTCTGCTGGCCGGAGGTTGCAGAAGCTATACAAACCGACGGTACATCCTGGCTCCAAAGCCTATCAGTCGGGGTGTTAGCCCAAAAACCGCATTTGCTGAACCTATCGAGATCTCAAACTGATGCTTGCCCGACGTACAAGGGAGGAGGACAAAATGCTTGACCCCAAGGCATTGTCAGTGGTAGTTAAAGAGCGTCAGAAGAATATTTTTCAACAAGTACAGAGGGCGAGAGGCCCAAGGACTGTCCAGCCCGCAAACCCTCGGCTTTTAGAGCGGCTTTTTCTACGCATCGGTGATCTGTTGATCAGCGCCGGCTTGAGATTGCACAAACGATACCGACCAGCAACGTGCTCTGGTTACAAAGCCTATCGGTCGAGTTAAACCAACACTTTATGGACGGATCTGGGAGGATATGTCTTCCGCGTCCCGCAGGACGCGGAAGACATTTTGCCCGATCACGACACAGGGATCGCTCAGGCAGCGACAGTCTCTCCCTACTTGAGAAAAGGAGCAAAAAACTATGACGTGGCCACGTCTGCTTTGGGATTGGGGCACGGCTTACGACCTATTCTACAGCCTGGAAGTTTTGCACTACCCATCGAAATTCGGCGTGCGCGGTTCGTGGGCGGCCGGCGTACGTGCGCGGCTCCCCACCGACGAACGGGAGATCCTGGAACAAGGCAAGTCGCTGGTCCATGCGCCGCTCCACTGGATTTACACCCTACCAGAGCCAAAAGATGGAGCCACGGTGTTGTGGTCCCTGGGCCAGATTTCGCCGGTGGAGCGATTGCCTGCCCTTACCCTATCCCCAGAGATACCTTCCGATGCGATGGAAGTGCTCAGGGGTGTGGCTGCACGCGGGGCCTGGGATGATAAGGATCAGGAGGTTCTCCGGATCTACTATCAGCGCAAGTATAAGGAGAAGGGAGAGAAATTTTCTTCCTCCAAAGAACTGACCAATACTCTGGATTGGTGGACCCGTATTGAGGAATTTGGGGAACGCTATCTGAAGGCGCTGCGCGCCTACCAGGAGGTTTTCTTCGCCGAGGAGGAAAAACGCATCCGCCCGGCGCTGCAAAAGGTGCTGGAGCACGCTCGGGAACTGGCGGAACGGATGGAACTGCCCGATCTGCTAGAGGAGCTTTCGCAAGGATTGCGCTTTGATGAACCGCCAGAGATCGCCGAGGTGGTGCTGGTGCCGTCGTATTGGTGCACTCCATTCGTCTCCTTTGAAAAAGTCAGCGCCGAGCGCGAGATATGGTTATTTGGCGCGCGACCGCCGGATGCCTCGTTGGTGCCAGGGGAAACGGTGCCTGACGCACTGGTGCGGGCGCTCAAAGCGTTGTCTGATCCCACCCGGCTACGCATCCTACATTACCTGACCGAGGAACCACTTGCCCCGGCCCAACTCGCCCGCCGCCTGCGATTGCGTACTCCGACAGTGATGCATCATCTCAAGACCCTGCGCCTGGCCGGACTGGTGCAACTGACCATAGGGATGGGAATGGATAAGCAGATCAAATGCTATGCCGCTCGTTCTGAGGCAGTGACAGCGGCTTTCGTTTCGCTGAAGGGCTTTTTGGAGAAAGGTGAAGTAGAAAGCCTAAAAGACTTGGGCGAACACAAACTTGACCGCCCCCTGTAACAAACTACCCCTTGACTTTGAGTGCACTCTAAGTGATATAATAGGTCTCACTATGGAAACTGAACTGACCATACAACAAGCCGCAGATAGAACGGGGCTCAGCGTGCACACGTTGCGCTACTACGAGCGCATCGGCCTGATCGCGCCAGTAGACCGTGCATCCAACGGGCACCGCCGCTACTCGGACGACGACATTGGCTGGATCGGTTTCCTGAACAAGCTACGATCCACTGGCATGCCGATCGCCAAGATGAAGCAATACGCGGATTTACAGCGGCAAGGGGATGCCACTCGCGCCGAGCGGTTGGCGCTGCTGAAGGAACACGGACGTGTAGTGAAGCAGAAAATCCAGGAACTCACCGATTATCTGGAAGTGATCGAGAGTAAGATCGACCACTATTCGGAAATTGTCTCTTCTGCCGTGGAAGATACATGCGCTGTAGCCTGATGCCCCCATTCTTGCTCATTCTCTAACAAAATGTTTCCTGAGGCTGAATTTTTCAGGGAACTATGTCCACGCGCCGCTCAACGATCCGCGGATGCAAAAAGTTTATCACAATTGCTCCTTGACTTTGAGCGCACTCAAAGTTGTATAATAGCCTCGTCGAGCTGGTAGGGTGGGTGAGATGAAAATCACAAGATTGGACAAAACCGGGGAAGGAGAGTCAAGCATGCAATACCGCAAATTTGGAAAATTGGATTGGAAAGGGTCGGCCCTGGGATTTGGCGCCATGCGGTTCCCGATGATCAACGATGTGTACGCGGACATAGACGAGCCGGAGGCGACCCGCATGCTGCACTATGCCATCGACCACGGCGTGAACTATGTAGATACCGCGATCCACTACCACGGCAGCAACAGCGAGCGGTTTCTCGGTCGGTCGCTCAGAGGAGGATATCGAGAGAAGGTCAAACTGGCTACCAAACTGTTTCCTCCGTATGTCAACCAGCAATTCCAATTATGAGGTTGAATCGCTAGTTTATGTAAAATCGAGTGTCATTATCGACCAGAAGCACCAGGCTAGCGTGCTCTTTTCAATTCGCTACGTCGGTCAAGCGGTTGTGAATTTG
>DAOTUB010000157.1:0-2972 GCA_034437455.1 Anaerolineae bacterium | reverse complement strand
TGCTCGGCGGTTTTGATGAAGAGAACCTTTAGATCATCCGTGAATTCCATTTTCCCTCCCAGTCTGTTTGTTACTCTCGGATGTCATTATACTACATTTGGGAGGTTTTAAATTCTGGAATCACCTTATTGAGAAGATACAGCGAAGGCTTCATTTACTTGGAACACGACAACCGGAGGCAAAGATGAACGAGCACAACCATTGGAAACTTGCTCGCCCCTCTCGACTAGCCCACACCTTCTCCATCGTCGCCCGCGACCCCGAAAGCGGCGAGATGGGCGTGGCGGTGCAATCGCACTGGTTCTCGGTCGGGTCGGTGGTGACCTGGGCCGAGGCGGGCGTGGGAGCCGTGGCGACGCAGGCTTTTGCCGAGATCAGCTACGGGCCGATGGGGCTGACCTTGATGCGGGCGGGCAAGCCTGCGCCCGATGCACTGGCGTCGCTGCTGGCGACCGACGAGCAGCGCGACCTGCGCCAGGTAGCGATGGTGGACGCTCAGGGGCAGATCGCCGCCCACACCGGGGCGCGCTGCATCGCCGACGCGGGGCACGAGACGGGCGAGGGCTTTTCTGTGCAGGCGAACATGATGGCTTGCCCCGACGTCTGGCCGGCGATGGCCCGCGCCTACCGCGAGACGACGGGCGACCTCGCCGAGCGCATGCTGGCGGCCCTCGAAGCCGGACAGGCCGTGGGAGGCGACATCCGCGGGAGACAGAGCGCGGCGATCCTGATCGTGAAGCCCGTCTCCACGGGCCGTCCCTGGGCCGACAGGGTGATGGAACTGCGCGTGGAGGATCACGCGGAGCCGATCCGCGAGCTGCGGCGATTGGTACACCTGCACCGCGCCTACCAGCACATGAACCAGGGCGACGAACTGCTCGGAACCGGGAAGATCGAGGAGGCGCTGGGAGAGTACCGCGCCGCCGCCGAGATGGTCCCCGACATCGTGGAACTGCCCTTCTGGCACGCGGTCACGCTGGCCGACCTGGGCCGCGTGGACGAGGCGCTGCCCATCTTTGAGGACGTGTTGGCCCGGAACGCGGATTGGGCTATATTGCTGACCCGTCTCCCCGCGGCGGGCCTTCTGCGAGATGACGCCGAGATGATGCAGCGCATCCTGGCGCTAGCGCCCTGAGCCAGCCTCCATCTCACGCATCACGCTGTAAGCGCAGCGACCGCATCACGGCCAGCAATAGATCGTGGATGAGGTTGTTCGTCGCCAGGCAGGCCGGCGCGCCCACGCGAAAAGGTTTGCCTTCCGGTGTGGTACATCGCCCCCCTGCCTCGGCGACGAGGAGCGTCCCGGCGGCGGTATCCCAGGGTTTGAGCGACAGGTTAAAGTAGGCGTCTAGCCAACCCGCCGCCACGTAAGCCAGCGCCAGCGCCGCCGAACCCAACGCGCGCACCGTGCCGCAGCGCGGTGCGATCTGGAGCAAGAGGTTGAGCGTCTGCCCGCGTACCTCGTCGCTGTGCCCCCAATCCAGCCCCACCACCGAGTGGATCAGGCGAGACGTGGTGCTAGCGTGTATCGGTTCGCCGTTGAACGTGGCCCCTTTGCCCCGCTCCGCCACGAAGGTCTGCTCGCGCAGCGGATCGTGGATCACGCCGACAATGGGTTGGCCTCGCTCCAGCACGCCGATGGAGGTGCAAAATACGGGCACGTGATGGGCATAGTTGGTCGTCCCATCCAGAGGATCGATGACCCACACATAGCCGCGGCCCACCTCGTCGCCACCACTTTCCTCGGCAAGAATTGCGTGGTCGGGAAAGCGAGCACCGATCAGGTCGAGGATAGCTGCCTCAGCAGCGACGTCTGTATCCGTGACCAGGTCTCGATACCCTTTGAAGGTTGCGTTGCGCCCGGCAGGATAACGCTCGGCGATCACTTGACCGGCTCGTTTGGCCACCTCAATAGCAGTTTGTAGCAACGGTTTCTCCTTCCCAAGTGTCACTATTCAACCCCGTCATTCCGAGCGACCGAAGGGAGTCGAGGAATCTTTGAGTTGTATTTGCAGTTGCAAATGGAGATTCCTCGATTCGCTACGCTCACTCGGAATGACGCGCCAGAGGAGCCTGAGTGATAGTAACTCCGGAACGTTACAAGTCCACCGGGATCTGGCGGGCGATCTCCATCGCCCGCCGGTTAACCTCACACGTCCAGGCGTACACGCCGACGCCCGCGCTGGCCGCCTCACGCAGCACCGCACCAAAGGCAGGGTCTGCGCTGTCGTAAGGAACGAAACACCGGGCATCGGGTCGCTGAACGACGAAAACAACGGCGGCTTGTTCTCCCTTTCTCGCCGCCGTGGTCAATTCTCGAACGTGTCGCGCACCGCGGGCGGTCGGTGCATCGGGGAAACGCGCCGCGCCATTCTCGACCAGCGTCACCGACTTGATCTCCACCCAGTAGACGCCATCCGGCGCGCTCAAACGAAAATCCAGACGACTGTCGCCCAGCCGCACCTCTCGCTCAAATTGGACGTAATGCTGGAAAGGGACTAATCGACCGGCTTCCAGCGCCTCGGCAAAGAGAGGGTTGGGCAGCCGCGCGTCCACCGAGACCAGGACGCCGGCGTACTCGACCAATTTGAGGTCAAAGCGCGTCTTGCGTTGGGGACCAGGACAAGGTGCCAACCAACAAGGATGGCCAGGGGTTAGCAATTCTGTCAATCGCCCAGAGTTGGGCAGATGTACGGCGACAGGCCGGCCTTCTATCTCAACAGTGACCCGAAAGCGATTATCGCGCTGTTTACTACCCGACATAATGGGCCTCGAACCCAAACGCCGATCAACATACACTGACAGTACCTTGCCAATTGAAGAAACTTGCGGCATACTTTGGTTATCTCGACATCTTGGAGGTACGATGACAAACCGCAAGCTGTACTCGTTTCACAAAGGTTTCCTGCGCGACATCTACAAAGGCCAATGCATACCAAAGTATCTCATTACGACGCTGGCGATGATGTTGA
>DAOTUB010000156.1:0-3256 GCA_034437455.1 Anaerolineae bacterium | reverse complement strand
TTTTCTCCAGACTGTATCTTTTCAATAAAACGGGGCTATGTAGCCGAGGTTTCCATACCTCGCGGGCCTGCGCGCTATGGAAAGCGCGGCTACGTCGAAAGCTCCCCAGACTTTTGAATTATACCCGTGCCAAGCTGCCTGTTTCAAAATAAAACGATCTGTGGTAAAATAGACCTAGACGAACACCAGCAATTTCCGTTATGGGAAAAAACGAGAGTTGTAGCCGCGATTTCTATATCGCGAAGGATGCTGCTTCATGTGGCAAAATGCACGCGCTATGGAAAGCGCGGCTACAAAACGGGAATTGCTGGACGAGCGCGAGCAATTATCTCTTCGTTTAATCCGCTTCACTCGCTGTCACATTCTACGTGGCTTACAACACAGAATCCTCAACCTGGGCGGGCCAGCCTCGCGGCCCCATTGGCGAGGCCGGGGTATAGTCCTGTAGAGGCGTTACCCCGAACCTGTCTGTACAGGAGGAAAGAGCGATGTTCGATCATATCCTCGTTCCTTTGGACGGATCTCGGCTTGCCGAATGCGTGCTCCCTCACGCAGTGGCGCTGGCCCGCGCCCTCGACGCCCAGGTCACGGTGTTGCGTGTGTTGGAGCGTCCCCGCGTCACCGACCCGACCCGCTCCATCGATCCCTTGGGCTGGCACATCCGCAAGGCCGAGGCCGAGACCTATCTGGGCGGAGTGGTCGCTCGGTTTCGAAAGGTGGATCTGCGGGCGAAAAAGAGCCTCCTGGAGGGGCAGGCGGCAGAGCGCATCATCGAGTTCGCCCACAGCCAGGATGTGAGTCTGATCCTGCTCGGCAGCCACGGGCGGAGCGGGCTGAGCGGGTGGAACGTCAGCGGCGTGGTCCAGAAGGTCATCCTGCGGGTCGGCATGCCGACGATGATCGTGCGGGCCTACCAGTCCGTCACCGACGATCTGTCGAATTTGCGCTATCGACGGCTGCTGATTCCACTGGACGGCTCGCAGCGGGCCGAGTGTGTCTTGCCGTTGGCGACCATGCTGGCCCGTTTTCACGAATCCCAAATCCTGCTGGCGCACGTGGTGCACAGGCCAGAGATCCCTCGCCGCGCCTCCCCCACGCAAGAAGAGATCGAGCTGGCCAATCAACTCACAGAGCGTAACCGGCAGGAGGCGGCCAGGCGGTTGAAACAACTGAGCTCCCGGTTGGCTTCCAACGTTCAGACCCGTTTGTTGGTGGATGACGGAGTGGCGTCCGCGCTGCACGCCGTCGTGAAGCAAGAGGACATCGACCTGGTTGTGTTGAGCGCCCACGGCTATTCTGGCGAGACCCAATGGCCTTATGGCAGCGTGGCCCTCAATTTCATCGCTTACGGCGCCACTCCGTTGCTGATCGTGCAGGACCTTTCGCAGGACGAATTGGAAGTCACGCAGGCCGAGTTGGCCGCGAGAGAGTACAAGGGACATTGACGTATGCCAGGTGGTGAACCGGATCGGGGCGCGCCCCCGTTGGACGAACTGGCGTTCCAGTTGGCCGAGAGCCACGTCGTCTTTCGCCGTCCTCCCACGTCTGCGCCCTCTCTTCTGAAGCGCGTCCGAGAGTGGAAGTCGCTCTTGCGCGAGGCCCACGAGCATTTCCGGCAGATGTCTGACGCGCAACGCGCCCTTTCGTACACGGCGGAATGGCTGCTGGACAACTTTTACGTCATACAGCAGGCGCTGCGCCAGGTGCGCGAGGATATGCCGGCGCGCTACTACCGCCAGTTGCCCAAGCTGGATACGTCCCCCCTGAGCGGTTATCCCCGCGTCTATGCGCTGGCGCAAGCCGTGATCGGGTATTGCGGGGGGCGCCTCGATCTTGATCGAGTGGTGCAGTTCGTTCACGCTTACCAGAAGAGCGCGCCGTTGACAATGGGGGAGCTGTGGGCGCTGCCGACGATGCTGCGCCTGGGGAGCCTGGAGCGTCTGGCCCGAACGGTCGCCCGTGTCATCGGCCGGCCGGGATCGGACGATGAGAGGATCCAGCCTGTAGACTTGACGGACGACGCCATCGTCGCAAGTTGTATCCTCAACCTGCGTATGCTGGCGACGCAGGATTGGAATACGTTCTTTGAAAGCGTCAGCCGCGTGGAGCAGATATTGCGCCGCGACCCGGCGGGCGTCTACGACCGGATGGACTTTGATACCCGCGACCGCTATCGCGGGGTCGTCGAGAAGCTATCTCAGGGGACAGGTCAGGACGAAGAGAAGGTAGCCTGGGAGGCGATTCGACTGGCGCAAAGCGCCGGGAAGGAGCGGGCCGGGGAATCGATTTCACCACGCACCGTCCACGTCGGTTTCTACCTGGTGGATGCGGGCCGCGCGCAACTCGAGGCCTGCCTGGGCTATCGTTCTCCTTGGGGCGACCGATTGCAGCGTTGGCTGCTTGGCCATCCCACCCTCACCTACCTGGGCGCCATCACGCTGATCACGCTGGCGATCCTGGGCGGGCTGGCCTGCTACGCCGTGGTCGCGGGTGGGACGCTCGTTCAATGGGTCGGGACGGGTCTGTTGGCCTTGTTGCCCGCTTCCGCTGTGGCCGTGAGCTTGGTCAACCGCCTGGTCTCCCACATCGTACCGCCCCGCGTGCTGCCCAAGATGGATTTTCAGGACGGGGTCCCCGCCGAGTACAGCACGATGGTGGTCGTCCCCGCGCTTTTGACCGGCGCCGAAGAAGTCCGGTCTCTGTTACAGCAATTGGAGCAGCACTTTCTAAAAAACGAGGATCCCCAATTGTATTTCGCGCTGCTCACCGATTTCGCCGACGCGCCTCAGGAGCACATGCCGGGCGACGCTCGGTTGCTTGAGCAGATCGAGACCGGTATTCGGGATCTGAATCAGAAGTACGGACGGCGGGGTGTTGGACCCTTTTATCTCTTTCATCGGGGAAGGGAGTGGAATCCGGCTGAGGATTGCTGGATGGGATGGGAGCGCAAACGGGGAAAATTGGTCGAGCTGAATCGCCTGCTGCTCGGCGATGGGGAGACCTCGTACACCGTGCAGATCGGGCGCATGGATGTGCTGCGGCGGATCAAGTACGTCATCACCCTGGATGCAGATACGGTCCTGCCCCGGGATGGCGCGCGTCAGCTCATCGCGACGATGGCCCATCCGCTGAATCGCGCCGAGTTTGCCCCCCCCTCTGTCCCCCCCAAGGGGGGGGAGGCGGCTTCACTCAAGAGGAAGGAAGTAGCTTCATCCAAGAGGAAGAAGGAATCCTTTTCTCCGCCCCCGTTGGGGGG
>DAOTUB010000155.1:0-2108 GCA_034437455.1 Anaerolineae bacterium | reverse complement strand
CCATAAGCAGCTCTAACGAGTACAACGCCTACCTCCGCCGAGCACGAGAGCTTGCCAACCGCTTCCTCGCCCGCGAGGGCGTGGTGGGCGTGCTCCTCACCGGCGGCGCGGCCCGGGGCTATGCCGACCATTTCTCCGAACTCGACCTGGCCGTCTACCTGACGCGGCCCCACTTTGAGGATTGGACCCGGCGAGGGCGCGCGCCCTTCCCCGAGGGCGATTCCTGCCTGGACGGCTGGCACGTGGACCTGGATTATCTCTGCTACGAGGACGAGGTGGAGGCCGAGTGGGAGCACACCAAACGCTGGGATCGCTCCTACGCCGTCGTCCTGCACGACCCACGAGGATGGATGCAAGAGATGCTGGCTCGCAAGGCGATCCTCACCGAGGAGGAAAAACGGCGTTTGACCATCCGCCACCTCACCAATGGCGATTACTTTTGCGACCTCGTCGTTCCGTCCTGGCTGCATCGGGGCGACCTGCTGGCCGCTCACCACTGCCTGAACCTCGCGCTCGACAGCCTGATCGAGATGGTCTTTTTGGCCAACGACGAACTGATCCCCTTCCAAAAATGGACACTCAACCTCTCCTACACACTGACCTGGACGCCGCCGGACTGGCGGAAGCGGGTGGAGCAGGCGATGCGGATACGGGAGATCTCGCGGGAGGACATCGAGCGTCGCCTTGCCCTGCTCCGTGACCTTTTCACAGCGTGCAAGAAGAGGCTGTTCGACGAGCCGATGGAAGGAATGGGCGCCATCGAGGCCCACAAACTGGAACTGCTGCGACACGTCCGCGAGCGTGGGGCGGTATCAGTCGCCGAGTTCGACCGGCGCTTTGGTCTGCGTCGGGCCCTCGAGGCGCCGCTCTTCCACCTGTTGCGCCGGGAGACGCGGGAGGGCGAGGAGTGGCTGGTCTTTGACGAGGAGCGGTTGCGGGAATACGCGGCGCGGGATTTCTCCGAGTTCCTGGGCTGGAACCGGGCGCTGCTCAGCATGCTGGTGAGTGAGGAGGATGAGTAGAATGATTCAACTCAGAGGCATAGACATCTTGTTGACCTACGATTGTACCGGCCGCTGCGCCCACTGCTGCTATCGCGCCGGGCCAGGGCAGGGCGGCGCGATGACCGTGGCAGAGGTGGAGGGCTACCTGGAGCCGTTAACCGATCACCCGCTGGAGTGGGTCTTGCTCTTTGGCGGGGAGCCGTTCCTCTACCCCGACCTGCTGCGAGCGGCAGTCGCCAGAGCGACCCTGCTGGCCCCGGTGATCGTTTTCACCAACGGCTACTGGGCCGCGAACCCGGACGTCGCCCGGCGGCGGCTGGCCGATCTACAGGATGTGGGGCTGGACTATATCCTGTTCAGCGTGGACGTCTTCCACCAGGAGCACGTCCCTTTGGAGCGGATGGCCATCGGCATCGAGGCGGCGCGCGCCTTGAGTTATCGCACGATTGACGTCGACGTCCGTTGCCTGGGCGAGCCAGAGGCGGACAATTCCTTCAACCGGCGCAACCGGGCTCACTTGGCTCGCCTGGCCGAACTCTGCGACATGAGCGGCGTGAACGTCACCTGGGGACCCTCTCGGATGGTGGGACGCGCCGCCGACGAATTGAGTTCCCACCTGGCACCACAAACCGCTTCACCGACAGAATGCCCGCTGCCAGACTACCTGGGGGGCGACCTTCGCGTCCCCACCGGTGTGGAGATCCACCCTGGCGGCTGGGTGAGCCTCTGCGCGGGACTGGCGCTGGGCAACGCCCGCCAGCGTCCCCTGGATGATATCCTGGTCAGCTACGACCCCGATGCCCATCCCATCATCCGCGTGCTGGCGCGGGAGGGGCCCGCAGGATTGTTGCGGCTGGCGCAGCGTCTTGGATATGCGCCGGCCAGGGGATACGCGGACGGCTGCCACTTGTGTTACGAGACGCGACGCTTCCTGCACCCCTACTATCCCGATCACCTGGCGCCTACCCGTCCTTATGTTGAACACGATTGGAGAAAAAATGAATCACATTCTACAATGTCACAGAACGGTCAAGATCGATCTGGTGAAGGGGGAAGGCTGCACGCTGTACGATGTTCACGGCAAGAGGTACACCGATTTCGAAG
>DAOTUB010000154.1:0-39347 GCA_034437455.1 Anaerolineae bacterium | reverse complement strand
TGTAGCAGGAGCTGGCGGGCATCAATGAGGATGTAGCCGCCGTTGGCGCGGTGCAGCGTGCCGGACTTGATCAGGTTAAAGTCGGTTACCAGCGTGCCCATCTGGGCGATGTGCTCGACGCGCCCGATGAGATTGTTGTAGGTGGGGTGCTCCTCAAAGATCACCGGTGCCCCCTCCGATTGGCTGTGATCTATGAGCACATTGACCTGATAGCGGCGGAACGCCGGCGCCATCTCTCCCGAACGCTGTCCGAGCATACTCAAAGCCGTTTGTTGTTCGTCTGACTCGACCTTGCGGAAATCGTCCACATTCTCGATCACGTCCTTTTCCACCGCGTCCAAATAGTCCACGATGGGCGGCAAGTCGGCATATTTTTCCCGTAGTTCGTCGATCCGGTGGCCGGTGGCGAACATGGCTACCTGCCGATCCAATTCCTTCACCTTTCCCCGCGCCTCACGTTCCCACTGTTGCGCCTGGCGCATCGTATCCTGGAGTTGTTCCTGGAGCTTGGATACGTCTTCTTTGACCTGGTCCCGTTTCTCCTCGGGCAATTTTTGGAACTCGTCGGGGCTGATGACCTCGCCATCCTGCACGGGCGCAAAGGCCAGTCCGACCGGGGTGCGGATCAGGGCGATGTCTTTTTCCTGAGCTTTTTCCTGAATCTTGTTAAAGGCCGTTTCTTGCTGCTCCTTGAGCTCTTCTTCGAGTTCCTGCTTGCGCGTCTGGTAATCCTCACTTTCAAAGGTCGCCGGGATCGCGACGCGCAGCTCTTCGATCAACTGCTTCATGTCCTCGCGCAGCTCGCTCCCTTTCCCCGAGGGGAGTTGCAGGGCGTGGGGCTTGTGCGAGTTCTCAAAGTTGTTGACGTAGCACCAGTCGGAAGGGGTCGGCTCGGTGGCGGCTTTTTGATCGAGGAACTGGCAGATGGTGGTGCGCTTCCCCGTGCCGCTGGGTCCCAGAGCGAACAGGTTATATCCCTCGCGTTGAATCCCAATGCCGAACTGAACCGCGCCCACGGCCCGCTCTTGTCCCACGATCTCGCTCAGATCCTCCAATTCCTCTGTGGTCTCAAAGTCGAACGTGGACGGATCGCACATCTGGCGTAGTTGGGCTGCTTTCAGGGGTTGTATCGTAGCCATAGTAATCTCCTTGTCGCTCAATAGTCCGTTGCTAGAGTCTTATGAAACGGGTTTCGTTCGTTGTCAGGTCCAGAATGCAGAAGGAACGTTGTTCATGGCGCATACCTCCCAGGGCGCCTGGGTTGATCACCTGGGTGCGGCCTACTTTTCTCTCGCTTCGCCGGTGAGTGTGGCCGTGAAAGACGTAGGTGTACTGGCCCGAAGCGATCAGCATCCCAAGCTGCTCCTCGTCGTTGCCGTGAAGCATCGCGGCCGCGTATCCATTCAACGTGAACCTGTGGAGCCGGGCCAAACCGCCACGTCCGAGCATTTCCTCGGCTATCTGTATCAGCCCAGGATGGCGGTCCATGTTCCCCCGTGCGATGCGCACGTCGAAACCGACCAACGCCTGGAGGATGCCCGGCCCGCAGACGTCGCCGCAGTGGAGCAGCGTCGTCACTCCCTCTGACTTTAGAATCTGAAGCGCTCTCTCCAGATTACCCAGATGATCGTGGGTGTCCGAGATGATGCCTATTTTCATTCCCGCCCTCCTCCCCTAGATGATAACAGAAATTGTCCAAATAGGCAATCTGTGACATGTTCTCATCCTCACGACTGGAGGGAAGGCGCGTATGAAAAGATTTCACCGAGCCGCTTGGAAGCTGTTTATGCTTCCGGGAAGCTACTCGCTGTATGCTAGGATGAATGCCCCGCGCCCATCCCAGGTCCAGACGTCGGTGCGGGCGCTGTCCGATGGGTCTGAATCAGGGCCACGCCCCACCCCGTGGGTGAGCACCAGTTCGAGGGTGCCATCGCCGTCGGTGTCGCGGATCTCACCGTCTCCATTTTGCACCTCTGCGGCGTAGGGCGTCATCGTCTCGTTCCGTATCAAGTCCGCGAACTGCCCGCCGTCCCATTCCAGAATTCGAAAGTATCGGGTATAGTTGGCGTGCGTGCCGATGATCGGCGTGTAAGAAAGCACGATCTCGGCCTTGCCATTGCCGTTCATATCCTGGATGGCCCGGATGCCGGGGTCGGCATCGTCGGCGGAAAGGATCTGTCCCGCGATGGGCGCCACCGCGCCGCCGACGTATTGCCCGATCTGGCAGCGGTAGACAAAGAGCGCGCCCTCGGCAAATTGACCCTCGACGAAAAAGCTCAGATCCAAGACCACCTCCGGCAAACCGTCTCCGGTGACGTCCGTGTCAAAGACCTGGATTCTCGCCTGCCAATCCGTCCCGCTGCTGTCGGTCAGTGTCAGGCTGCCGAGCGCCGCCTGCAACCCCTGAGCGTTCCCGCTCGCGTTCAGGTAGGCCAAGATCTGCGGCTCGAACATCTGCGCGATAGGTTGGCCTTCTGTGACCACGAATCCGGGAGGCTGTTCCTCGCCTGGCATCGGGCAGACTGCCGGCGCGCCCACGCTCAGTGCTTGTGGTTGGAACACCCACAGGGCCGCGTCGGTGGCATCCACCTGCCGCCCGGCGACCCAAACCCGGCCAACGCCGTCTACGGCGACCGCCTGCACGGCGAGCGGGTTGGCCAGCGGCTTTACCGGCTGGTTTGCCTCGACCCGGTACATTCCCCCGCCCAGGAGCCAGGGCGTTCCCGCGCCGTCGAACACGAGTGTCTGGGGCATATCGTAGTTCAAATCGCCGATCTGAGTCCACGCGCCATCTTGCAGCCGGTAGCGCACGATTTCTCCCACGCAACTGGCCCCGCCGCACAGGGCGAACAGTGGCCAGGGTTCTCCGGTGGGATCGATGGCGATGTCGGCGACGTATCCAATGCGAGGTCTTTCCGTTGGTTGCGGCGGCCCAAAGCGCATCCATTCGTCGGCGGCCGGGTCGTAGCGCCACAGGTCGGCGTCCAAGCCCACCCACACGCGCCCCAGGCTGTCCTCCTCGATCTCAAAGACGCAGCCAGAGGCGACCGGGGAATCCGCGCCCCGCCACGCCTGCCCGTCGAACCAGCGCGCGCCGCCTCCGCCCATCGGGCCGGGGCCGATCCAGTCGCACTCTCCCACCCAGATTTGGCCGGACTCTTCCGCCAGCTTTAGCGTGAACATGGTAAAGACGTCCGGATCGGGCGGAGGGGGCATGCCCATGTCGGGCGCTGCAAAGATCGTCCAGCGCGTTCCGTCGAATGCGCGCACGTCCTGCTCTGTCGCCAGCCAGACCCGCCCGGCTTTGTCGGTGAGCACGCCTTGCCCCTCCAGCGGGGCGGGATTGGGTACGGGAAGCCAGCCTGCGTCCGCCAGCGTGAGCGCTGCTCCGCCGTCCCGGAAATAGATTTTGCTGCCATCCTTCTCGACAAAGAGCCACATTCGCTCGGCGTCGTCCACGCCGATCAGAATTTGGTCGCGGTCTGAGGGCTGCACCGTCCACTGGCCATCGCGCCAGAGCGCGTACCCGTAGGTGGCGAACACCCACAGGTCGCCGTCAGCGTCCGCCCGCAACCCCGTGACCTGGCCGAGCAGCGCCGGGGGAATCAGGTCGACCAGTTGCAACGGGCCGGATTGCGTTGGAGCGCCGGCGGGTGGGGTGGGGGAGGGGGCTGTGGTCGGCGTCGCGGTGGCGGGCTGGGTCGGCGGCGGCGACGTCGCCGTAGGCTCCGGTGTGGCGGTCGGCGCGCGAGGCGTTGGTGTGGGCTGTTGGGTGGTTGGCGTCTCGCTGGCGGGAGGTGAAGGCGCGGGCGTCGCCGCCTCTGGAGTGCCAGAGGTCAGGCGACAGGCGAGCAGCGACAAGCCCATCAGTAGGAAGATTGAGAGACAGGCGAGCTTTTGGATATTCATGCTGATTTTCTTGGTGTGAATACGCATAGGTTCCTCTGAACTGGACTGAACAGTGTCGTTGTTGCGTTTTTGGTAAACGAGTAGCGCCTATTCTGGACAGCTATCGACCGTCAGCCTGTAGAGCTGCCACTCTCCGTCGGTCTCGGTCAATAGCATGCCGCTCTCGTCGCCCGATTTTTTGAATCTGTACCGAACCAGCCACACGTTTGTGTGTCCCTCTTCCTCCATCCAGGAGGTCAATTCGCATGGACTCTTTTCGATGATCGTCGCTTCTTGTACATAGGTCCCGTAGATGATCTCTTGGGCTTTCTTGTTGGGTGGGCCGCCCGCGCACGCTGTGAGTAACACGCTCGCTAACAATACAGATACCAGGATTTTGCTTTTCATACTGCTTGCCTCCTTGCTTGAGTGCTCTTTGACTACCTGACTTGTGGACATTATTCTATATGATAATGGGTACATTGGCAAAGTGCGGACACGAGGCCCATAAACTTTGACGAGTTTCGCAAATTGAGGTAAGCTTCTGATATGACCGAAAAATCTCACACTGATTCTCTCGATCCAAGAGCCTGTGCGGATCTGGCAAAACGATTGCTCGCCTGGTTCGCGCGTCAGGACCGCCGCATCCTCTGGCGACACGGACGCACCCCTTATCGCGTCTGGGCGGCGGTGGTGATGCTCCAGCAGACGCGGGTCGAGACGGTTCTGCCTTACTATGAGCGATTCCTGGCTTGCTTCCCCACCGTCGAGTCGCTGGCGGAGGCGCCGCTAGAGGAGGTGCTCAAGGTGTGGGAGGGGCTGGGCTACTATGCCCGCGCCCGCAACCTGCACGCCGCCGCCCGGCAGATCGTCTCCGCGAACGACGGCCAGCTACCCGACACCTTCGAGGAGCTGCTGACCTTGCCTGGGGTGGGGCGCTACACGGCCGGGGCCGTGGCCTCCATCGCTTTTGGGCGGGACGTGGCGGCGGTGGACGGGAACGTCCGGCGGGTGCTCTGCCGCGTCTTTGCCATCCGCGAGGACGTGACGCGGTCGGCGACGCGGCGCAAGCTGGAGACGCTCGCGACGAGCCTGCTCCCTTCGGGACGGGCGGGCGACTTTAACGAGGCGTTGATGGAACTGGGGGCCGTCGTCTGCACGCCGCGCGCGCCTCGCTGCGACCGCTGTCCGCTGAGCGATTTTTGTCGCGCTCGCGCTCAGGGTGAGCCGGAGACGCTGCCCGTGCGACGCTCGCGTAAGCGCGTCCCCCACTACGAGGCCGCCGCCGCCGTCACCGTCCGCGCCGACGGGCGTGTGTTGGCGGCGCAGCGCCGGGCCGACGATATGCTGGGCGGGCTGTGGGAGTTCCCCGGCGGCAAGCGCGAGGAGGGCGAGACGTTGCCCGAATGCCTGGTCCGCGAGATGCGCGAGGAGTTGGACGTGGAGGTCGAGGTGGGGGAGTTGCTGACCGTCGTCGAGCACGCCTACAGCCATTTCCGTCTCACGCTGCACGTTTTTCGCTGCCGATTGTTGGCGGGCGAACCGCGTTGCCTGGAGTGCGCCGATTTCCGTTGGGTGACGTTGGCCGAGCTGGACGGACTGCCGATGTCCGTGGCGGACCGCAGGATCGCGCAGGTATTGAGCGAAGCGGGCGTATAAGAAAATTCGATTTGGCGAACCCTTTCATCTGTGCTATACTTTCTATCTATCCCCTTCCCCTCGTAGGGGGAGGTTGGGTGGGGGTGGAAATATGGAGCAAGAACACAATCTACTGGTCATGAGCGATCTGCACTTGAGCGAGGGGTTCGACCCGGAGAGCGGCAAGACCTCTCGTCTGGAGGATTTTCTGTTTGGCGACGCTTTTGCGCGCTTCTTGCATTATCACGAGGAGATCAAGGGGCAGTCCCGCTTCGGCGGCCGCCCGTGGCTACTGCTCGTCAACGGCGACCTGTTCGATTTCTTGCAGGTGGTCTCGATGCCGGAGGAGGGCCGGCTGCTGCGGACGGTCAAGGGGATCGAGCGCCGCGACCAACTGCGCATCAACGAGCAGGAGTATGGGTTGGGGACGACGGCCGAGGAGTCGGTGTGGAAGCTCCGGCGGATCGCCCGTGGACACCAACGCTTTTTCGCCGCGCTGGGCTGGTTCGTGGCGCGTGGAAATCACGTCGCCGTCGTCAAGGGGAACCACGACGTCGAGCTTCACTGGGACGCGGTGCAGGACTGTTTCGTCAAGGAGGTGAAGCGGGCCTACACACGCGAGCGGCTGATGCTCGATGGCGGCCCGCCGTTGACGTTGGAGGCGTGCCGGGCGCGCATTCACTTTTACCCCTGGTTCTACTACGAGTCGGGGCGGGTGTACGTGGAGCACGGCTGTCAGTACGAGGCGGCGAACCACTTTGACGATTTTCTCAACCCGGTGTTGCCTGACGATTCGGAGCGCATCGAGTTGCCCTGGGGCAGCCTCTTTGTGCGTTACCTGTTCAATAAATTGGAGGACGTGCATCCCTTTGCCGACAACGTCAAGCCGTTCACGCGCTATCTGGGGTGGGCGTTCAGAAAAAGCCCCGTCGAGGCGATCGAGGTGCTCGTGGGCCGCGGTCCGGTTTTTCTGCGAGCTTTGTGGAACGTGGGGCGCAAGACGGCGGCCTCGGTGCTGCGCGCCCCGCGCGAACAAAGACCCATCGGACTCTCTGACTTGCCGCCCGAGATGGTAGCGCAGATCGACGCGCTGGCGCAGCGGCGGGTGGACGCTTCGTGGCAGGGGTGGCTTGGCTCGGCCATAGAGGGGGTTCTCTCTCTGTTGATGTTTCTGATCATGGCCACCTTTTTTGCCCTGACCGGGTTGGCCCTCGTCGGCGGCCCGTGGTGGATGGCGTTCGTCTATTTGATGGCGGCGGTGCTGGCTTACTTTATGCGCCGCCAGCTCAAGCGGGGGTTGGACTATTTCCTGGAGCAGAACTACTTGTTGGAGATGGCGGGGGAATTGGAGCAAATCCTGACCCCTGCCCACGCGGTGCGCTACATCGTCCTGGGGCACGATCATCGCGCCGCGCTGGAGCGGTTGGAACAAGCCTGGTACGTCAACACGGGAGCCTGGGTGCCCGTCTACGAGAGGGAGGAGCCGATTGAGGGGCGGGAGGAGCTGACCTTTTTCCGCCTGGCATGGGAGCACAGCGGCGCACCGGAACTGCTCCGCTGGGACGACGCGGCCGGTGCGCCAACGCGCGTGGTGTTGCAGGGAGACGCCGGAGGCTAGCTCCGGTGTGTAGCTGCTCAGGCTGTTGAAGCGAACGCTGGTTGAGTAGCCGACACGCTTTTTGTGGCGGCTTATCGAAACTAAGCGAGCGGCTTTTGTGGTTCAACTCGGCGGATATATGCCTCCGGCACTACTTGACCAGCGCAGGTTGAGCAGGTACGATCCGTTACAAAATCCCCACCTGGCTGTGATCGCCCAGCGTCAGCTTGTATGCTTTCGGCTTGATCGGAGAGCGCTTCAAACTGACCTGCCGGCCGATGAGACTGTCCTGGATGCGGGCCGGGATGTCTCGGATACAGCTCTCTTCCAGGACGATGGAGCGCTCGATCTCGCTGTTCTCGATCTCTACGTCGTGATAGATGGAGGTAAAGGGACCGACGTAGGAGTTGACGATGCGCGTGCGCTCGCCGATGATGCTCGGCCCGCGCACGACGCTGTTGATGATCTCCGCTCCCTGCTGGATGGTGACACGGCTGTCCACCTCCGAGTCTCGGTCCACGTACCCCTCGACCTCTGGCGTCAGTTCCTCCAGCACCCAGCTGTTCGCTTCCAGCATCTCGTTCGCCTCGCCGGTATCGATCCACCAGCCCCGGTGGATGTAGGGGAAAATCTTATAGTCGCGCTCCACCAGCCACTGGATGGCGTCAGTGATCTCCAACTCGCCCCGCCAGGAAGGCGTGATCTCGCTGACGGCCTGGTGGATGTGATGGTCGAACATGTAGATGCCCACCAGGATCAGGTCGGAGGGCGGTTCTTTCGGTTTTTCGACCAGCCGGATCACTTGCCCCTCTCCGTTCAATTCCGCCACGCCGTACTGCTCCGGGTGCTCCACGCGGGTGAGGACGATCTGCGAGTTCCAATCGGAGCGTTGGAATTGTTGCACCAGGTCGTTGATGCCGCCCTGCAGGACGTTATCGCCCAGGAACATGACGAACGGCTCGTCTCCCAAAAAGTCCTGGCTCACCTTGACGGCGTGGGCCAGCCCTTTGGGTTGATCCTGGTGGATGTAGGTGACCTCGACGTCCCAACGACCGCCCCGCCCGACGGCGGTCTTGATCTCTGGGGCGGTGTCGCCCACGACGATGCCAATGTCGGTGATGCCGGCGTTGCGGATCGCCTCGATGACGCGGAAAAGCACCGGCTTGTTGGCGACGGGGATGAGCTGCTTGGCGCTGGTATACGTCAGGGGGTAAAGGCGCGTGCCCTTGCCTCCGCTGAGGATCAGACCTTTCATTTGGGTTCTCCTTTCATTCTCGCTCTTTGACTAATACCCGCTCAACGTGACGCCGCGGGGGGCGTCGTTCAAAACCGCCCCCACGATGCGGACGTGCACCCGTTCCAGCAGTTCCTTTGCCCGCTGGGCGTGCTCCCGCCGGGTGCGCCCGGCGCAGACGACGAGCAGCACCCCGTCCACCTTGGTGCCCAGCACGGCGGCGTCGGTCACGGCGACGACCGGGGGAGCGTCGAAGAGGACGATGTCGGCGTGGGCCTTGAGCGCCTCGATGACCTGCTCCATTTTGCGAGAGCCGAGGATGTCGGCTGGGTTGGGGGGGAGCGGGCCGCTGGGCAACAGCCACAGGTTGTCGACCTCGGTGGTCGCCAGCGGCGGATCGTCCAGAGCTGTCTCGACGATCATATTGGTCAACCCCTGGTCGTTCGCGCTGCCAAACAGCTCGTGCAGGCGCGGTCGACGCAGGTCGGCATCCACCAGGATCGTGCGCCGTTCGCCCTGGGCCATCGTGACCGCGATGTTGGCGAGCACGATGGATTTGTCCTCCGTGTGGCGGCGTGGGCTGCCCCACGACGCCGCGTCTGGCGCGGCCGAGGTGACGATGAGGGTCTCGACGGGTTTGTCGAGCGCGGCGAAAAAGGTGAGATTCGTGCGCAGCGTGCGGTAGGCTTCGGCTGCCGGGCTGCGCGGATTGGTCAAGGTGATCAGGTTTGATTTTTCAGCCATCATTACCCCCTTGTTGAATCGCTTGGGATGGCGCCCACCACGGTCAGATTCAGTTGGCGCTCCAGGTCCTGGGGCGTGCGGATGACGCCCGCTTCGAGCCACTCCAGGAAAAAGATGACCACGGCGGCGATTGCCAATCCAAAGACGCCTCCCGCGGCAGTGACGATCTTGGTCTTGGGCCATAGCTGGGAGTAGGTGGGAAAATCCAATCGCTCGCCCTCGACTTGGTCTTCTTTGCGCTGTTTATCGTTCTCCTGGTTGCGCCACTGGATGAAGAGTTCCGACCAGGTGCGGGCGATGTCGTTGGCTACGTCCCCATCATAGTCCTCGACGTCGATCTGGATCACGAACCGCGATTCGTCGGAAGCGATCGTGACGTTGCTCATGAGTTTTTCTGGGATCATTGGGAGTTTGAGGAGGTCGATCACGTCCTCGGCCCAGTCGCGGGTGTACATCCGGGCCACGTAGGAGCGGAGCAACCACTTGGCCGATTGAGTGAGGCCCAGGTCAGGGCGGGCGGGCTTGATGAGGATCTGGACGCTGGATTTGTAGACCGGCGTCTGCAATTTGCTAAAGACGAACGCGCTGCCGGCGGTCAACACGGCCGCGACGACAATGATCCACCAGCGTTTGCGCAGGATGCGAGTGTAATCGGCAAGTTCCATTGCTCAGTACCTCCTTGGGGAAAGCGGGCAGTATTGTACCATATCAATTAACAATGAACAATTAACAATGAACAATTAACAATGAACAATGAACAAGTAGACAGGTAATAGATTTCACTTGTAAATTTTGGTGTGAGGGCTCTGTCGTGCGTTTCGAACGATGGTGTACAGAATGCGGACGAGTTCGTCGCTTTCCTTGGTCAGAGTTTGAACCTCATCATCGTCGAGCAAGGTTGCTTTGATAATGCGCAGCCAGTAGCGGGTTTCTCGTGCCTCTTTTTGAGCGATGCCCATTTTGTGGATGAAATCTCGCTTGGACTCGGCTGCATCAGCTTCTTCCACGTTAGCTCCGATGGAGGTTGCTGATCGCACGACCTGCCTGCCGACTTCAATACCAGCGATGGTACGAGGCATTTGGTTGACCAGCTTTACTACCCGCACCGCAAACTTGAACGTCCTCTCCTGTATGTCAAACTTTTGTCCATTCTTCACGACTCATCCTCCAGTTGTTCATTGTTAATCGGCTCATTTTTAATTGTTCACTTGCGCGGGACTTTTGCCAGTACATCCAAACCGATGTCTTCCAGTTCCTCGGCTTCGCGGATGGTAGGATCCAAATAATACCACAGGAGCGCCAGCGCGACGCCAACGACGAACGCCAGCCCGATCTTGATCGCCGGCCCCATCAACTGGGCGCGCAACCCGGGCGGGAGGGGGACCGGGACGGGCGTATCCTGGAGGCGGACGGCCGGCTCGACGCCCTCTAGCTGGGGGAAGTAGGCCGCGCCGTTCGTCGTCATCTCGACGACGATGGCCTCGGCCACGGCGACGCTCTGCTCTGCGTTGGGCCAGGTGAGATAGACGACGAGGATGGACTGGGCGTTGTCGGTGACGAAGCGAGGCTGGATTTCTTCGGGCTTGATTTCGTATCCCGCTTCTGCCAGGCGCGAGGCGACGGCCTGGGCAAAGATGCTCCCGTCCGCTGCATCGGCCAGGCCGTTGGCGATGTACTCGGAGGTGAGCCAGGAGTAGTAGCGGTCGTAATCCTCGCTCAGTCCCGCGGGCTCGGTCCCCGCCGTGAAGCGCATCACCACCTGGTGGTCGGTTCCGGGCGGGGCGTAGGAGACGGCGACGTGGATAGCCACGACGGCGACCGGCGCGACGATGAGCCACCAGCGGCGGATCAGGATTCTCCAATAGGTTCGCAGTTCCATTTATCCTCCTGAGAATTTTTCCTCAATAAATCTTCTCAACTGCTGTTTGAACACCCTTGCGTCGAAGCGAGCGGCGTTCTCTGTGCACGCGCGGGGCGCGATGCTATCGGGGTCGAAGGCGCGCACGGTGGTGGCCAATGTCTCCGGGGTCTGTTGGTGAAAAAAGGCGCCCGTCTCTCCCTCGATCACGGTGTCGAGCGCGCCGCCAGCGCCGAAGGCGATCGCCGGGCGTCCGGCGGCTTGGGCCTGAAGCGGCGCGATGCAGAAATCCTCCACGCCCGGCAGGACGTAGGCCCGGCAGCGGGCGAACAGGTCGGGTAGATCCTCGTCGGGCACGCGGCCCAGGAAGGTGACGGTGGGGCCGGCCAGTGCTTCCAGCGCTTCTCGATCTCGCCCGGCCCCGGCGATGACCAGGGGCAGCCCTAGTTGGTTGAAGGCGCGCACGGCCAGGTCGATCCGCTTGTAGGGAATCAGGCGGGAGACGATCAGGTAGTAGTCGTCGTGGGTGGGGACGGGATGGAAACGAGCAGTGTCCACCGGCGGGTAGATGATGACCGAGTCTCGTCCATAATAGCGATGGATACGGGCCTGCACCTCGCGGGAGATGGCGATGAAATGGTCCACTCGCTGCGCGGCCTGGTAATCCCACCGGCGCAGCAGGGCGACGATGGGGCGCAGCGCGGCCTTGAGCGCGCCCGGCAGCGCCTCGCGGGCGGCGTAGCTCTCGAAATCCCAGACGTAACGGGTGGGGGCCAGGCAATAGCAGACGTGGAGCGCCTCGCCGGTCCGCACGCCGTGGCAAAAGCCGGACTTGTTGGTCAGCACCACGTCGTAGCCGGAGAGGTCGAGCCGGGCAAAGGCGAGGGGATAGAGCGGCAGGTAGGGCTGGTGGTGTGGATAGATGGCGGGCAGGCGATCCATCCAGGTGGCGCGAATATCCCAGGAGCGGTAAGCTGAGGGCATCCCTTCTTGCCAGTACATGGAGGTATGGATGGGGGCGTGAGGGAACATCTCTACGAGCGTCTCCAGGACGTCCTCCGCTCCGCCGATCTGGTTGAGCCAGTCGTGGACGAGGGCCAGGCGCATCAGAGCAACTTCTCCCGCAGCGGCTGCCAGCTCATCCGGTGGATGGGCGACGGCCCCAACCGGGCCAGCGCGGCCCGATGCTGCCGCGTGCCGTACCCTTTGTGCCGGGCGAATCCGTAGCCGGGGAACTCTTGCTCCAGCGCCGCCATCAACCGGTCGCGCTCTACCTTGGCGACGATGCTGGCGGCGGCGACGCTCAGGCAGCGAGCGTCCGCTTTCGGCAGCGAGCGTTGAGGCAGGTTCAGGTTCGGAAGCCGCAGGTAATCCACCAGCAGCGCGTCTACCACGTCGTCCAATTGGGCCACGGCGCGGGCCATCGCCTGCCGCGTCGCCGCCACGATCCCCCACGCGTCCACCTCGCCGGGGGCGGCCCAGCCCACTCCCGCGGCTTTCGCCGTCTCCAGGATGACGGGCAGGAGCGCCTCGCGCCGTTGGGGGCTGAGCAGTTTGGAATCGCGCACGCCGTCCAGGAGGTCGGGCAGGTCGGTTCGCTCCAGGGGCAGGATCACGGCCGCCGCGCAGACCGGCCCGGCCCACGCGCCGCGGCCCGCCTCGTCCAGGCCGGCCACGCGGGCATACCCGGACGCCGCCAGCGCCCACTCCTCGCGCAGATCAGGGCTGGACGTCATCGTACAACCCCTTGAGCTGGTTGATCTTTACGCGCGCGACCTCTTTCGCCATCTCGATGGATTCCTTGAGATAGCGAGCCAGTTCTCCCGTCTGTCCCTTGGTGTCGCTTTCGTCGCGATTCTGCCAACTCACCTGCACCTCTTTGATCGAATAGCCGGATTTCTCCAAGAGATACAAGAGTTCGACGTCGTACGCAGAGACTTTCCATCCGGTAGGCTTGTCCGCTTGTTTGAAGAATTGAAGGCGAGGGAAAACGTTTAGCGCGGCCTCGCGCCGGCATGATTTGAAACCGCATTGGGTATCGCTGATGTTGCGCAGGAGAAACAGACGGCGCAGGGCGCGAAACGCGACGCTGCCGGTGCGCCTGATAATGGAAAACCCCTCTCGCGTGGTCCCTCGGGAACCGATCACCACGTCAAACCCCTTTTCATACCACGGGAGAAGCTGGCTCAACTCGCCGATGGGAGTGGATTGATCCATATCGGTGAACAGGACGATCTCGCCTCTGGCTTTCTGGATGCCCGCCCAGACCGCGGCTGGTTTGCCTCCGTGGGGAATGTCAAACAGAGAAAAGGTTTCCTGGTTCTCAACAAAGCGCTCGATTAACATCCTGCTGTTGTCTGTGGATTCATCGTTGACGACGATGACTTCCCACGGATAGCTTTGTTGAGCCAGGTATTGAACTACCTCATTCAGCACCCCTCTTTCGAGATTTCTTTCTTCGTTGTAGCAGGGGATAATGATCGTTAGTAGTGGTTGGATCGGGTCTATAGTTGCACCTCAATTGGAAGTTTTGTCGGTGGGGCGATCGGCCACCTGAAGCGTGGGATGACGTTCATCGGTGGGAGGGTAGGTGAATTCCGGCTCCTGCCCGACGACATATCGCTCGTAGATGGTGGTGATGATCTCTGGCAACGTGGCGTCGGTCAGGTCCAGATCGGGTACATCGTAGCGGCCGGGCACGGGATGCGCTTCGAGCAATTCCATCAGACGTGGATAGTCTCGCGCCAGGTCACTGCCCTCGTTGCTGAAGCCAACGATCTCATCCGAGACCGAGTCTAGAATCCAGTGGAAGCGGAAATCGTATTTTTCATCATAGCAGGCATACGTGGGAGAGCGCGGACGATTCTCTTGCATTAGAATGAACTCGTTGAAGGTCATGTTGTGATAGAGAGTAAGTAATTTGCTCATCTTGTCACCGTGGATAAAACGTCTCTATGTACCAATGTCTCTTTCTGGTACGGTGGAGCACGAGCCAAAAAACGTGATGCCGCTTCTGATAGTCTTGATAGGTGCGACGGCTCTGGTAAATCACTTTGTCAGGGGTTTCTAGTATGATGTCCCCCTGGCGCAGGATGGTTGGGATCGCTGTCAAATTTTCCAGCATCCAGTCGTCACCGCGTTCGATGCGGTTAATCATGATGTGATCCACCTCGTTTTCCAGGTAGTGGTATACTTGCCGTCCTTGTTGATCTATCACGCTATAGACGACAGTCATCTCCTGGCCGCGCACCCTGTGGGTCGTGCCAGCCTCGTCATAGTCGGCGGCGCGAGGCGGCGAGGGCAGCTCGTATCCCTCGTTGACCAGGTACTCAGCGATGCGTTCTCGCCGCTCCTCGACGCTTTCTGGCGCAGATAGCCAGGCGATGAGGTTGGGTGTCATTGCTGCGCGTCCTCAGGCCGTATGATACCCGTTTCAGGGACTTTCGTCAACCCCGGTCAAGATGTGCTCCAGGTACGCCCGGTCGACGGTTCGGCTGCGCTGCACCGCTCGACGTTTGCGCAGCATCCTGGGGATGCCCAGGAGACCGGCCAGCATCCCTCGCAGCCGCGCCCGCGCCGCCGCTCCGCGCCAGGCCCGCAGCGCCTCGGCGGCGATGCGCAGTTGTGCCCGCGCGATCACCCGCCAGTGGATGGGCCAGAGGTCGTCGGGGTAATCCTTCGCCAGCAGGTAGATAAAGTTGCGCCCGTCGTAAAAGCTGGCGGTCGCGCCGCCGCCGGTGGCGCTCAGCTTGTGATAGACGACGGCGCGAGGGGCGTAGACGCACCGCCAGCCGGTCAACTGCGCCCGCCAGGCCAGGTCCACATCCTCGCAGGAGAAGAAGAAATCCTCGTCCAGCAGGCCGACCTGATCCAGCATCACCCGCCGGTAGGCCGCGCTCCCTCCGCAGGCGTTAAAGACGTATTCCTCGCGATCGTACTGGCCCGTGTCGTGCTGCCACACCCCTCGGTTGCCGGGGACGCCGTTCACGCGGTAGAAATCGCCCGCCGTGTGAAAGACGTCGCGCTGGTCAAAGAGGAGCATCTTGGAGGCGACCAGCCCCGCCTCGGGGTGACGCTCGAAGGCGGCCACGACCTCCTCCAGCCAGTGCGAGTCGGCTTCGGTGTCGTTGTTCAGGAGGACGATGAACTCGCCTCGCGCGGCTCGCATCCCGGCGTTGCACGCGCCCGCGAACCCTCGATTCTCCTCCAGCGCCAACACCTGCGCCTCTGGATAATCGCGGGCCAGCAAGGGGAGCGAGCCGTCGGTGGAGCCGTTGTCGGCGACGATGACCTCCACATCAGGGAGGGTCTGACGGCGCAGGCTCTCCAGGCAGGTGGGAAGGTGTTCCGCGCCGTTCCAGTTGGGGATGACGATGGATGCTATTGGGTGGGTCTGCTTGGTCACGGTGGGTATTATACTGGTGATCGAGGATAATGTCCAAGTTGTCGGGGCGGTTTTCTCACGGTATAATTGGGCAAAATCGGTATGTTGTGGTATAGTTTCACCGGTGCGCTTGGTGGATTAGGGGAGGGAGCTTTGACCATTCTGACGCCGGACTGGCTGCGTTTGATCGCCTACCTTCTATTTGCCTTGTCCCTTATCCCGGCCGCGTTGGCCGTCCAGCAGTTCCTCAAATCGCACGGTGCCAAGTACTACGTGTTGCGTCAGAATGCCCACCAGCGGTTTGTGCGTTGGATGTTTGTGGCGCTGACGATGGAGGTGCTGGCGGTCGCCGTGTTGATCGCAGCCCCGCGACTCCCACAGATTGAGTTGGCTCCTACGGCTGTTCCCATCGTCACACTCTCTCCTTCTCCGACTCCTCGACCTACCCGCACGCCGACGCCCACGCTCACGCGCCCGCCCACGGCGACGCCGCCTTTCATTCCCACGCCGACGCCAACTACCCCGTCTCCGGATCCGGCAGTAAGCCCGCTCCCATCGGACGTGCCTGCCGGGGAGGACGCGCGCATCACTTTTATCACCCTGGCCGCCGACAAGGACGAAAACGGCCAGCCTGTGGATCCGGGCACCGAGTTCCCGCCAGGCGATCACCGCGTCTATTTGTTTATTTCGTACGAGGGGATGACCAATGGGCTGGCCTGGACGTTTGATATCTACCGCGAGGAGGAACACCTGGACGGACTGACGCAAGCGTGGGAATGGGGAGATCAGGGGGAGACGTATCTCTACTACAACCCCCCCGGAGGATACGAGCCGGGCATCTACCAGATGCGGGTGCTCATCGAGGATCGGGTGCAGGGCGTCGCCCAGTTTGTGATCACGGAAGAATGATGCCGACGCGTATTCCGCGATTTTGTTCAGGGCAATATCAATGCCAGAATCAGCGCTGAAATTGCCGGGACGGTCAGGTTGTCAATTCCCCAGGGGGATGTGGCCTCGGTTACTGTTGCGCCGAACGCTGTGACGGCGGCGATCCCTGCTGCGGCGAGCAGGCTGGTGGACGCCGGAGCCAGCAGCAGGAGCGGCGCAAGCGTGGCCGCCCAACTGGCGAGAAACATCACCGCCGATCCTTCCAGCGAGCGGGTGCTCCCGACGACGGTGTAGTGCTGCCGTCCGATGCGCCGCCCGACCACGGCGGCCAGCGCGTCTCCCCAGGTCATTGGCATCAAGCTCGCCACCAGCAGGTGGGGGCGAGCCCACAGCAGCCAGACGAGCACCGCGAACGAGACGGGAAAGTAGATGGTGCCCAGTTGCCCCTTCTCGCCGGTCTCCATCGCCTTGAACGTCCCTTGCCAGTAGGAGAAGGCGTTGATGGCGACGAACGCCAGTGGAGGGATGATGGCAAAAGCGCGGCGCTCGAAGAGCAACACCGTGCCGTAGGCCCACATCCCGACGGCGATGTGGATGAATTTGCGGGTGAAATCCACGCCGTATTCGCGCCACTTGCGCAATCCCTCGGCGATGCCGATCATGGCAAAGACGTAGACGAAGGAGGCAAGAAGAGCGATGGCGTCTTGGGACACAGTTTGATCTCCGGTTTTACGTCGGCTTTAACAGCGCGGCGATGTATCCAATCTGGAAATCGTCGCTAATATCCTTGCCGCCGATCACCTTGGCGCCGTCGGGTCCAAAGAATTCGATGTTGCCGTCATCGTCGCGCTTGAAATTGCCAAACTCCGGCCCGCTGAGCGTTTCCAGGATGCCGGGGCCTTCCTTGTCGGCGTCCTGCCTGCGCACGATCAACGCGTAATCCCCATCGTGCGTGCCCAGGGGTTTGTGCACTTCATTGGGGACCCTCAGGGCATAGTATTTGACGCCGGGCGACAGGGAGAGTTGTTGGCCCTTGATGAGGGGTTGCACGCGGAACGGCGTTCCATTGATCGTCAGCCGGCGCCCGACGATGAGGCTATCGATCTCCAGTTTTGCCATGGCAAACTTGCCCCCGTTCTCGTCTAAGGGGATGATGGGCACCCAGATGCGAGAGATAAGCCCCGCGTCGGGCTGTGTCCGGGCAGTGGTCAGATGTCCGCTCAACGTCTCCATCCACTGTCGGACGCGGTCGCAGGTATCTACGCGCGCAAGGTCATTGACGGCGGTCCAGTCGTCCTTGACTCGTTCAAACAGTTGATCCGCCTCCTGGTACCATCTCAGCGCGTCCATTTCACTGCCGAGCAACTGGTGCGCCAGTCCAAGCGCGTAGGCAGTCACGGCTTCGTTATGTCGTTGATAGCGAGATGTTTGGCGCTGAAAGATGCGGTAGGCCTTTCGGCAGTTGGTCAACACCGGTCCCAGTTTTCCCATGTCCCGGTGCACATCTGCCAGGTGGATCAAGGACAATGCCTGTGCGACGCTGACTCCTGGATCGGGATCGCCCTCCAGGGCATCCAGCGCGCAGTGCTCTGCCTCTAACAATCTGCCTTCCCTGCGCAGCGAGCGAGAGCCGGCCAGCAACCTGTCGATGAATGGAGGCAGAGCGTCGCAGTAAAGCAGTTCGGACGGCGTTAATTGGGGTGGCAAGTTGATCATGCTTCCTCCGGCGGCAAGTTGAACGTCATCCGCTGACCGGTCTGTTCGTCGGGCGTCTCGGTTTTGGTTCCCATCAAATTTTGGAGTTGCTTCAACGTTCGCATGGCTTCAGGCGGCATAAACTCCCGCCGGATGTTATTGTAGGACATCCAGCGCAACGTCTCCACAAAGCGCATGGCCAGGATGTAAGGCTCGATCGCCCCTTCGGTCACGAGGGTGGATTGTAGGGCTTCGGTGAGTGTCACCACCATCTCGACCTGTGCCTGTATGCGGGCCATATCGATCCGCAACAGTTCTGCCTCGCCCTCTGCCTTGCTGGTCAGCGTGCGGGTCTCCCAATCGGCGTACCAGGCGTCGATCCACTGTTTAGAGACAATTTGGGAAAGTCGCTTGGCTGTTTCCTCGTCTCTGGCCTTGACCTGGATCGCGCCAAGCTCCACGTTTATCAGCTTGGCGCCCACGTTGCCCACGCTCTCTTCCAGTGTCTCTTCGAGTTGTTGGCGAATCTCTTCTCGCGGGTGTCTTTGACCCGGCTGGGGAGGGGCGATCAACCAATCCAGCCGGTATCCCGCCAGGATGTTGCGCAACGTGCCCTCGGTGGAACCGATCACCACCCGTCCCGCCCACGTTAAAAAGGGGTCTTTTCGATCCGGCTCGCGGATCCACTTGTTAGTGGCGGCCCTAAAGACGGCTTCCTCTGTGAACGGATAAGGCCCATCTTTGTGCACTTTTTCCCCGGGTTCCTGAGGTTGATCGTCGATCTGAAAGGATATGTCCGCCTCGCAACTGATCGGGATGCCCTCTTTCGTCAGGGCGAACACCTCGAGTACCCAACGCTGGGGGCGCAGGTCCACCAGTTCCCAGATTTTCTCAAAACGTTCCAGACTTCGGAAGCCAGGACCCAGGACGCGCTTGAGAGATCCGTATTGTTCTGTGACGACGGCGGTATCATTGTAGATGATCAGGGTAGCGGGGCCGCCCACACGTCCGGGGAGCGAGTCTTTGCCGACAAAGAATTTGCCCTCCTTGGCGATGAGGATGGGGTTACGCCCCAGTTGCCCAAATACGATGCGATTTAGCGCGTCGTGTGCCTCTGTGATATTCTTGGCGGCGTATAACTTTTGCAGCAAGGGCGAAGCGAGCAGAGGAATCGCTACCAGCGCGCCGATGACGGGGAAGGCGATGTGTACAGATGCCAGTGCCAGGGCAAAGGGGGTCCACCCGGATGCCGGGATGATTGGCCCCCCTTCGGGAGCGGTTTGGACGGTGCGCAGCCATATATCAGCCGCCACCCCCAGTACGGACATGACTGCCAGGGCGATCCCCAATATGAGCACTGTCTGCTTCACGTGAGCTGTGTACTTGCCCAAATTCATGGTCGGCGTCTCGGTTCGCTTTTCATTACTCTGTGAATGCCTCGCGGATTTGTATGATCCCCTGCACGGTTTCGTCGGGTAATGCGCCCTTCATGGTCGCCTGGCCTGACAATTGATCGAGAACGATCACGGCTTGTTTGAGGATCCGTTCTGGGCGGAATTCTGCTCTCGTCCTGCTTAGCTCGTCGAGCTGGCGGCCCAGGCTCATGATCAGGTCTGTTTGCACCTCTGCTCGCGCCCGCTCTACGATGCGCAGCCATTCGGCCTGTCCTTCGGCCTGCTTGAGCGTGATTTTGCGTGTCCATTCAGTTTGCCAACTGCGCACTCGCTTCACGTACACCTGGGGGTCCGCGGGCTGCAAGTCGCTGATGCCTCCGCCGATGAGTTGAATCCCCAGCGGTTCCAGTTCCGCAGCGACCTGTTCGTAGAATCTATTGGCAATGATCTTGCGCAGGGGCACGCCGCCGGGTTGGTAGGGGCCGTACAGATCGTCAAAGTTGTATGCGCTGATGATGTTCTGCAACGTGCGCTCGGCGATCATGCGTGGCAGGTCGTACCACGCGCGCAGTTTCGTCTGGTTGCCTCCATGTTCCGTCCTCTGGGCGTGAACGGCCTTGAACGCGGCGCTTTTGTTGTAGGGCAGAGGCTCGCCCAACGTCGGCTTTCTGCCGCGCGAGTCGATCTTGCACGGTGTGAAAGCCAACACCTTGATCTTGATGCCATCCTTTGTCAGCGCATCCACGGTAAAGGCCCGTAACTGAGGACGGAGGTCGATGGTTTGCACGACCTGGTCGCCAAAGCGCATAAAGGTGACGCCCGGCCCGTGCACTCCTTTGAACTTGATGCCGGAAGAGATCGCTACGGCGTGGTCGCAGCCGCTGAGGACGAATCCAGGGCTGGACGTAATTTCGCCAAAGGGATTGCCGGGTATCCGGTTCTCCACCTTGTCTTCCTCATACAGCTCGTCCACCACGACGTAGGCGGGAAAGTTCACCCCGATGGCGAAATCTCGCAGAAAGTTGAAAATCGTGCGCCAGTGACGTCTTTCCGAAAGGGGAAGCAAAAAGCCGCTGGCTATGTAGATGCCGCCGATAAAGACCGCGCCGGTCGTGGCCAGGGATAAGAGGAGTATGACGCCGGCCATATATTCCTTCAGCCTGATGAATAGGAGGAGCCACAACAGGAGCCATCCCGAACTCATCGTGAGGGTGAGCATGCCTTCGAGAGGGCGCGAGAACCAGAGGGCTGGCAGGGCGGGAATGCCCAGGGTGAGCAGGATGACGAGCACTTTGGGGAACAAGCCCTCTCCTTGAACATAGCGAGTGAATACTGCAACCCAGATGAGGCCGAGTAACAGCGTCAAGATCGTTGCGACAGCTCTGTTCTTGAGCCACAGGGAAAGCAGCAAACAGACGCCAAGCCCCGCGAGCAGCCAACTGTACAGGGCTGCGAGGAGAACGTCAAGCACCGGTAACAGCACAGTCAGATTGAGTGTGGTGAGCAAGTTGGGCAGCACGATGAGTAGCCCAGTCGCCATGAAAACGGCCACCAGGAGGACAAGAGTATAGCAGCCGATTGGTCCGCTTGGCGTCTCACCGGATTGTCTCTGCTTTGGTCTGCTTGCCATAGTGTGCCTTCCGCAGATCAGGATGCCGCCGAACTAATGAGGTGAAGCTCTGTTTCCGGGAACTGTTCAAAGAATATCACAACTTTGCCTCAAGCGCAAGCGGGCTTGCTGCGTTTGTCTGGGGTCAGATCAATGCATCTTCGTAGGCAAATAGTCCCCCCGTCCCGCCGGTGTGCCAGAAAAGCACCTGCTCGTCGGACCGAAAGCCGCCGCGCTGGATCTGATCAAGCAGTCCGCCGAACGCCCGTCCGGTGTAGACGGGATCGATCAGCACCCCTTCGACGCTGGCCAGGGTGTGGATCGCCTTTCGCTCCAGGTCGCCCACCACGCCGTACCCGCCGCCCAGATAGTCATCGTTCACGTCAAAATCCTCCGGTGTGAAAGTCAGGCTCAGATCCAGGTGGGCCGCCGTCTCCGTCGCCAGGCCCGCCAGGGTACGCCGGAAGGGATCCGCTTGCGCCGACACGCTGATGCCCAGGATACGCCCTGTGTATCCCAACGCGCGCGCTCCCACGACCGCTCCTGCCTGGGTGCCGCCGCTGCCAGAGGGAAACACGATCTGGTCAAAGTCGATTTTGCACTCTGTGCACTGCGCCAGCAATTCCTCCATCCCCGCCACATAGCCGCTGGTCCCGGTGCGATCGCTCCCGCCCAGAGGCACGGTGTAGGGGTGGCGGCCCCTGGCTTGCAATTCTCCGGCTACCTGAGCCATTCGCTCGTCCAACGGTTGTTCGCCCGCCCAGACGGTCTCTGCGCCCAGCAGTCGATCCAGAAACAGATTGCCCCGCGTCTGCGGCGGCTCTTCTCCCCGCAACACCAGCGTGCAGGCCAGCCCAAACTTGACTGCCGCAGCCGCCGTCTGGCGGGCGTGGTTCGATTGCGCCGCGCCGCACGTGATCAATGTGTCGGCCTTTTGCGCCAGCGCGTCGGCTACCAGGAACTCGAGTTTGCGGGCCTTGTTTCCCCCCGTCGCCAGCCCGGTCTGATCGTCCCGCTTGATCCACAATTCCGGCCCGCCCAGTTGCGCGGTGAGGCGGGGCAGCGGTTCCAGTGGTGTGGGCAGATGGGCGATGGGTACGCGCGTCAGATTGTCCGTCAACATTGTTATGCCTCCAAGTTTCTATTCTTGACTCTCGATGGTATAATTGAGTCAACAGATTGGCTAGTCAGTAGAATGATGGTTCCCAATTTTTGCCGGAGCCTTGTTACTTTGCGTGGCGCCTCTGACGACAATGGCGAAAGACAAATAATGAGCATACGCTACCGCATTGCAAGCATGATACTCTTATTTTTCTTGTTGGCAAATGCAGTGATTCTGGCATTTGCTGCTTCATCAGGAGTGGAGGACGATGAGGACCACCGACGAGGGAGAGAGGCGGCTCTTTCTCCCGATCAAGGTAGGCCAAAGTGGGAGGAGGCTCCTATTGAGCCAGAACTTTTTCAAATTCTGGAGCAGGCCACCCCCGACGAGATCGTGCGCGTCATCGTCCATCTGCGCGAGCAGACCGATCTCGAGGCGGCGGTCGGTGGAGCGCGGGGTGCGAAAGCGACTCGCTCTCATCTCGTCTCGACACTGCAAGCCACGGCGACCCGCTCCCAGGCCTCGTTGCGAGCTTACCTGGAGGAGGCGCAGGCCGCTGGACTGGTGGAATCTTACACTCCCTTCTGGATCTTTAACGGGATCGCCCTCCGCGCCCGGCCTTCCGTCATCCGCACGGTCGCCGCTCATCCCTCCGTCGCTACCATCCGCCTCGATCACTACCGTCAATGGATCTCCCCCCAATCTCCAAATCTTGAATCTTCAAATCCCCAATCCATTGAGTGGAACATTGACCGCATCCGCGCCCCCCAGATCTGGTCCTCCCTCCACATCTCTGGCACAGGGGCGGTCGTGGCGGGGATGGACACGGGCGTGGACTGGCTCCATCCGGCGCTCCAGACGAACTATAGAGGCTACAATCCCCACGGCCCGCCTAATAACACCTACAGTTGGCACGACTCGACCGACGGCGGCGCGCTCTATCCGGTGGATGGCTCAGGTCACGGAAGTCACACAATGGGCATCATCGTTGGTCAGGACGGCATCGGCGTTGCGCCAGGCGCGCGGTGGATCGGCGTGCGGGTGCTCAACAGCAAAGGATATGGTCACGATTCCTGGATCCACGACGGGTTCCAGTGGCTCTTGGCTCCTGGAGGCGATCCGGCGCAGGCCCCAGATGTGGTCAACTGTTCGTGGGGCAAAGACAACGGCTACGAGATCGTCTTTCAGCCTGATTTGCAGGCGTTGCGGGCGGCGGGCATCCTCCCGGTCATTTCCAACGGAAACAGCGGTCCTGACCGAGGCACAGTCGGCTCACCGGCTTCTCTGCCGGAGGCCTTTGCCGTCGGAGCCTCTGACGAGTACGACGAGACGGCCAATTTTTCCAGCCGAGGCCCCTCGCCGTGGGGCGAGATTCGCCCGCACGTGGTTGCGCCAGGGGTCAACGTGCGTTCCAGCGTGCCTGGGGGTGCTTACAGCTTGGAGAATGGTACCTCGATGGCTGCCCCCCACATCTCTGGCATCGTGGCCTTGCTGCGCTCGGTCAGTCCCACGTTGAGCATCACCCGAACCACGTTTCTCATCACCAGTACCGCTGTTCCCCCGCAAGGGTGGGAACCCCTCCGGGACTACGCTCTGGGCGATCCTATCCCCAACAACGATACCGGCTGGGGCCGGGTGGACGCCTTTGCCGCCGTCGCCGCGCTGACTCGCCCCGGAATCATAAGTGGAACGGTGTGCCGGGCCGGGGACGCTGCGCCCATCGCCGGGGCGACGGTCAAGGCTGTGCCCCGCAGCGGCGAGGGCGGAGGAACGGCTACCACTGGCGACGATGGTTCCTACCGGTTGGAGCTAGCTCCTGACATCTATGATCTTGTTGCCTCCGCCTTTGGCCACGAGTCTGCCAGGAAATGGAGGGTCGTCGCGATCACCGACACGACGACCACCGCAAATTTTTCTCTCACTCCTCTCCCCACCGGCGTTCTGCGCGGTCAGATCACCGACGCGGCTACCGGTCAACCGATCACGGCCACGATCGCTGTGTTGGATACTCCTTTCCAGGTCGTCGCCGATGCCTATACCTTCGATCTACCCGGCGGCTCTTATACCCTCCGCGCCAGCCGCCTGGGCTACCGGGTGGTCACCGCCACTGCCGTTGTCACTGCCGGGCAGGTTACGATAGCGAATCTGGCTCTGTCCCCCGCTCCATCCATTCTGCTGGTGGATAGCGGCGGTTGGTATTACGAGAGTCAGGTGAGGTACTTTCGCCAGGCGTTGGATGATCTGGCTTACATTTGCGACGAGTGGCCCATCCGTCACTTACCCGACGATCTTCCAGCAGCTTCCGATTTGATTCCCTACGACATCGTGATTTGGAGTGCACCGCGGGATGCACCTGGTTACATCGGCGCGGAGGATGCTGTCAGCGGGTATCTTTCCAATGGAGGGCGGTTGCTGTTGAGCGGGCAGGACGTGGGTTTCTGGGATGGCGGTGGTGCCTTGGATTACTGGAGTGATTACTACCGAGAATATCTCAAGGTAAACTGCGTCAGTGACAATGCGCCGGTGCGGGCGCTCGTGGGATTGGAAGGTGACATCTTTGCTGGTCTGGCTGTTACCATCACCGGCGCAGGTGGGGCCGATAATCAGAGTTTCCCTGATGTGGTCGCTGTCGTCGACCCTGACGCGGCTGCTCCGTTGTTGACCTATAAAGGGGGCGGCTGTGGCGGGGTTCGAGTGGGTACGTGTCTGGGTTATCGAGTGGTCTATCTTTCCTTTGGCCTCGAGGGGATCAACGATCGGATAGCTCGCCAGGAGGTGATGGGACGGGCGCTAGAGTGGTTAGACTCGCCGCTGCCAACCGTTGGGCTTGAATTGGACCCCGCCTCTCAATTGCGGGTCGGGCCTCCCGGTTCTGTCGTCACCCACACGCTGCGCGTACGCCACGTGGGGCAGGGAGGCGCTCCAGATACCGTCAGTTTGTCGTTGGATGGCGTATCCTGGGCCACTCAAATCAGCGCCCAATCGCTTTCATTGTCTCCTTGCACTTCCGCCACCGTCTTGCTCAGCGTCACCATCCCTGCTGCTGCCGCCTGGGACGTTCAGGACGTCGTCACGCTCACCGCTCGCTCGTCGCTCTCGCCGTCGCTGGTGTTGAGCGCCACCCTCACATCCAAGGCACCTGCGCCCATCTTGCTGGTGGACGACGACCGCTGGTACGAGCAGCAGGAAAAATATCAGGCCGCGATGGAAGCCGTCGATTTTCCTTATGACCTCTGGCAGATCAAACCGGCGCTCGGAGGCGGGCGAGATCACAGCCCTTCCTTGGCGACCTTGCAGTGGTACCCTATCCTCGTCTGGTGGACCGGCTACGATTGGTACGCGCCGGTCACTGCCGCCGAGGAGGCGACGCTGGCGGCGTATCTGGACGGCGGGGGACGGTTGTTTCTTTCCTCGCAGGATTTTCTCTATTACCACCACGACGATGCCGCTGTGCTACCCTTGCCTTTCAGCCGGGATCATCTGGGGGTGTTGACGTATACGGAGGCGGTGACGCCGACGCGGGCGGTAGGGGTTCCAAAAGACCCCATCGGCGACCGGTTAGGCCCTTATCCGTTGGATTATCCTTACGGCTACCAGAACTGGTCGGATGGAGTCGAGCCTATGCCTGGCACCGCCGTCGTCTTGCGCGACCAGGGACGGCGTGGGATGGGGCTGGCTCGCCGGGAGGATAGTTATGCGACGGCCTTCTTTGCCTTCCCCTTCGAGGCGCTGCCGGAGGAAGCGCGTCCGACAGTGATGGAGCGGGTCGTGGGTTGGCTCTCCTGGCTGGGCGGCTCGACGTTCTTTGCGGATCGAGGAGCCGTTGCCCCTGGCGACATTCTCACCTATACTTTGAGCTTGCGCAACGACGGCCCCGAGAGGGTCACCGTATCCCTTTCCAATACGCTCCCGACCAATTTGAACATCGTCACCGATAGCATCACCGGGCCAGGCAGCTACTACACGCCCACTCGCCGCCTTTCCTGGAGTGGCTCGCTTGACCCCGACGAGGTGGTGACCTTCACCTATCGTACTACTGTTGTCACGGACGTTCTGCTCGGCGACTCGATCATCAACACGGCCAGCTTGGGGATCGAGGAACACTTCGTTCGTTTCCATCGTGCTGCGGTGGTGCGGGTAGGTACACCGGACCTCTCCCCCTCGTCCTTTGGGTGCGACCCGTCTATCGCCCGGCCTGGCGCGGCGGTTACCTGCACCCTGGCGCTGGCAAACGCCGGTCCTGGAGATACGCTCACAGTGACCGCAGCCATCTCCCTGTCGATGGATGCTACGTTTGCGTCCGGTTCCCTGGACTGGACGGGTGGGGGGATGGTGGAGGTGTTCAGTGATACGGTTCGCTGGAACGGCGCTCTCAGCGCTGGGCGTGAGGTCGTTCTGACCTACCAACTCAGCCTGCCCAGCGATCCTGTCCATCCGCTGCTGTACAGCGTCGCTTTTCTGGAGGATGGGGTGGGGGGGGCGTGGGAGCGAGCGGCGTGGATACTCCCGGATCCTTGGCGGGCTTATTTTCCGGTGGTGATGAGGGATGGGCCGTAGAGGTTCGTCGGGGTGAGGTTGCCACGACGTTGGCCCACGTTCCTGGTTTGAATCGCTGATACGCTGATGGCGCTGAATCTCGTTGAACTGTGGATCCTCTCAATGCTGTCTGCGATCCAAAAACCTGACGGGCTTCAGAGATCCGTCAGGTTTGGGCGCGCGCTGGCGCATTCGCCAAGCCCATCGCCGCCACGACCGCCGCCGACGAGACGACCACGGCGAACCACGCCAACCGCCGGAAGACGGAGGGCGTGCAGGCTTGGTGTGACGATATTTCGAGTAAGTTGGGTGTCGGCGGGGTTTGCCGACACCCAATTTGCCGATTCCGTTCCCCGAACAGCAGGGTGGACGACTCGCCGCGCCTCGTCCCATCGGAGGCGCTCACCTGCGTCAAGTGGTTCTCGGCGTCGAATGGTGCTTTGCGCCCGCGAAAGAGAACCACGGATACAGAAACACACGATACCAAACACTCAATAGAGCGAGTACTTCCGTTTTCCCGGCGAGAAGCGCCGCCATCGTGGTTTTCCCTGATCCGCGGTCCTCACCGCCAAGGGCGCAAAAGCCTGGCGTGGCCTTTGCGCTCTTGCGCGATGTGGTTACCCTCGCTGGTGACTGGGTTGCGGCAAACCCCGCCGCAACCCAGCCTACTTACTGGCCGCCAAAACCCGAGTCTCGTTGCCTGGAGAACGTTCGTTTGTGCAAGGGCAGTAGTCGAGTATAATTGGAGCGTACCGGGAATAGGTTTTATGAGCGAGGCCATGAAAACCACCATTCTACTGGTCGATGACAACCTCAACGTGCTCTCCTTCGTCCAGCCGGCGCTGGAGCAAAAGGGGTATCGCGTGACCACGGCGGGCGATGGGCTGGAAGCCCTGTACCAGGCCGAAACCCTCGCCCCCGCGCTCATCGTCCTCGACATCGAGATGCCCGAACTGAACGGGCTGGAGGTCTGCCGCCGGTTGCGCGAGCGCGGCGACGAGACGCCCATTATCTTTTTGACCGTCCGCGACAGCGTCACCGACCTGGAGCTGGGTTTCGAGTTTGGAGCCGACGATTACGTCGCCAAGCCCTTCGACGTCCGTGAGTTGTTAGCCCGCATCCGGGCCAGGCTGCCTCCTCCCCCGTGCCCGATTTACATCGCGGCCGAGTTCTCCCGGCTCCAGACTATCCCGACCTTCTGCGCACCTTGGGCTGTCCCATTACCGGGCCGCAGCAGACCTGGCCGCCGGGGAGTGCTTCCAGCATGGCCGCATGTTCTGGCAAAAGTACCCAGATACCATCTATGTGCTCTTTCTCGGGGGTACCTTCCATAGTATGCCCGATCTATACGATGAGAGCGACCCGGATGAAGATGCCTGTCCCGTTATAGGAGTTTAAGACTTTGGAAGTCTCCACCAGATATTGGGCCGGAAAAGCCTTGTGGAAACCCTCTTGCGTGGCCTGATAAAACACTTTTGAGACTTTCAAAGTCTGACCGGCTAAATTTCTAAAGTCTAATAGATGAAAAGGAGCGAATTTTTATGCGGCGAATCATCTTCTGTTTGTTCGTGTGTTTGTTGCTGACAGCTTGTACGGCGGGCATTGTCAGGCAGGAGGCGATCGAGTTTCCTGCGTTTGCCACGCCGACCATCGCACCGATGCCGACTTCAACGACTCCGCCGACGTCCACCGCTACCGCGACCCCACATCCGACCGCTACTCCGACGCCATCCCCAACGCCCACCGCTACCGCGACGCCAGCGCCGACGGCGACGGCGACCGAGGAGCCTGTCCCTTTCATTCACGATTTTCACGCCAACGTCGACGAGGCCGATCCGGGCGACACCGTTGTTCTGGAATGGGAGAGCGCCAATACGACCCAGGCCACACTGTACCATCTGCCGCCGAGCGGCCAGCTCCCCCAATCTGGTTGGGATGTGGAGCCGACCGGGTCCTTTGTTTACACCATTGATCCCGGCGAGCGCAACTATTCCCGGTTCTATCTCTACGTGTGGGACGAGACGGAGCGGGGTATCGGCGCCACACTGACCATCGAACTGCGCTGTCCCGATCCTTGGTTCTTTTCGCCCGAGCCGGACGTGTGCCCATCGGTCCCCATCGTCAGCGACGCCGCCGAGCAGCACTTTGAAGGCGGCACGATGATTTGGATCAAGGAAAAGTTTACCGATTGGGTCGAGAAGGAAGGCTGGATCATTGTTCTGTACGACGACGCTCGCTTGACCACCCAGTGGCAGGCCTACGAAGATGAGTGGGAAGAGGGCGAACCGGATCGCGATCCCACGCTCGTACCGCCGCCCCGTCTCTACCAACCGGTGCGGGGATTCGGCCTGGTCTGGCGTCAATATCCTGAGGTGCGCTCCCGGCTGGGCTGGGCCATTGACGAGGAGACCGGTTTCAGTACGACGGTGCAGCGCACCACGCGATACAAGTACAACTCGATCTACCTGCACGCCCTCGACGGAAACGTCTGGCATCTGGAGCCAGAACTGAGCGGGTGGGAGAAAATCATCGTCGAGGACTAGCAGGAGTCGTAGTAGCGACTTTTGCAGCTATTGCACAACCACCAGATAGTTCAGATCGGCGTGGAGCACGGACGGATCGGCCCGCAACTGGGCCAGGATCGCCTGTTCCTGCCCCGGTGGAACTCGCAGCCGCCACGCTTCCAGGGTAGGCAAGAACTCGGTGCTCGCTCCGTATCGCAAAGAGAGCGTTTCTGCGCGGACTCCGGGTCGCAGGGCGACGATGATCGCGCCTGGGACGAACGACGCTTCTATCGGTGTCTCTCTGACGTTTGCCGCCCGCTCTTTTATCCCCTCCAGGCAGATCGGGGTTGAGCCGTGCGCGCCCACAGCGAGCGCCTGGAAAGCGTCGATGCGCCCGCAGCCGTAATATACGTCCCACCCCGATGCGCTCAGGTCCACGGCGTTGTCCAGGATGGCCGATGCGATCTGGTCGGGTGTGTAGGAGGGAAAGCGCGCGCGCAGCAGGGCGGCCAACCCGGCCACGTGCGGCGCGGCCATCGAGGTGCCGCTCTTGTCGCCGTACCGATCGCCCATCAGCGTGCTGTAGATGCTCGATCCCGGCGCGGCGACGCTGACGTGGGCGCCATAGTTGGAGTAGGGAGCGACCACGTCGTTGGAGCCGGTGGCCGCGATCCCCAGGACGTGCTCGCAGTTGGCCGGGAACATCTCGGCGTTCGGCCCGTCGATCCCGCCGTGGTTGCCGGATGAAGCCACCAGCACCACTCCCTTGGCGTGGGCATCGTCCACTGCGTCCTGAACGATGGAGGGACACGAACAACACGGGCTTGTGATCCCACCCAGGCTCATATTGATCACGTCCGCCCCCTTGTTGGCGGCGTACACGATCGCTTCGGCCAGGTCCGCGTCTTCGCCCTCCCCGTCAGGACCTGTAACCTTGAGCGGCAGGATCATCGCGTCCCATCCCATTCCGGTCACGCCGATCTCGTTGTCCGTCGCCGCTGCCGCGATGCCGGCGACGTGCGTGCCGTGCCCATGGTCGTCGTCGGCCACGGCGGCTTTGCTCACAAAGTCCCAGTCTATGTCGGTCCGCACCTTGTCGGCGAGGTCGGGATGATCCAGGTCGACGCCGGTATCTATGACGGCGATCAGAATGTCTTTTCCGGTGGCATAGTTCCAGGCCCTCGGCGCATCCACCTTCTCCAGCGCCCATTGGTTCCCATAATCGGGGTCGTTGGGGAGGATGGGAGGGGGTGGAAAGTTCCGTGCAATCAGGGGAAGGTAGGAGACAAAGGGCGTGTGCGTCACCGTCAGCGTCAGAGTGATCGGATGGGGGGACCCTTCTGTCTCTATCGGATCTGTCACCGTCACCGTGATCGTGCCAGTGTACGTCGCGACTGTGCTCGTGCTGAATATGGTCGGCGTGATCCAGAAGGAAGCCGGGGTGGTGCCGCTGAGAGGTTCCACTGTGAACCAGTCGCCCTCGGCAGCGACCGTCCAGGTGAGAGGATCGCCGCTCCCCACGTTTTGCGGCGTCACCCGATGGCCGGCGGGGAGAAGCCGCTGTTCGCGAATGTCGTAGGTGAACGAAAGGGTATCCGAGAGACCGCCCAAAGTCGGCGTGACGGAGGGGCTGGCTGCGTGCTCGCGATGGGACAGGCCCTCGACCGGGGCGCAAGCGCCGTAACCGGGCCGCACCCGCCACCACTCGTCGCACGAGCGTACATCCATAAACGCTCCCGTGTCCGCGATAGCCACGACGATCTCCGTGTCTCGGGCTGTGCCAAAGGCCTGATCTTCAGGCAGGTTCGGCAGCGTGTATGAGGAATTGGGAAACTCGTGGCGTGGGCCGCTGGGATCGTCGAGCGCGTTGTACAGCGCCAGCAGGTTCGGATCAGTGCAGATGTTGTCTACGTGCACGGTGTAGCCATTGGGAGCGGAGCTGTCTTCTCGGGTGTATCTCAGGGCGACAGAGTCCTCGTCGGCAAAGAGGATGAGCACCTCCATCCCTTTGCCGATGTCGTGTCCAGACTGGGGGACGTGCAGGGTCTCGCCCGCCGTCGTCTGGAGGCCGAGCGCGGTGGCCGGAAATTCGGTGATGGGGCTGCCGCGAGTGCCCGGCTCAGGGGGATCGGCCCACTGCCAATGGTGAACCCTGTAAAAGTGGGTCAGGGTCGGAACACGGGTCGGCTCGAACAGAGTGGCGAGTTGCGGCGGCAATGTGGGTTCTCCTGTTCCTTCGTAGTCGACCAAATCGCGCACAAAGTTGGTCTCTGTGTTGACGGTGTAGCCACGCAGTTCGATGTTCTTGTCGGCGTGGTTGTACGCGGGGCGAACGGGGTCGTCCTGGTCATACTGATAGGCGATCCCGCCGCTGTATTGGTTCGTAGAACTCGTTGGGCAGGTGTACGGGTTGGCTACGTAGGGTAAATAGACGTAGGCCGTTGGCGTCAGATCGAGCGACGGCGTGAATGCCATACTTGTATCGAGCGTGGAAAAGACCAGCAGCGCGAGGATCACCGCCCCCATTATTGAGATAGCCAGCTTTTTTCTGGTGGCTTGCATGACGTTTTTCCTGCGATGGCTATACCATGCGCTGGCGTCGCCGCACGTACCACCAGATGAACAGCGCCAGCGCGATGGCGAACAGAGCGAGCAGCAGGTAGGGAACCACGATGGCCAGCACCGACATCACAAATGAGACGACGTCCTCGATGGTGCTCACGATCGGGTTGCCCACCCCCGCCGTGGTGGCCGACACCACCGGTCGTCCCCCGGCCTTGACGACGTGGATGCCTCCTGCCAGGATCACCCCGCAGATGGCGGCCAGGATGGGGTGGAGACCGATGACGTTCGTGGTGGCGGCAAAGAGGATCGCTCCGGCCGCCGGCCGGACGACGGTCTGGATGACGTCGTTGATCGTGTCGGCGAGGGGGACCTTGTCCACCAGCACCTCGACGAGCAGTAGCACCGCCAGAACGCTGATGATCCACCAACTGCTCATCGCGTCGTAAGGCTCGTTGAGCGTGACCAGCGACGTGAGCCGCGCCAGGAGCGCGACGACGAGGAGCGGGATGTAGGCGTTTAGCCCCGCCGCCGTCGAAAGGCCAAAGGCCGTCGCCAGGCTCAGGAAGGCTTGCACGGTCATTTTCGGTATCCCCTCAAAGCAATCGTCGTAGTGACGACTTTAGTCGTCCATCACAAGCTCATAACGACTAAAGTCGTTACTACGGTCCTCCCAATGGCTTCTCAAACTACGGAAAGGTCGGCCTGGCGACCGATCTGGCCGTACAGGTGGCTGGAGAAAACGGTCAACCAGGCGCCGACGGGCAGCATCAGCAGGCCGATCACGGCGGCCAGGATCCACCCGCAGATGGGGATGATGCTCAGGATGCTAACCGCCACGCTCACCACGATCCCGATGATCATGCCCGCCGCCCAGATCAATATCTGGCTGATGATGATCGGCCCGATGTTGGCAAACAGGAAGCCAAAGATCTCGCCAAAACGTAGACAATCCGCGATCTCGCCGCGCTCTGCGTAGCGGATCTGCAACACGGGCGTCAGGAGCGCCAGCAGGATCCCGTACAGGGTCGCCAGGCAGCCCAGCCCTATCGTCACGATCCCCGACACGCCGGCCAGGATCGTCATCAGGTCCTCGCTATCGCCGGCGGCCGCCGGCAGGATCCAGACGAGCGCGATGGGGCAGATGACGATCAGGAGCGGGATCGAGTAAATCAGGGTGGCGACCCAGAACATCAGCCCGTCCACAAAGTAGCGTCCTATATCGTCCCAGGCGGGCAGGGGGCGCGGGTCGCCCGCTTTGACCCTGCGGAGGAGCTCAACGGCGTATCCCATCAGCGCGAACCAGCCCAGGATGGGGATCAGCATGATCACCGTTCCCAGCAGGAGTTTGCTGACCCACTCTTCGTCTTCGAACACGAAACCAAATGCTTTACCGATGTCCATCTCTCCCTCCTTGTCTCTATAGAAACCGAGTGTTTATTGAACCCCATTATAGCCCATGTGCGCGCGCGAGGCAACTGTTATAGCGATGGGATACCCGATAATGTGCCGGTAAGCATATATCTCACGGCATTGATCGCACCAATCATGATCAGACTGATCGTAAAGCCGACCAGCAAGGGGATGAGGGCCTCGCGCCAGGTATCCACCACGTTCTCTCGCCGCACGATCATCACCACCAGCATGCTGTTGATGCATGTGAGTAGGGTCAACACGCCCAACGCGCTCAGCAGCGCCAGCGGGTAGAGTAGGAAAGGCTCCTGGGTGAGCGTCAGGCCGATCAGGCCAGCTTCGAGCAGCAGTAGCACGAGCAGGTCGCGCAGGTTACGGATGGTGCGCTCAGGGACCGTGTTTTGCCACAGCGTAAAGTTAAAGAGCGGGTAGACGAGTGCGCTCATCATCAACCCGTTTAGCGCGCCGGTGGTCAACCGCAGCCAGTTCTGAGGTTCATAGAGGTGGGGGAGGTTGGGAAAGAGGGTGATGTACGAGTTCACGCCATCTGCTGCCCACAGCAGCGTAAAGCTGCCGAGGATGACGAGGATCCGGGGCGGGGGAAACTCGGCGGCGCGACGGCGGCGCAGCACCACGGCCTGTCCAAAGAACCCAACTAGAGCACCGATAAAAGTGCCTGTGCAGCGGGCGCAGAGCGGGAGCTGGCGTCCGGCAATGGCAAAAGAGTGCGTGGGCAGGCGGCCACACACGGCGGAGCCAACAATGTCCGCCTTGGCCAGCAGGCCGTCTGGCGTGACGATGAGAAAGCTCACGAACGTCAACGCCGCCAGCGCGATGATGAATCGCGGTAGCGGGAAGGCTGGCCCGCGAGGTTCGTCGGTTGATGGGGGGGGGAATGTATTCATATCTTTCATGATGATGATTATACTCAAAGGCGCGCCAGACGCAAGTTTGTCTGACGTCCATCGATCTGTCGTGAGTGAGCGGCGAAATCTGCCAGCGCATCTGGCGTGATGGGCGGCGTCGCGCCGTGCTGCGTGGCGACGTAGGCGCCCACCAGGTTGGCAAAGTCGGCTGCTTCGGCAAGTGGGTTGCCGGCCATATACTTGAGCACTAGCGCCGCCGTGAAGGCGTCTCCCGAACCGACCGTATCCACCACCTGGCACGGGTAGCCGGGTGCGACGATCCGTTCCTGGCGCGTGCGCAGGATGCATCCGCGCGCGCCCAGCGTCACACAGGCCAGCTCAATCTCGTAGGTTTCCAACAGGTGGAGCAGGAAAACATCCTCGTCCAGGTCGTCCCGAGCGAGCATCTCCTGTACCACGCGCAACTCGTCGTCGTTCAGCTTCAGCAGGTTGCATCGCCGCAGCGCATCGCGCACGACCTCGGCGGTGTAGTGAGGCGGGCGCAGGTTGAGATCGCAGATGAAAAGTGCATGGGGGTTGGCGCCCAACAGCGCGGCGATGGATCGCCGGGCCGCGGGGTGTCGCTGCGCCAGTGTACCAAAGCAGATCGCGTCGGCGGCGCGGATGCGCGTCATCGCCGCCGGGTCGGCGACGATATAATCGTAGGCCGCTTCCGTGAGAATTTCAAACGTCGGTTGTCCGTCGGCCTGGAGCGTCACCTGCACCTGCCCGGTGGGGTGTCTTGCGTCCCGCTGGATCAGGCTCTTGTCCACGCCCAGTTCGCGCGCGCGGCTCAGAATTTCATCGCCCAGTCCGTCCTGGCCCACGCGGCTGACGACCGCGCTGCGAGCGCCCAGGTGGCGGCAGTGGATGGCAAAGTTGAAGGGCGCGCCGCCCAGGTGTTTTTCCGTCCCCACGACGTCCCAGAGAACTTCGCCGATGGCGACGACGTCGAGGGGTTGGCCCCTATTCTCGTGTGGGCCGGGATCGCTTTGTCTCAATGTATTGTGTGGTGCTTGCCGCCGAACTCGCTTTCCAGGATGGCCCAGATGTCTGCCCAGAGGTCGCGGTCGGCGAAACTTGATTGAATCTCATCCAGCGTTCGGTTGAAGGTGTGCCGGTCGGCCTCTCCCACGATAGTCAGCACGGCGTTGGCGACCGTCAAGCGAATTTCACGGTTACCCCGGTAGCGGCGATGTATCTGGCGTAGGCGCGGAAGGTCTTCCATCTGGCCCACCATGATCATGGCGGCTGCACTGTTGGCGATCAGTTCTTCTTCGTCGGCCTCCAGTCCTTTTCGCAGGTAGGGCAGCGCGCGGTCGTCCCCCAGCCCGGCCAGACACATCGCCGCGGTGGAGACTCGCTCCGGATCGTCCTGGTTGGCCTGGAGAAATTGCCACACGGGTTCCCGCGCTCGTTCGTCGCCGGTGGTCCCCAGTAGAGAGACGACCTCGTCGACAGCGATGGGGCTCAGCGTCGGATCGGCCAGTGCTTCCAGTAGATCGTCCACGATAAACTCAACCATGCGAGCCAACCGGTCGAACGCCTGGTCGTGCTCGGCCTGGGTGCGGCTGCCCAGTTGACGGATCAGTTCGCGTGTCTGCGGGCCGTATCTGCGGTAGGCGCGTTTTGCTTTAGGGCGCATCTTGAGGCGTCGTTGGGCCAGCGCTTCTATCATCTTGCGGTTGGGCATTTCTCTATTCTCCTATCATCTGGATCACCAGCCGCCGCGACCGGGGGCGGGTGTCGAAATCGAGAAATATGATCTGCTGCCACGTGCCCAGCGTGAGGCGGCGCTCGACAAAGGGCACGGTCAGCGAGGGGCCGAGCAGGGCGGCGCGGATGTGGGAGTGGCCGTTATCGTCCCTCCAGCGCAGGTGGTGGCGGTAATCCCGGTCGGGCGGCGCGATCTCGTCGAGCACCTGTTCGAGGTCGGCCAGCGCGCCGCTCTCGAACTCGATGGTGGTCAAACTGCCGGTCGAACCGGGGCAAAAGATGGTGATGGTACCGGCCTGCAATCCCGAATTTTTGACTGCCTCAGCGACCTGAGGGGTGATGTTTTGCATGTCGCAATGCCCCTTGGTCTGTAGATGCAATTCACTCGTGACGACCATCCGCCGCCTCCATCCTGTAGTGTGTGGGGGTTTCCTCCGCCACCTCAAAACCCAACCGTTCGTACAACTCTCTCGCCGGGTTCACCTTCATCACCCACAGTGTGGTGGGCAATCCTTTCCTGCTGGCTTTGGCAAGAATGTCTCGAATCACAGTCGTTCCCACCCCCTGGCGCTGATACGCTGGCATGATCTGGATGTTCACCAGTGCTACTTCATTTTCCATCTGGTCGACTCCAGCACGCCGATGTCTCGACCTTCCACGACGATGATCTGGTGTTCGCGCTGGTCAAATTTTCGGCGCAAATATCTTTCCTGCACGGCATCGTCCCAGCCATACGTCTGGGCGACGTACTCTTTCATCGCGGCCACTTGCAGGCGGTAGAAAAAATCATAATCCTCGTCTGTTGCTGAGCAGAGTTGGTATCGCACTCGCTCCATCACACGCGCTCGGTCGTTTTCTTCTTCTGACTGGTCAAAAAACAGGGTGCTGACGAGCAGTATCCCAACTCCTACCGTGATCGCCACATCTGCCACGTTGACGATGCCGGTCCGCAAATTGCCCACTCCCATGTCCATAAAATCGATCACTGCTCCAGCGTTGAATATCCGGTCGATGAGATTGCCGATCCCCCCTCCGACGACCAGCGCTCCTCCAAGTACGCCCATCGAATTGATCTCTTGCGAGGTCCAGACGAACCTCAACATGCCGATGAGCACCCCACCCACGAGAACGATCAATAACCAGAAGCGCACCGGTTCCGGCAATCTTGCCCCCAGGCCCAGAAAAGCTCCCGTGTTTTCCGTGTATTGGAAGCGAAATACGCCGCTCAGCAAGTGGAGCGGTTGGGATACGGTCAGGTGATTCCTGGCGACAGTTTTCGTGATCTGGTCGCATCCGACGCACGAGCATAGGACCAGGATGATGAGCGCTGCTCTCTTGGAAATCGCCACAGACTTTGACATGGTTAATCTGCCAGCCGTTCCTGATAAAACACAAAGATCGCCGCCGTCAGCCCGGTGGCGATGACGGCGTTGCCCAGAATGCCCACCAGCAGCGACCACGAATCGCCGGGCGGTAACGACCAGACGTACCCCAGCCCTTCGTAGATCACCATCGTGAGCAGCACCAGCCCCATCACCGCGGGAAACTGGCTGTGGCTCAACACGACGCTCTCCCAGATCGCTTGCAGCAGCCCCCGTCCGCCGACCAGCACGCTGGGGATGACGAATATGAGGTGCAGGGCCACGTAGCTTATCAATCCCACGCCCAGCATCCAGACCAGGAAACCAAATATCTGGGAGAACGCTGTGGTCGCGCCCACCATCAGCATCCACATAAAGATAAACACCGCCCCGACCGCCAGCAGACCCGCCTCGAACAGAAAGACGCGCAAGGGCCTCACGACGCTCGCGCTCATCGGGACGAGTTGCTCTTCCTGGAAGGCCTCATTTGGAGTGGATTCTGGATCGACAGGCGCTTGCTCGGCGTGGACGCGCTGGGCCAGGTAGTTGAGGTACAGAAACCCCAACACCAGACCGATGAGAACGAGCGTTCCCCACCAGGGTATCAATGCCAGGAGGCTGGCGACCGAAAAGACGCGCACGTCTCCTATCGGCGAGACCTTGGCCAATGTGTGCCGGGCCAGCAGGCTGGGCGGGTGCAGCAACGGGAGCCAACTGAGCAGCGAAAGCAGGTTGAACTGCTCGCCAAACTGTTCCAGCAATTCTGTGGCCAGTGTCACTTGGCTGGCCATTTCGGGGTCGGGTGGGGGCTGCGCTTTTAGTACGGCTACAAAGCCTTGTACCAGCGGTGCTACCGAAAGTCGTGGCCCGAACCACAGGAACAGGTCGAGCAGCGCGGGGATGGCCGCAAGCCCCAGGTTCCGGCCCAGGATCTCGAACCCGGCCGCCAGGCAGCCGATCACTCCCTTGGGAGCAGGTGTTTTCTCTTTTGTCTCTGTGTTCATTGTGGGGCTTATTGTACCACGAGTTGCGAGATCGGAAAGCAAAAGCCCGGCGACTTGGTAGATACCGGGCTGAAAGAATAAATCCGAATCGGTAACTTGTTGCGGACCAACACAGAGGTTTCCTACAACACAACTACCTCGACGACATCTTCTAGCTCGACAAGCTGATCGCCCCGGTTGGCGCGATTCGTCACCGGCGCTTCGTCCAGCCGTTGTCGCTTTCCATCGGCAGCGATCAATTCCACTGAACCATCCATCGGCCCTATCGTCGCCGCAATCACAGCCCCGGTCGTCTTTGTCTGGTTGAGCAACAGCAAGCCCTGACCGCCCCGGCCCTGTACCGCGAACTCGTCCAGCGGCACTCGCTTGACGAAACCGGTCTCGCTGACCACGACCACGCCCAGCTCCTGGGCGGGGTCGCCGACCACCGCTCCGTTCAGCAGGCGGCTTCCTTTGCCCACCTTGATCCCCGCCACGCCCTTGGCCGAGGGAGAGACCTGCGGATTGACATCGCCGGTGACGAAGCGATTTGCATATTTCGTGCCAAAGAACATCGCCTGGGCTTTGTCATCCCCCGTACCGGCGAACAGCACCCGGTCGTCGTCATCTGTCAGGCCGATCGCCGTCGCCCACGAGGCTTCGGCGGTCGACTTGACGTCCTCCACCTTGGTGCGCTTGACCTTGCCCCGGAGCGTCCCCAGCACCAGGCAATGCTCGTCCGACAAAAGGCCGACGCCGACGATCTGCTCTTCCTTGTCCAATCCTAGATCCGCAAAGCTGGCCGATCTTGGCAGGCGGCCCACGCCTCCCCACCAGGCTCGCCCCTGGTCGGAGACGAGTACCACTTCATCCTCCGGCTCGGTGCGCAGGTGAATCCGATGAGCCTCGACGGCCCGGCTGGTCGCTCCCGATTTGACGCGGTAGCTAAAGCCCTTCGCCTCGTTGCGCTGCACGCCCTGATTGGTCACGACGATCACCTGCGGCCCTTCGGGCATGGCCAGCTCGGCCTCGGTCACGATGGTATCGCTCGGCTTCTCGTCGGTCAGGATCACCGTCTGGCGGGGCGTGGCGAACGTTTCCTTGATCGCCTTCGTTTCCTCGACCACGACTTCCAGGCGGCGCTTCTGCGAGCGGAGCAACCCCTTGAGATACTTGATGCGGGCCTGGAGTTCCTTCTCCTCGTCGGCCAGCTTGCGGCGCTCCAGCGCGGCCAGCCGCCGCAGTTGCATCGACAGGATCGCCTGCGCCTGGAGCTGGGTGAATTTGAACTTTCGTCTCAGGTTATTCTCCGCCGTCTCGGCGGTTCGGCTGCTGC
>DAOTUB010000153.1:0-34305 GCA_034437455.1 Anaerolineae bacterium | reverse complement strand
CAGGACGTCTGGGCAAACACTGGTGCGGGCGATGATCTTGGCTAATGGTGATGAAAAGTGCGATTTTCGTTTTAAGGCAATCGGAACGGCGGAACAAGCATGGCCGCCGCCGTTTCCCAAAGAAACAAGTAGGTCGGATTTGCTATCCGACTTTGGCGGTTAGCGTCGGATTGTCCCAATCCGCAACCGCCCTACATCGGTTCGATAAGGAGGGCGGATTATTGGATAAAAGAATCAATCGAATGAGCACCCACACGCTATCCGCACGGGCAGGTAATCGCCTTGCCATACATTTCATAATGGAGGAATCAACATGCTGAGAGTTGCTACGGATATTGGAGGTACATTCACGGACCTGGTGTTCGTGACCCCCGCTGGCGAGGTCGTCACGGGCAAGAGCCACACCACCCCGGCGCAATTTGAGCAGGGCGTGATGGACGTCATCGCGGCGAACGAGATCACGCCGAGCCAATTCGCGTCCTTTGTGCATGGGACGACCATCGTCATCAACGCGATCACCGAGAGAAAAGGGGCCCAGGTCGGGCTGCTCACGACCGAGGGGTTCCGCGACATCATCGAGATCGGTCGCGGCGCCCGCCCCGACTTTTTCAACCTGGAATACCGCAAGCCCAAGCCCTTCGTGGAGCGTTACCTGCGCCGCGAATTGAAGGAGCGCATCAACTACAAGGGAGTCGAGACCACGCCGCTGGACCTTTCCGGGTTGCCCGCCATCCTCGACGATTTCCGGACCGAGGGCGTCGAGGCGATTGCCATCAGCTTTATCAACTCCTACGCCAACCCGGCCCACGAGGAGGCGACGCTGGCAAAGATCAAAGAACTCTGGCCGGAGGTCTCGGCGGTCGCCTCGCACCAGATCACGCGCGAGTGGCGCGAGTACGAGCGCACGAACACCGCCGTGCTGTCCGCCTACGTGCAGCCGGTGGCCCATCGCTACCTGGACCGCCTGACCAGCGCCCTCTACGACGCCGGGATGCGCTGCACGCCCTACATCATGCAATCGAACTGCGGCGTCGATACGGTCCAGAGCGCGCGCCAGATCCCCATCACCATGATCGAGTCGGGACCTGCCAGCGGAATCTGGGGCGCGGCGGCGCTGAGCCGGTTGACCGGAGAGCTGGACGCCATCGCCATCGACGTCGGCGGGACGACGGCCAAATGCGGGCTGATCACGGGCGGCGAGGTCAAGCTCAACACCGACTATCAGATCGGGCGGAGCGAGACCTCGGCCGGCTACCCGGCGATGGTGCCGGTCGTCGACCTGGTCGAGATCGGCCAGGGCGGCGGCTCTATCGCCTGGGTGGACGAGTTCCAGCGACTCCACGTCGGCCCGCAGAGCGCGGGCGCCGTGCCCGGCCCGGTCTCTTACGGCATCGGCGGGACCGAGGCGACGACGACCGACGCGAACCTGGCACTGGGCCGCATCAACCCGCACTATTTCTGCGGCGGCACGCTGGAGGCGGATATGGACGGGGTGGCGGGCGCGCTGAACAAGCTGACCGAGACGCTCAACATCGACCGGAAGGAGGCGGCGCGCAGCATCATCCGCATCGCCAACAACAACATGGTCAACGCCATCAAGCTCATCTCCGTCAACCGCGGCCACGACCCGCGCGACTTTACGCTGATCGCTTTCGGCGGCGGCGGCGGCATGCACGCCTGCGCGCTGGCGCGGGAGCTGAACATCAAGCAGGTGATCATCCCCAGGCAATCAAGCGTCTTTTCGGCCTGGGGCATGTTGCTCAGCGACCTGCGCCGCGATTACCTGCTCACCCAGATCGTCGAGCTATCCACCGAGGGAGCAGCGGCACAGCTCGACGCGGACCTGCATCAGCTCGAGGAACAGGCACTCCAGGAATTCGCCGCCGAGGATATTGACGCCTCGCGCGTCCACTTCCTGCGCTATGGCCGCTGCCGCTATCAGAACCAGGAGCACTCGGTTGAGATCGTCCTGCCCGGCGGGGAGATCACGGACGAGCAACTCGCCGCCATCCGCAAGCGGTTCGACACGGACTATGAACGGGAGTACACCTACACGCTGGACGCTCCCGTCGAACTGGTCGTCTATCACCTGGTCGCCATCGCCGAGGTAGACAAGCTGGAACCAGAGAAATTCCCAACCACGGGGCGCAACCTCGGGGACGCGATCAAAGCCAATCGGGAAGTGGATTACGTCGAAGCGGGCATCCATCGGGCAACGATCTACGACGGCGACGCGCTGGAACCCGGGATGAGTTTCGTCGGCCCGGCCGTCATCGAGGAGGCCGGGGCCACGACCGTGATCCCGCCCGGCCTGCCGTGTCACGTGGACGAGTACGGCAACTATCACATCCTCACCAAGCAGAAGGAGGCTTGATCATGAGCAACTACGATCCGATTACGCTTGAGATTATCCAAAACTCGCTACAGGCGGCCGCCGACGAGATGTTCGCCGCGCTGCGCCGCACGGCGATGAGCGCCATCATCTACGAGGTGCTCGACATGGGCACGGGCATCACCGACAAGGACGGCGAGATGGCCGGTTCTGGGGCGGGGATCCCGGCTTTTGTCGGCGTGCTGGACAAGACCGTCAAGCAAGTGCTGAAAAAGTTCGACCAGCCGGGCGACATCGAACCGGGCGACATTTTCATCACCAACGACCCGTACCATGGCGGCGTGACGCACCTGAACGACGTCATCCTGACCATGCCGGTCTTTGCGGACGGCGAGCTGGTCGCCTGGACCGCGAACATCGCCCACTGGAACGACGTGGGCGGCATGGTGCCCGGCAGCATGTCGACGGACGCGACCGAGATCTTTCAGGAGGGGATGATCCTGTCGGGCATCAAGCTCTTTTCCCGGGGCGAGCCGATCCGGTCGGTGTTCGACATCCTCACCGCGAACTGCCGCATGCCCGACTTTCTGATCGGCGATCTGTGGGCCGGCGTGGCCTCGGTGCGGGTCGGCGAGCGCCGCGTCCTCGAAGTCGTGAACAAGTATGGCAAGGACACCTTCCTCCACGCGGTGAACGAGTACCTCGACTATGGCGAGCAGGTCACGCTGGCCGCGCTGAAGCGGCTGCCCAAGGGCAAGTACTCGCTCGTCGAGCCGCAGGACTCGGGGCCGGACTATGCAGTCACCGTCGAGATCACCGACGACGAGTTCATCATCGACCTGCGGGACAATCCCGATCAGGACAAAGGCCCCTTCAACATGAGCAAGGACGAGGCGACGGTCGCCTGCCAGATCGCCTTCAAGGGCATCGTCTCGCCCGAAAGGCTGGCGAACGGCGGCACCTTCCGCCCGCTCAAGGTCCTGACGCGCCATGGAAGTGTCTTTGACCCGATCTATCCGGCGGCCCAGGGCATCTATTACGAGATCACCATCCGGGTACACGACCTGATCTGGCGCTGTCTGGCCCCTCACATGCCGGAGCTGCTACCCGCGGGCGGGTTTGCTTCGGTGTGCGGCACGCTGTTTGGCGGCGCCCATCCCGACACCGGCCGCTCATATGCCGTGATCGAACCCGAGCTGGGCGGCTGGGGCGGCTCGTCGACCTCCGACGGCAACTCGGGCCAGTTTTCGGCGCTGCACGGCGAGACCTACAACTGCCCGGCCGAGATGGCCGAGGCGCGCTACGGCGTGACGGTCGACTATCTCAGCTTCCACGACGAGGACGGCGGCGCGGGCTTTCACCGGGGCGGCAAGGGGGTGCGGATCGACTATCGCATCAAGTCGGACAACGCTTGGCTGACGGTGGCCTACACCCGCGACAAGGTCCCGCCGTGGCCTTTGAAGGGCGGCCAACCGGGTTCGCCCAACCACGTGCTGATCCGCCGGGCGAACGGCGAGACGGAGCGCCACGCAGTGGTGAGCGGCCTCACCCTGAACACGGACGACGTCATCCAGGTGATGACGGGCACGGGTGCGGGTTGGGGCGATCCGATGGAACGCCCACTGGAACTGGTGAAACGAGACCTGAAGAACGGTTACATCACGCTGGAGCAGGCGAACAAGTACTACGGACTGGATAAGCGCAGATCGAGCGAATAGGATGAAGGTAGCCGCGTTTTCCATAACGCGCCTGCTCTACGCGATAGCGGATTGTACCAATCCGACGAAATCGCGGCTACGATTTTCGTAACCGTTCACCCCTTCCCCCTGCCCCTCCCTACGAGGGAGGGGTGAACGCTTACCGATTTTCAACAGGGGACTATGGAAACCGTCGAGTACAAGACACTGGTTATGGCCGGTCCAATGCGTTGGGTTGTGTTGACCACGAACGGAGAGACCACCACGTTGGCCTGGTTCGTCAAGGTACGCTACACGGTCCGGGGCAGCGGCACGGTGCTCTTTGCCCGCAGCGACCTGCAAGGCGACGGGCAGTACGACGTCTTTGCCGTGTTCAGCGACAACCTGAGCCTGGCGGAACACCTGCGGGACGACGTGTTCAGCTACACCGTCTTTGCTGGCATCCCCGACCAGAACCCGCCGGCTCCCATCGTGAAAGCCGTCTTTGAGAGCCAGGATGACTTTCCCAACCAGGTCGTCGAGTCGATGCGAGCCGCAGACGGCACGACCCTGACCCTCTCGCTTCGAGACATCGGCCCGCCGAAAACCTACGTGCGGGCGGTCAACGAGCGTCTGACCGAAGTGGGAGCCTTTGGCGTGCCATCTGCGTTCTCGCTAGAGATCAACGGTGTCGTTCCCATGGGGCAGCCCCTTGGTGGTCCATTGGCCGAAGCGCCGCCGGTGGGCGTCGACGTGCAGAACTTGTGGTACGAATCGGGATGACGTCGCGCCGCCCTATGGTCGCGCTACTGAATCGCTTCGAGGGAAATGCCCCGCTCCTCGGCGCGTTCAACCATCCACGCATCGAGGTCGGACGGCGGCGCGGGCGTCTCGCCCTCGGGCCGGCGCTCCAGGTGCAGCGCGTCGGTGGAGCAGGCGACGGCACATAGCCCGCAACCCACGCAGCGCGCATAATCGACCTCGCAGAGGTCGTCGGGGACCGCAAGCGCCCCAAAGGAACAGCGCTCGACGCAATCACCGCAGCCGATGCACAGATCGGCGTCCACGACGGCGTAAAAGTCGGAGTGAGCGACGGCAGTGGGGACGGCAAACTCGGACACGCCGCGCAGCACCGCGCAGCAGCAGGTGCAACAGTTGCAGATGTAAAAGAGTCCATCGCGATAGTTGCCCGTGGAGTGGACCAGGCCCGATTCCTCGGCCTGGCGCAGGAGGCGCAGCGATTCCTCCTTGGTGATGGCGCGGGTCACCTCGCTGTGGTCGAAAATGCCCTCAATCGGCGCCAGGGTCAGGCAGATCTCGACCGGATGATCGCACCCCTTTCCGAGGAGTCGCTGCTGGACGCGGCAGATGCACTCGCGCACGCCCCAGGCCTTGGCGTTCTCGATCAACTCGCTGGCGCGCTCGTAGGGGAATATCTCCAGGTCGAACGGGACCGCCTCCTCGACAGGGATGACGCGCATCAGAGAGGGTGTGCTGCTGGTGATTCCGGCGCCCACCGCCTCCCGGTAGTATTCCTCGAATAACGTCGCCATCTCCTCGTCCATACGAGGCAACTGCTCCTCGTAAAAGCCGACGGCGAAGGGCATCAACTCGAAAGCGAATTTTCCCTCGCCTCGCCGGGCAAAGATCAGCCCCTTGCGAGCCATCCCCTTGAGCGTGCGGTAGGCCACTTTGGGATCCATACCGACGCGGGCGGCGATGTCGGTGGCTGGTTCGGGCGTCATGCACATCACGGCGGCCAGCGCCGCCTCCTCTGGGGTGAACATCTTGGCCAGCAGGCGCAGATCGGAACCGCTCTCGGTAGCGGGGAAGCCATTCGGCATAGCGTCCAGCCGTTGGGCCAGTTTGCGATAGACGTTTTCGGTCATTGCTTGTCCTCCTCGATTGTAAACAAATCTCGTGCGATGTGCTATTACGCAAAGGCCGGTTCTACGCTCAAGCGGGGGACAAAAATGGCACGCACCTCCGGTACCAGCTTCACCCGCACAAAGACGACCTGTTCGCCTGCCTCCTGTTTCATTTGGGCGAGTTCACGATTGGCCTCCGCCAGTTCGACATCGTTCTCTGGAAGAAAGATTATCGAAGCACCACTGGGAATGTGTTCGGTCAGTTGCGGATCGTTCAGCGCCTCCAGCATAAACATCTCAAATAAATCGTGATTGCGTCTGAATTGCTCTTCACGTTCCATCTTGCCACCTCTCATATCGCTCGCGGTAGAATTCCCACCGCGCTTTTACATCACGCAGGGCTTGTGTCAACGCGACACCGTAATCATCCAGTTTCATTTTCCGCGTCTTTTGCCTGCCGTCGGGATAACTTGTGTCCTGGTGTGCATATCCATGCGCTGTGTCGAAACGTACAATAGGTCGCCACTCCCCCTGAATTTTAGCGCGATATTGGACAGAGAATTTGACCATCGTATGAACTTCTCGCTCAAAACGAACCAGAACCTCATCCTCATGCGTGAACGTCACGACAAAGGTTTCGATCCGCCGCTGTGGTTTGCGCAACTTCGTCTCTCTCCAAATGGAAGTAAATTTGCCGCAACGAGCGCGTCATTCTGCCAAAACAGTGTACCACAAGAGCAGTGAGAGGGCAAGCCGTTGCTTGCAAGTCGAGAGACACTAGGGTACAATATAGCGCGTGAGAATCGTGGATGATCTTGCAATGGAATACCTATTCTCGTCGGCGGCTGGTCGCCGAGAGCACATTGAGAGGACATACGTGCAACGAACTCTGACAAGTTGGCTGCCGCGTGGGCTGGTGGTGACTGGATTGACAACCTTGATCGCGCTGTGGGTGCTGGTACAGCCCCTGTCAGAACCGATGCCCCCTGCGCCTACGCTGACCACAGTCAAACAGCCCGCACCGAGCAACAGCGGAGGAGTTGCAGCCGTGACGCAGCACACCGCCACACCAGTCCTCACCGATACATCGGTCTTTGTTGTACTCCCGACTGTGACTCCATTGTTCAGTCCAACGCCGACCAACACGCCAATCCCTACCAACACGCCCACCCCCTTACCAACGCCCACCGCTACCGCAACCAACACGCCCGCTCCCACCGCTACTGCAACTCCAATCCCTCCATCTGCACAGGAAAGCGTAGCTGCGGAGCCGGCAAGTGTTCCGTTGGCGGGCCGGGTCGAGCAGCACACCTATTTCTGCCAGGTGACGGGAGACGAACGGCCTTACCGCATCTACCTGCCGCCCTCCTACGATCAGACCGACCAACGTTACCCGGTGCTCTACATGCTTCACGGCTGGCCCTACGACGAGGCTCACTGGGACAACCTGGGGCTTGACGAGGCCGCCGACGCCGGTATCGTGAACGGGACGTTTCCTCCTTTCATCATCGTCCTGCCGGGGGCCGGTCCCAACGGGTTGTACGTCACTACCAGCGGCGGCGATTATTCCTTCGAGGGGCAGATGGTCAACGACCTCATCCCGCACATCGACGCGACCTATCGCACGATCGCGGAACGGCGCGGGCGGGCCATCGGCGGCATATCGCGGGGCGGCGTCTGGGCGCTGGAGATCGGCTTCCGCCGCGCCGATCTCTTCTCGGCGGTGGGCGGGTACAGCCCGGCGCTCTCGGCCAACCTGGCGCCGCCGGTCTACGATCCCTTCAACCTGATGACCGAGCCTGGCGTAGCAGAGCTGCGCATCTACCTGAGCGCCGGCGACACGGACTGGGCGCGCAAGTCCACCCGGGCGCTGCACGAGGCGCTGAACGAGCAAGGGCTCGCGAACCAGTTTGTCGTGCATCCCGGCGGCCACCGAGACGCGCTCTGGGCAGAGAACGTCGTCGAGTATCTGGCTTTCTACGCTGCGGGCTGGGCCGACGACATGTCGCCGTGAGGAACGACACTTGCAGCACCCGAAAGGAAACTCCGCTGTAACGAAACTGTAACCACAGAGACGTGAGAAAAGCTATATATTTGGTAGAGAGCATCCCTGAAGGTCAGGCCTCAAAGTTCATTTGAGGCTATTGTTTTTACTGAGGAATCACCATGAACTCCGTTCACCCTGAAGGACGAAAATGTAGGGCGGTTGCGGATTGGGACAATCCGACACTAACCGCCATTGAGTCGGATAGCAAATCCGACTACAGAGTTATTTTCAGAGGAGAGGAGTCACCATGAACTCCGTTCACCCTGAAGGACGAAAATGTAGGGCGGTTGCGGATTGGGACAATCCGACACTAACCGCCATTGAGTCGGATAGCAAATCCGACTACAGAGTTATTTTCAGAGGAGTGCATGAAAGATATTCTAAATCGAGTATTCCATCTTCGTCCAGGAGAGCTGGGGCTTGTGCTCGTCCTGGGCTTTCTACTACTGAGCAACGCGATGGCCCAGCAGGTCTCTGGCATCGTAGCGGTCAGCGGTTTTTTGAACGAAGGAGGCGTCAACCAGATCCTCATCGTCTGGATCGTAGATATGCTGTTGATCGTTCTGACGACGGGGCTACAATCTTTGATTATAGATCGCTTCGACCGGATCACGCTGCTGCGCTGGCTGATCTTTGGCCTCGCGCTGGTATTTACCGTCTTGCGCCTGGCTTTCACGTTCCAGGTCGGCTGGCTCAACCACGCGCTCCTCTACCTGGTGTCTGAGCAGCAGTGGCTATTTTTCCCGCTGATCTTTTGGGTGCTGGCGAACGATGTCTTTGACATGGCCCAGTCCAAGCGCCTCTTTCCGCTCATCGCCAGTTGGGGTTTCGTCGGGAGACTGCTAGGCATCGGCATCGCCGCCGTGTCGCCCAACCTGTTCAGCCACCTGGACATCAAATCAGAGGAGATATTGAGCCTCAACATCCTGGTCTATATGCTGGCCTACCTCGTATCTGCGGGCTTGCAAAACGTCAAGCTGCGAGAGACGAGACCCAAGAAAGAGACCGTACAGGAAACCCTGGCCGAAGGATGGGCCTTTGTGCGCGAAGTAGCCTCCTTCCGCTATTTGATGCTGGCCATCGTCGCGCTGATCGTGTGCGACACGATCCTCGAATTTCGCTTCCTGGTCGTCTCCGACGCGACGTTCACGACGCTGGGCAGCTACCAGACGTTTTACAGTCTCTATCGGCTCGGGTTCACCCTGGCATCCTTCGCCGTCCAGAGCCTGTTGGCCGGCCGCATTATCGCCCGGGTGAATTTGAAGAATGCCTTTCTCATCTGGCCCTTTGCCACGTTGTTCGGCGCGCTGTGGATGGTGGTTCTGCCTGGCATCATCAGCAGCGTCGGCGGGATGGTGTTACAAAGACTGCCCCAGTACACCGTCGACCAATCGGCACGCAAGTCGTTTCAGGCGCTCGTGCCGGAGGAACGGCGGGGGCGGGTGAGTGTGTTTATGGATAGCTATCTATTCGCGGCAGGCACCATCATCGGCTGCCTGGTCACCGGCGCCATCGTTTTCGTCGGCCTCCAGTTGAACAGCTCGGCCAGCTTTTACGTCTACCTGGCGGTGGCGGTGCTGGCGGCGGCGTTCGCCATCTGGGCCATCTTCAAGATGCGCGCGGTATACGACAGCAGCCTGTTCAACTGGCGCTTGAAACGCCGCCAGCGCCGTTCGAGCGTGCTGGACAAGCTCGACTTTTAGCTCGCGGGAGAGATATGAACGTCGGATTGACGTACGACCTGAGAGACGACTATCCGCCTTACGCGAACGCTCCTCCCGACTACTATGGGGAGTTCGATTCGGAGGAGAACATCGACTACCTGGCAGACGCGATCGCCAGCGCCGGGCATCACGTGAGCAGGATCGGCAACGTGTACAAGCTCGTGCGCTTCCTCGCAGAAGGCGGATCCGTGGACATTGCGTTCAATATGACGGAAGGCTTGTGGGGACGGGCCAGAGAGTCCCAGGTGCCCGCCCTGTTGGAAGCGTACCGAATCCCCTACACCGGCTCCGACCCGCTGACGTTGGCGCTCTGCCTGGACAAGGCGATGACGAAACAAATCTGGCAGAGAGAGGGATTGCCGACTGCCGACTTTTGCATCGTTTCAGACGGTGCTGATTGGGATCGGGTGCGAGAGGCGCTCCCGGATTTTCCCCTGTTCGTCAAGCCGCTCCACGAAGGCTCGTCGAAGGGCATCAGCGTCGAATCCATCGTCGAATCGGAGCGCGAGCTATCCGAACGGATCGCGTGGACGCTGGAATGGTATCAGCAGCCGGTATTGGTCGAAGCGTTCCTTCCCGGACGGGAGTTTACCGTCGGCGTCCTGGGAAACGGGCGCGCGGCCCAGACGCTTGGAGCGGCGGAGGTCACCATCGTCTCGCAATATCGGGTCAACGGTTTTGTGGAGAAGGAGGAATGGGAAGCCAGCGGCGTGGAGAAATTCATCCCGGTGGAATCGAGCGCGCTCAGGAACAGGCTGTCGGAACTGGCTTTGCGGGCCTATCTCGCGGTCGGCTGCCGGGATCTGGGCCGAGTGGACATTCGCCTCGACAAGGACGACGAGCCGCAGTTGTTGGAGATCAATCCGGTGGTGGGGTTGCATCCGACACACTCCGCCCTGCCCGTCATCGCGAGCCAGGAGGGTCTCTCTTTTGAAGACATGATCGCTCGCATACTCGAACACGCTATCCACCGAACAGGAGATCCATGAAACAACCCCAAAACCCCGACATCGAACTCGTTGACGAGAACGGGGAGATCACGCTTTACATCGCCGGCGCTCAGGCCATGCAGGCCTGGGAAGAGGAACTGATGCACAAGTCGGCAGACCTGCTCTGCGAGTACGGCGACACCTTCCTGGAAATCGGGCTGGGCCTGGGGTTGAGCGCCCTGCGCGTCGCCGCCAACCCCGGCACGAAGAGCCACACAGTGGTCGAAAAATATCAGCGGGTCATCGACCTGTTTCTCGAGCGCCAGCCCGGCCCGCTGCCCGAGCCGCTCCAAATCGTCCAGGCCGACGCCTTTGAGTGCGCGACCACGCTGGAGCCGGGCAGCCTCGACGGCATTTTCTTCGACCCCGAGTTCCCGGTCGGAACGTACGACGACCCGGAAGTGGTGGACGGATTGCTCCCCAGTCTCTTTCGGGCGCTGCGGCCCGGCGGCGCTTTCATCCCGTTCTTTTCCGTGGAGCCGGTCTTGAAAGATAGATACTTTCGTTTTTTCAACAAGGCCCTGCTGATCAAGCATCCCTTCAAAACCTATGCCAACACCAACTATACTCATGGTATAATAGAGGGGGACGCCTTTATCCAGTGCTTTATCAAAAATGACTGACGAGGACTTGCAGATGACTCACCCAAGCGATAGGCACAGCTTTCTGGTCTGGCCTGATTGGCGCTCACAGTTGCAGCATCGCATCACGACTGTCGAGCAACTGCGCGAATGGATCACCGTCACCGATCAGGAGGAGCGAGCGATACAGGCCTGCACGGGCAAGTACCGGTGGAGCGTCACGCCTTACTACGCCTCGCTGATGGACAAGGACGACGAGAGATGCCCCATCCGCCAACTGGCGGTCCCGAGCCTGCGCGAGTTCGAGTCTCACCCCAGCGCGACGGTGGACCCCGTGGGCGATACGATCCATCGCAAGACGAACCGGGTGGTGCACAAATATCCCGACCGGATCATCATCCTCGTGACCGAGACCTGCCCCGTCTACTGCCGTCACTGCACCCGCAAATACCACACGATGGACCTGGGCGGCAGCTATTTTGGAGAAGGCGAAGCGGCGTCCTGGGAGGCGGATTTCGACTATGTCGCCAGCCATCCCGAGATACGCGACGTGCTGCTCACAGGCGGGGATCCTCTGACGTATTCCGACAGCAAATTGGAACCGATCATCGCCCGGCTGCGCGAGATCCCGCACGTGGAGATTGTCCGCATCGGCAGCCGCTGCCCGGTCGTGTTGCCACAGCGCGTCACGCCGGAGTTGTGCCGCATGCTGGCGCGGTATCATCCGCTCTGGTTCAACACCCACTTTAACCACCCCAAAGAGATCACGCGGGAAGCGGCGCAGGCGTGCGATCTCTTGCTCCAGCACGGCATCGTGGTACAGAATCAATCGGTGCTGTTAAAGGGCATCAACGACGACCTGCCCACGATGCGCACATTGCTGACCGAGCTGTTGAAAATTCGCGTCCTGCCCTACTATCTCTACCACTGCGACAACGCCATCGGCATCTCCCATTTCGTCACCAGCCTGGAACGGGGACGCGAGCTGATGCGGGGGCTTTTAGGCTACATCACGGGATTTGCAGTCCCTCAGTACGTCCTCACCACCCCGCTGGGGAAAATCCCGCTGTGGGAAGAGTGCCTGCATCGCGGTAAAGATGGACGTTGGGTCGAGAACTATGAGGGAGAGACCATGAATGTAGAAGAGCTTTTGATTGAGGAGACGAACAAATGAGCACCCAACAGACAGAAAAGAGAGAAAGGTTCATCAGCTTGCGCGTCAAGCTCCTGGTCGGTTTCACCGTGCTGTTCAGCGTCGTATTTGCGGCGGCCTTTTACTGGTTTTACAGTTTCGCCACCGATCACGCGATGGGCCGGATCGAGGAGGATCTGGTCGACACGCTGAACGGCGCCATCGCCGGCATAGACGGGGATGAATTCATCGCCCTGGTCACGGAGGGCAAGCCGCGAGACGACGGACTGACCGACGATCCCCGCTATTGGGAACACCTCGACTGGCTCGAGACGGTCCACGACGTCGAACCCCGCGCCTTTCCCTACACCTACGCCAAAGGAGACGAGCCGAACGAGGTCCTCTTCGTCGGCGACGCCACGGTGCTGATCGCTCCCGACCGGGAGGCCGCCGCGTTCCTCGAACCCTACGTCAGCAAGGGGCCGCTCTACCGGGGGCTTTCGGAACTGAAGTTGCACACCCGGCCGCCGGGAGCGCCCTACACGGACAAGTGGGGGTCGTGGGTCTCGGCCTACGCGCCGATCAGGAATTCGGCAGGGGAGATCGTCGGCGGCATGGGCATTGACTTTCGGGCCGACTATGTGTTCCAGGTGCAGCAGGGAATTCGGGACGTCATGGTGCTGGCATTTCTTGTCGTCTATGCCGTGCTCTTCATCCTGGTCTTTGTGATCTCCAACAGCCTCACCCGGCCCATCATTGCCCTGACCACGATCGCCGAGAATGTGGCCGAGGGGGATTACGATCAAGACACGTCCGCTCTCTACTCCGGCACGCTGCGGGACGAGGTCTCCACGCTGGCCCGAGTGTTTGAAATGATGATCGGCAAGGTGCAGGCCCGTGAGGAAAGCCTCAAGCGCCAGGTTCAGGAACTGCGCATCGAGATCGACCAGACGAAGAAAACCCGCCACGTGCAAGAGATCGTCGAGAGCGATTATTTCAAAGAGTTGCAGGCCAGCGCCAGAAAGATGCGGGAACGCGCCAGGCAAGATCAAGACGATGAATAAGGCCCCATTGGGGACCCATCCCGACAGTTGCAGAAAGAGGCAAAAGAGATTACAATTAACCACATCCTTGCGAAGGTTTGTCAGTGCAACCTTCGCAAGGGTAACCGAGCAATAACAATTCGCCACCCAACCTAGATCAGAAAAGGAGAACCAGATATGGCCAAAATTGTGTCCATTCATTCCTTCCGGGGCGGTACAGGAAAATCGAACATCACCGCTAACGTGGCTTCCCAGTTTGCCCGGAGAGGAAACCGCGTCGGCGTCATTGACACCGACATCCAGTCTCCCGGCATCCACGTCATCTTTGGGATGGACGAGCAAAAGATAGACAAGGCGCTCAACGATTACCTGTGGGGCCAATGCCGCATCGAAGAGGCCGCCTACGATGTGAGCGCCAAGATCGGGGATGGTGAGGTGACGTTGATGAGCGGCGGCATCTATTTGATCCCGTCCAGCATCCGCGCCGGTGAGATCGCGCGCGTGCTGCGCGAAGGGTACGACGTGGGCCTGCTCAACGATGGCTTCCAGGCGCTGATCGAGAAACTGAACCTGGATTACCTGTTCATAGACACCCACCCCGGGCTGAACGAGGAGACGCTCCTCTCGGTCGCCATCTCCGATGTGCTGATCATCATCCTGCGCACCGACCAGCAGGATTTTCAGGGCACGGCCGTGACGGTGGACGTGGCACGCAAGCTGGAGGTTCCCAACCTCTACCTGGTGATCAACAAGGCGATCTCTTCCTACGATCCCGCCAACCTGAAAAAGCAGGTAGAAGAGACCTATGGCGCCCCGGTGGCTGCGATCCTCCCCCTGTCGGAGGACGTCGCTGCTCTGCAATCCTCTGACATCTTTTCCCTCCGCTTCCCCGATCACCCCGTCTCCCAACAGATCTACAAGATCGTCGCCGCCATCGAAGCGATGAACTAGGAGCGAGCGGATGGTCTGTCACAAGTGCGGAGAACCGGCCATCGGCGTCTGCAAGTTCTGCGGGCGGGCTGTGTGCAAGGATCATCACACCACAAACCTGCCCGCGATGCTGGTGATGTACCTGGGCGGCCACAACACCCCCAAGGCGGTGGTGGTCACCAACGTCCTCTGGTGCGGCGAGTGCCGTCCACAGCCAGAGCCGATCGAGATGCCCGAGTTCTACTAGGAGGGGCACGATGGGTATATTTGATCGCATCCAAAGCGAGGTCGAGGCCAGAGAAAAGCAGGAGGGCATCACGCTCGCCGAACTGCTCGACCTCTCCCCATCGCTGCGCCAACTGATGAACCGCATCACCCGCGAGGGGGGACTGACCGCCACAGCCGCCGCCGAACACCTGGAAGAATCCCTCGCCAACACCCAAAAGACACTGGACGGGCTGGTCGAAAAAGGCTACCTCGAGCGGGAAAAACAGGAGGAGGATTGGGTCTATCGAACTCGCTTCGCCCGCAAGCGGGGACGGGACATCCCTGTGGGTATCTGGTCCGCATTGGGAGAGAGAACCAGAGAACGTCAGGATTCACAGGAATAGCCATTCAGGATTCAGGTAAGGTGCAACCGCACTCGGGAACCACCTCGTCACGTTGGGACACTCTGCCCATCGCTCAACTCAAGACGGCGATCGCTGCTATCGCGGCGGGCGAATTCGAACCGGACATTCTGGCCGACATCGTCGAGCGCTCCGATGAGTTGGGTCAGCTCGCCCGCGTCTTTGAGAGTATGGCGCGGGTAGTCTCGGCCCGCGACCGGCGCTTGAAATTGCTGCACTCGGTGATCCCCGTCGGCGTCTCGCTGTCGGCGGAACGGGACTTTGACCGCCTGCTGGAGACGATCGTGCGCGAGGCCCAGGCGGTCTGCAACGCCGACGCGGGCACGCTCTATCTGCGCACAGAAGACGACCTGCTCAAATTTGTCATCGTCAGCAACAACTCGTTGGACATCGCGGCGGGCGGCACGACAGGCCGCGAGATCACCTTCCCCCCCTTGCGCCTGTACGACGAGGAGACGGGCGAACCGAACCACCACAACGTAGCGACCCACGCCGCCCTCAGCCATCGCTGGATCAACATTCCCGACGCTTATCAGGCCCAGGGCTTTGATTTTTCCGGCACCCGGGCCTTTGACGCGATGACCAACTACCGCTCCACCTCCTTCCTGACCATTCCCCTGGAAGGGGATGACGAGCGCGCGCAGTCCCGTCGGAGGTCACGCTCCCGCGGGGTGATCGGTGTGCTTCAGCTCATCAACGCCCAAGACCCAGAAACTGGCGCGGTGATCCCGTTCGAGCACGACGAGGTGATCGAGTCGCTGGTCTTGCTGGCTTCCTCTGCGCTCGCAGCCTACATTCGCGAAGAAAGCCTGAGACAAAAGATCCAGGAATTGCGCATCAAAGTGGACACGACCCAAAAAACTCGCCAGGTCGCCGAGATCACCGAGACCGAGTACTTCCAGCAGTTGCAGAAAAAGGCCCAGGCGCTCCGCAGAAAAAGATGGATCGGCGAGGAATGAGGAGATGAACGCATGAACGCCTGGAGCAAACTATTGCCGCGCCTGATCCCCCTCCTGCCAGCGGATCTGTTCGAGCGGCTGCGCGTATCTCCGTACCCGGCGGACCTCTCGACGGAGACGAAAAGAGCCTTTGCCGACGACCTTCAACAGGCCATCCACACGCTCAGCTCCCTCCACCACACGCTCACCAACTTTCTCCCCCGCTACCTGCTCGACCTCTCGCCCACGCCCGGCCTGTCGCATGGTAGGCTTCTGAAAGGCTCCTTCATCTTTGCCGACGTCACCGGCTTTACCGCCCTCACCGGCCAACTCTCCCGGCGAGGCACCGAGGGGTTGGAGGAGATGAACCGGCTGATGCGCGCGCTCTTTAGCGCCCTCCTCGACCCCCTCCTGGATTCTGGGGGGGATTTACTCATGTTCGCCGGAGACGCGGTGTTGGCTTACTTCCACACACAGCCCGACCAACCTGAAAACCAGGATGCCCGCTGGGCCGCCCGCACCGCCCTGCGGATGGTGGAAGCAATCGCCGACTTTTGCCACATTCAAACTCCCTACGGTGACTTTTCCCTCACGATGAGCGCCGGCGTCGAGCGCGGCCAGGCTTTCGCCGCCGCCATCGGCACCCGGAAACGGATGGAATTCCTCGTCTCCGGCGGGCCGGTACAGGGCGCGATGCGAGCCGAGGGAGAGGCCCAACCCGGACAGGTATTCGTCGGGCCAGCAGTCCGCCCTTCCCTCAGCCCCGAGGAATTCATCATGCAGGGCGGCGTCGTGCAAGGCATCCGCGGCGGAGAATTGGACGACTATGAGGCGGTCCCCCCCGCCCGCCGCCGCAGTCGCATGTCCGCCATCCTCAGCCGAAACATTCCCGATCTGCTCGAACATCTGGAGCAAACCCTGGATCAAGTCGAGAGACTCGTCCCCTTCATCCCTCCCGACCTCTTCGTCCAGCTCGCCCGCGGAGAGGACATCCGCCAACATCCTCCCGTGGCGATCCAATTCTTTAACATCGTGGGCCTGGAGGATATCGCCTTCGGCCCGGCTGGTCCAGAGCAAGCCACCGCTGTTCTTCAACGATACTTTGTCCAGGCGCAAGAGATCGTCACAGATCGAGAGGGCATCATCAGCAAATTCGACCCCTACGCCCAGGGATGCTTATTGCTCAACGCTTTTGGCGCGCCGGTTCACCACGAAGGCGCCCCGCGCCTGGCGGCCTCCGCCGCGCTGGAGCTGGCCCGCGCGCTGGAACGAGTCAACCAGGAATTCGCGCTCGACCCGCCCTTGTTCCAGCGCACCGGCCTGACCTACGACCGCATCTTTACCGGCGAGATGGGCTATCGCCAGCGGCGGGAGTACGTCGTCGCCGGGCCGGCGGTCAACCTGGCCGCCCGGCTGATGAGCAAGGCCGATCCCAACCAGATCGTGCTGGACACCGCCACCTGGCAGGCGGTTCAGGCCGACTTTCTGGCCGACCCGCTGCCTCCCATCCCGCTCAAGGGCTTTTCCAAACCGATCCCGCGCTTTGCCCTCCAGGGGATACGGAGGGGCAAGGGTCTCCACCTCGCCGATTATCCTTTGTCAGGCCGCCAGGAGGAACTGACGGCGCTACAAGAGCGGCTGGAGATGGCCAGCGCCGGTCAAGGGGGAACGCTGACCCTCGTCGGCGAGGCCGGGCTGGGCAAAAGCCGCCTGGCCGCCGCCCTGGCCGACTATGCCAGCCAGCAGGGAATGGCCGTCCTGAGCGGTCGCTGCCGACCCTTTGCCCGCACCACGCCCTACCTTCCGTGGACCGATCTGGTCGAGCGGTGGTTCGAGCTGCACGATGCCGCATCCGCCGAGGAGCGGCACCCACGGTTGCGGGAACGGCTCGCCCAATTCGACCTGGCTTCTTCCCTGCCTGCCTTCGCCGATCTGCTGGGGCAAAGTCCCGACCCGGATCAGCCTCAGAAACCATCCCGAACCTGGGCAGATGCTGCCAAACCCAAGCGCAGCATTTTCGCCGTCGCGCAACAACAAACAACGACAAGCGATCAGGGCTGGGGATTGCTGGCCCAACGGGCAGCCCAGGCAGAGGCCGATCAGAAAGACGAGAGACCTTCCCTGTGGACAACTCTGCGCGATCGGGCATCCATTCCTCAGGCCCTGAAAATGGCGCTGGAACGCCAGGTGAGCCAGCGCCCCACGTTGCTGATCATCGAGGACATCCAGTGGATCGACGACGAATCGCGCCAGGTGCTGGAGATGGTGAGCGCTGCCGCCAAGGAGCAGCCTCTTTTCCTGCTGCTCACCGCCCGCCCCCCCCTCTCTCTCCCCCCCAATGGGGGGGATGAAGGGGGGGAAAGGCTCTCGCTCTCGCCCCTCTCTGACGCGGGCAGCCGGAAGCTGGCCGCCTTTGCCCTGCAAGCTACCCAGTTGGAGCCTGCGCTGGCCGATTGGCTGCTCGCCCAGGTCGGCGGCAGCCCGCTATTCATCCTCTCTTACTGCCAGGCGCTACGAGACGCCGACGCTGTGGTGGTCGATCCCGTCAGCGGCGAGGCCCGCTGGAGCGGATCTCCCCCCCGCAGGGGCATAGGCCCCAACGGGGCTACGCCGCCGCTCCCTCTGTCTCTCCAGGAAACCTTGCTCGCCCAGGTGGATCGGCTGGCTCAGGCGACGCAAAAAGCGATCCGGCGCGGGGCGGTCATTGGGACCACTTTTTCCACCTGGCTTCTCACCCGCGTGTGCCAGGATACACTGCTCCCCGATCAATTGAACGAGGCGTTGGAACAAGCGGCCCGCCGGGGATTGATCACCCCCCCACCCCACGCGCAAACCCACGCCTTTACCAGCCACTCGCTCCACGAGGCGATCTATGCCACGCTCTCCCACGCCCAGCGCCGGGCCTGGCACGAGCAGGTGGGAGACCTCCTGGCCGAGGCCGACGAGCCGACCCGCTACGAGCGGGTGGAGCAGATCGCCTACCACTACAGCCACAGCGACAATGCCTCCCAAGCCGCCCGCTTCACCCGGTTGGCTGGCGACAAGGCCCGCGCGCGTCAGGCGAACGGCGCCGCCCTGAAATACTACAACCAGACGGTCGCCCTGGCCGACGGAGACGCGGTCGCCGTCGAGCAACGGCTCGCCCACGAGGGCATCGGCGACATTTACGCCCCTCGGGGCGAAGGCGAAGCAGCCCGTGCCGCCTACCAGGCCGCCCTGGAAGGCAACCTGCTGGGGAACAAGGAATTACATCCTGAGCTTGTCGAAGGAAAGCGCCGTCTGCGGGTCAAATTGGCTTTGCTGGCCCCGCTGATTGGCCCGGTGGATTCGAGCTTGTTCGAACAAGCCTGGCAGACGCTCCCACCCTCCGACCCGCTCCTGCCCTGGCTGGGGGCGGCGTGGGTCTGGCTCCACGCTGGGCGCGGCGAGGTGGAGACGGCTACCACGCTGTGTCGATCTCTGCTCTCTACGGCCAAGGATCCGCTCGACGCCCTGCTGCGGGATACGCTGGAGAGTCTGGAGAAAGGGCCTAGTCCCGTAGGGGCCTACGCCCCTGCGGGAAAGCCGCTGTGCACCTACGCCGATTTCTTCTCCCTCTTTGCCTATTACTATTTGCGCTTGCCGCCGCGAAGCGAGTCGTGAGCCGATTTCTCAACTCCCATACAACGCCTGGTAGACGGCGAGATACTCCTTGATCCGTTGGATATAAAGGCGCGGTTCGCGCAGGGTGATGAGTTCAAAGAACAGATCGGGGTCGTCTCCAGCAGCGTGCTCCAGCCAGCGCACGGCGCGGAACGGGCCGCCATTGTAGGCTGCCAGCGCCACGTCGATGCGGTCGTCGAAGCGGTCGCGCTGCTGCGCCAGGTAATATGTACCAAAGCGCAGGCTGACGTAGGGGCGGTACAGATCGGCGGTCTCATAATCGGGCGGCCAGCCCAGTTCGACGGCGATCTGCGCGCCGGTGGGAGGGATCACCTGCATCAGTCCGTGAGCGGCGGCGTGAGAGGTGGCAAAGCTCTCAAAGAGGCTCTCCTGCCGGATGAGGGCAAAGACCAACAGTAGGTCGAGATCGTTCAGGTCAGCATTCTGTATCGCCAGGTCCTCGTAGTAGGTGGGATAGGCCAGGCGAGCGATAAAGGCGGGAGCATCGAGAGTTGTGGTAGCGGGGGACAAAGCCACCAGATTCGTGGCGCACAGAATGGACGACCGATAGAGGCCAATGTCGCGGAACGCCAGCGCCAGTTGATACTGGGCCAGCGCATCCGACACGGTGGCGCGGCGAAGAGCCTCAAACTCCCACTTTGCCTCCTCAAAGCGACCCAGTCGCCACAATTCCAGTCCCCGCTGCAAGCGCAGATCGGCGGCCAGTCCAGGATCGAGCTTGCCCAAGTCGCCAGTGGCATCCACTCCCAGCCATCCCGTCAACCATTCCTCCGCCTCACCCTGCCGATCCGCTGCTGTCCCCCAATCCGCGTTCTGGCCACGCGGAAAGGACGGAGCCGATGGATCGACAAGCAAGTCCGCAGCACGCAACCCATAATAGCCCGAAGGATCCGCAGCAACGAGTTGCTCAAAAACAGCCACGGCCGCCTCCCGATCCCCCTGCGCCAGACGGGCTTTGCCCAACCAGAGAAGAGCAGGAAGTCGACAGGGAGTATCGGGATAGGCCTTGAGCGAGGTGTTCAAAGCGGCAAGACGGCAAGAAGCATCGGGGTAGTCTTTCGCCAGTGTATCCCAGGCGACGGCTGCATCCTCCAATTCACCCAGTTGGTAGGATTGGAACCCACTGCGAAAGAGGGCCGAGGGGCCATAGTCAGAATTGGGGTACTGGGTGTGGCAATCACGATAGGCTACAGCGGCAGCCTCCAGGTCGCGGCTATGCTCCAGCAGTTGCGCCGCTTCCCAGAGCGCCTCCGGCACGCGCGAGTAGCCCGGACCACTCTCGACGAACTGCCGGTAGGTCTCGACGGCTTTGTCCAGGTCGCCCTGGTCGGCATATATCTCGGCCAGGCTCATCCAGGCGACATCCCAGTAGGCGTTTCCCGGGTGGGTCTCGATCAACATCTCAAACTCGGCCGCGGCTCGTCCAGGCTCGCCCATTTCCAGAAACGACAACCCCAAATACCAATGGGCGTCGCCAGAGTGACCTTCGAGGTCAGCGTTGATGTAACGATAGAGGGCCTCGACCGCCCGCTCATAGGCTTCCCCGTAGTAATCCACTTTGCCACGCAGGAGATCATCCACCGGGCGCCCAGCTTCCACCAACTTGATCAGCGAAAGGTAGGCATAGTACTCGTCGGGATAGGTCTCGACGACGGCCAGGTGACGGTCATAGCCATCCTCGGTCTCTCCGGCGAGGAGGAGCGTCTCGGCGAGTTGGTGCCCGATGCGGGCGCGGTAACGGTCGCTGTAGCCGTATATCCGCGCCACCTCGAGGCCGGCATCGTGTTGGGCGATGGCGGCAGCGTAATCTTGCAAAGCAACGTAGACGAGCGCCAGTTTCTCGCGCACACCGACATCGGACAGGCGATCGGGAGCATCGGCGATGACGGCCTCGTAGGCCACGGCAGCGGCGAGATAATCGCCGCTGGCGTAGAGAGCGTCCCCCAACCACTCGCTCACGTAGGCGGTGATGACCGTCCCGGCAGATAGGTAGGCGCGGTACTCTTCGGTCGCCGTCAGCAGGTCGCCCGCGCCGACCAGGGCCTCGGCCAACAAAAAATGGGCGTCAGGGGCCGCCCCGCTTTCAGAATAGGCGGCGAGGAATTCGCGAAAGGCATCGGCGGCATCAGCGTAGCTTCCATCCCGCAGGTAGGCTGTTCCCAGGCCCAGTTGGGTCTGAGCAATAGTTTCCTCGTCGAGTGAAAGGGCAAACAAGTTGTGATAAATTTCGATGGCAGCTTCATAGTCGCCATTGAGCATCGCCCGCTCGGCGTCGGTAAGCCGTTTATCTGGATTGGGAGTAGGCATCGGGGTAACGGTAGGCGTAGGAGTAGAGGTAGGCGTGGGTGTCGCGGTAGCGGTCGCAGTTGCAGTAGGAGTGAACGTCGCAGTAGCGGCCTGAGTAGACGTAGCCATGTTGAAGGATGGCCAAGATGGTGTCAGGCTGGAAGGCGCATTGCAAGCCAACACGGCTGCGATCAATGCAGCGATAATCCAGATGGCCAGTTTCCTTCGTTGCATGAGCTGTATTATCGCCGGTAGAGGAGATTTGTCAACGGGCCAAGCAACTCATCCTGCACTGTAGCTGATGAACTAGATCACGCCGCTTCCTGGTACGAACTCAAATAATCAGCAATCCGCACCTCTTCGTTGATGGCGCACTTGTCCGGATCCCAGACGATCATCGTTCGACGTTGATTGATCTCGTATTTCTCCCGCTCCTCGGCTGGAGCATTGTACAGCGTTGGGATCCACCATAGAGGCACAGACAACTTTCGTCCATCGGCCAGTTCTACGTGCATATAGTCATCATCAAAACAAACCTGATGGATGCAAGCCTGGCCAGGAAATGTATAGGCCGAGGCAGGATACTGGATCTCGTATTGCTTGACCTCAAATTGCTCCTCAACTCGTTCTACTACTGAATCCATACCACTGCTCCAGCAAGTACCTATAGTTCTGCTCGATCACTTTGAGTGCTCGGTTCAGTTCGTGACTCCTCAATGCGCGACCGGGATGAGCCACTTCAATCCCTGGTTCCAGCCAAATTTTCGCATCATTGTAGTCATCCTGCGAACTTTTGCCAACACGCACACTCGCTCGATTTTCATGGAGGGCGTCATAACTATGAAACCAAAAGATAAGCCCCTTCTCTTCAAGAACTTTGGGAGTCATTCCACTTTTCCGGCAAAGTCATTCACCCAGCATAATCCCACTCCGAGCAACGCTCACAGGCGAGCGTTCGATCTTCTGGCTTGCGGAAAACTATTCCTCTTGCTCTCCGCTCTCGCGCAGCCCACCGATCTCCCGCACGATACCCCGCAGCCCAGCCAGATAGCCCGACCACTTGATCGCGGGCGAGACGATACTGTGGCTGACGAACTGAGTCGTGCCGCGCACGGTCGCCATCGTCTCGTTCGCTGCCTCGAGCATCGGCTTGATCTCGTCCCGCAGCAGCACCGTCAGCGACTGAATCTGGAGCGTCAGGACGATCAGGAGCATGCCGATGATCAACGTCTCGAAGGCGACAAAGATGATGGCCGCGTCTCGCAGCAGCCCCACAACGACGCCTCCGGGGCTGGGGCCTTCGCCTGTGTAGGCGGCTTGATAGGCGTCCATCGAGAGGACCACCAGCAGCGCGATCAATCCCAGCAGTAACAGACCGGCCACGACCAGGCCCACGATGAGCCATCGTCGCGCTCGCAGTTCTGCAGGAGATCGTTCAATATCCACAGGCGGCATGGTCTCTGGCGGTGGGGATGAGGACGGCTCTGATACAGTCACAGGATCGATTTTATTTTCCATAGTGACACGATTATAGCACAGGTTTCTGCGCGCCACAAATGACCCCGCCCCCCAACACGACGTCGCCATCGTACAGCACCAGGAATTGACCCGGCGTGATGTCACGCTGCGGCGAGTCGAAGCGTACGAAAGCCCGTCTCTGCGGCTGCGGTGTCACCATGACGGCAGCCGGACGCGCCCGATAGCGGATCTGCGCCGTAGCGCGAAAGGGAGCAAGGGGTGTTTCGCCGCTGACGTAATGCATCTCCTCAACCAGGCATTCATCCCGACCTAACTCGTCCGCCGGTCCGACGACGAGCGCGTTCTCCTCCGGCTCGATGGCGAGCACGTAGAGCGGCTCAGCGGCTCCAACTCCCAGCCCCTTGCGCTGCCCGATGGTGTAGGCGGGCAATCCCTGGTGCTGGCCCAGCACGCGCCCGGAGGTATCGCGGATCGGGCCGGGCCGGAACAGGCGAGGGACCTGCTCGGCCAAAAAACGGCGATAGTCGCCCGCCGAGGCGGCGTCGGCCAGGAAGCACAGGTCCTGGCTCTCGGGCTGCTCCGCCACGGGCAGGCCGCGCTGGCGAGCGATGGCGCGCACCTCCTCCTTGGTCAGCTCGCCCAGCGGGAAGAGGACGTGGGCCAGTTGCTCCTGGGTCAGCGCGTGGAGAAAGTAGGACTGATCCTTGAGCGGGTCTCGCCCGCACAGGAGTTGGCGACGACCATCAACCTGGCGCAGGCGAGCATAGTGCCCCGTGGCCATACAATCCGCTCCCAGCGCCCGCGCCCGGTCCAGGAGCATCCCAAAGCGAACCGTGCGATTGCAAGGAACGCACGGGCTAGGAGTGCGTCCAGCAGCATACTCGGCGATGAAATAATCCACCACCTGCTGCTTGAAAACAGCCTCGGCGTCGATCAAATGGAAGGGAACGTCGAGCAAGTCGGCGACGCGACGGGCGCGCTCCACCGCCTCGGGCGTGCAGCAGCGGTTCGTGCAGGTCTCGTCCGGCCCACGCTCGATCCACAAGCGCAGCATCGCGCCGACGACCTGGTACCCTTGCTCGACCAGGAGCGCGGCAGCGACTCCGCTATCGACCCCGCCGCTGAGCGCGATCACAACTCGTGCGAAAGAGCTTTGCTCCATCCCCAACCTCACTGGCGCGCAGTTGCGCGACGATGCACGGTAGAACCTCCAGCACGCGGATCACGTCGGCCTCGTCGTTGGCGTGACCTAAACTGAGACGCAGACTGCCGATGCCCCACTCCCGCGGCAGCCCCATCGCCACGAGCACGAAGGAAGGCTCCGGCTCTCCCTCGGCGCAGGCCGCGCCAGAACTGGCGGCGATCCGCTCCTGATCGAGGTTCAGCACCACCGACTCGCCCTCGACACCGCGGAAGGCAAAGCTGGCGTGGTGGGCCAACCGCTCGGTGGGATGGCCCGTCAGACGGCTTTCGGGGATGCGCTCCAGAACGCCTTCGATGAGCCGATCGCGCAGAGGCCGCAAGCGGGCACACTCCGCCTCGCGCTCCTCCTCCACCAATCGGAGCGCCGTCGCCAACCCTACCGCCCCGGCGACGTTGACCGTCCCCGGACGCCGTCCTCGCTCGTGCTCTCCGCCGGTGAGGGCGGGCAGGAGCTGCGTGTCGCGCCGCGCGTAGAGAACGCCGACCCCCTTGGGGCCGTAGAACTTGTGGGCCGAAAGGACCATCAAATCTACGTCGAGATCCGCCACGTTCAGCGGAAGCCGCCCGGCAGCCTGCACCGCGTCGGTGTGGAAAAGCACGCCCCGCTCGCGACAGACGCGCCCAATCTCTGCAATGGGCTGCACGGTGCCGACCTCATTGTTGGCGACCATCACGCTCACCAGAATCGTTTCGGGCCGGATGGCGGCGGCCACATCGTCCGGGTCCACGCGCCCGTACTCGTCCACCTCCACTTGCGTGATCTCGAAATCGAACAGATCGCCCAGTTGATCGGCGGTGTGGCCCACTGCGTGGTGCTCGACTGGGGTAACGACAATGTGATTGCCTCGCCCATTCTGTCGAACGGCCCAGGCTGCACCTCGCAGCGCCAGGTTATCGGCCTCGGTGCCGGAGCCGGTGAAGGCGATTTCGGCGGGACGGCAGCCCAACACGTCGGCCACCGTCTGGCGCGCCCCCTCCAATGCGTTGGCGGCGGCCCGGCCAAAAGCGTGGGGCGATTCACTGTTGCCAAAGATCTCGCTCCAATAAGGGGCTATCGCCTCGACTACCCGGGGGTCCACAGGAGTAGTGGCGGAGTGATCCAGATAGATATAGCGTTCAGGTTTGTTCATACGTAACCCTCCGATCAGCTATTCACCCTTAATGAGGCTAAATTCGTTATTACTCAGACTTCCCACAACCCGCCATTCCGAGCGAGCGCAGCGAGTCGAGAAACCTCTCGTTGTCAAGAGTGGAGACCTTTCGGCGGGCGTATCCAAATCTTGGGAGAGTGAGCGCTGGTTGAGTAACGAAGTATATCGAAACCAAGCAAGCGGCTCTACAGATCACCCGCTTGATCTCGATACGGCCCTTCGGGCCTACTCGACCGGCGCTGGATTGGTTCTTCAATGGATACTCCCCAAAGTTTTAGATGCGCCCCCTTTCGACAAGCTCAAGGCAGGCTCTTTCGGCTCCTCTCAGGGTGACGAATGTATTCTGAATTGTAACATACGGCGAGAGCGACGTCAAACGCATGGTAAATCACCAGGAGGATGATCACCCAGCGAATTCACCACAAGTCACTTGTCTTTGCCTCCAGTTCGGTTTATAATTGTGCGTACAGTACAATTTTGCTACGTGAGCAAGTAAGGAGGCGAGTGTATGCAAAAAACCCTTCACTGTCCCCGATAAAATAGAGCAAACCCTTAGACAAAGGAGGAGTAAAATGCGCAAATTTTTCCTGGCAAGCATGAGCTTGCTCATCACCCTGATTTTACTGATCGGCTGTGGACCCGCTCTGCCGGAAGGCTGCGAGTCAGGCGACCTGAAGGTCGGTATGGTCTCGGATGTGGGCGGTATTGACGACGCCAGCTTCAACCAGAACACGTGGGATGGGCTACAACGGGCCGACGAGGAGATGGACGTCTGTTCCAAGTTCATCGAAAGCCAGGCCCAGGCGGACTATGAAAAGAACATCACCGAGTTCGCCGAGCAGGGCTACGACCTGATCATCACCGTGGGCTTTTTGCTGGGCGACGCCACGGCCAAGATGGCCGGAGAATATTCCGACGTCAAGTTCGCCATCGTGGACTTTGCTTACGACCCACCCATCGACAATGTGCAGGGCATCGTCTTTAACACCGACGAGGCCGCTTTCCCCGTCGGCTATCTGGCGGCGGCCTGGGCCGACATGAAGGACCCGGATGATCCGCAGGTGGGCTACGTGGCCGGCATGCAGATCCCGCCGGTAGAGATATTCATCGTCGCCTACGAGGCCGGCGTCGAGTACTATAACAACCAGAACGGTGCCAACGTCCAGGTCAAGGGCGTCTATGTCGGCGACTTTGAGGCCCCGGATCAGGGCAAGATCCAGGGTAACTCGTTGATCGACGAGGGCGTGGACGTGATCTTTGGCGTGGGCGGCAAGACCGGCAACGGCGGCCTCACCGCCGCCAAAGAGCGCGGCAAGTGGGGCATCGGCGTGGACGTGGATCAGTACTTCACGTTGCCCAACGAGAAGGACATCCTGATCACGTCGTGCATGAAGCGGTTGGATAACGCGGTCTACACCGTCGTCAAAGACACCCTGGCCGGGAAGTTCCAGGGCGGCGGCGTCTACGTCGGCACCCTGAGCAACGGCGGCGTGGGCATGGCCCCCTTCCACGACTTTGAAAACGAGATTCCCGCCGAGGTCAAGTCAGAGCTGGATGCGATCAAGCAGGGCATCATCGACGGCTCGATCGACACCGGGTGGTCACAATAATCCGAACGTAACCGTCTACATAGGAGCGCCGGTTGAGTAGCTTTGTAGCGTCAGCGGAGAAGCGTATCGAAACCAAGCGGATCTTACCAGAGCAAATCTGGTTTCAGAGAGCCGCTTGGCTTCGATACACCCCGGTTTCGACAGGCTCAACCCAAGCCGCTATGCTCCAGGGCACTCAGCCGGCGCTATACCCTGAACGCTTACATCCGGATAAACAAATAGTTCGAGAGCGGTGCTGGGAAGGATCATCTCAGCGCCGCTCGTTTCAAAAGGGACGACGATGGCCCCAGTCTTGCGCGCCCACGACGTAACTAAACGCTTCCCTGGAGTGCTGGCCAACGACCGCGTCGGCTTTTCACTGGATAAGGGAGAGATCCTCGCCTTCCTGGGCGAAAACGGCGCGGGAAAAAGCACCCTGATGAACGTGCTCTACGGCCTCTATGCGCCCGACGAGGGCGAGATCGAGGTGCGGGGGGAAGCGGTCGAGATCCAGGAGCCGAACGACGCCATCCGCCTGGGCATCGGCATGGTGCATCAGCATTTCCAACTGGTCCCGGTTTTCACCGTAGCCGAAAACATCGTCATGGGCGCCGAGCCGACCGAGTTTCCCTTCTCCTGGCGCACGCTGGGACTGGCGAGCGGCGCTGCGGCGCTGCTCTTTTTCATCAGCAGCATCTTTGCGCCGGGAGGTCTCGATCAGTGGCTTTTGGCGGGGCTTGCGGGCGGCGCGGCGGTCGCAGGGCTATACGGCTTGATCGCCCTGCTCGGCAAGCTGAGCCAGAGATCTTTTCGGCTTTACGTGCCCATCGTCTTTGTGGGCAGCGTGGTCGCGCTCGTGGCCCTGGCCTTGATCCTGAACATCCCGCAGCGCATCCCCCTGCTGATCGTCCTGGCTCTCCTCTTTGCCGCGGCCTCTTATCCCGCCATACGAGTGCTCGCCACCGCGCTCGACCGGCGCACAGCCGTCCAACGCATCCGCGCGCTGTCGGAACAGTATGGCCTGGCCGTAGACCCGAACGCGCTCATCGAGAATCTGCCGGTCGGCGTCCGGCAACGCGTAGAGATCATCAAAACGCTCTATCGCGAGGCCGACATCCTCATCCTGGACGAACCGACGGCCGTGCTCACCCCACAAGAGACGGCGGAGCTTTTCGAGATCATGCGATCGTTGTCCGAGCAGGGCAAGTCACTCATCTTTATCAGCCACAAGCTGAAAGAGGTGATGACGATTGCAGATCGGATTATCGTCCTGCGCCACGGGCAGGTAGTGGGCGAGACGATGCCCACGGAAACATCGGGGCCGGAGCTGGCTGAGATGATGGTCGGGCGCGAAGTGACGCTGGTCGCCGAAAAGGGACAGAGCTTGCCCGGAAACGTCGTACTGGAAGTGACCGATCTGGTCGCCGAGGACATGCACCATCAGCGGGTACTCCGAAACGTGGGACTGTTCGTGCGGGAGGGAGAAGTGCTCGGCATCGCGGGCGTTCAGGGCAACGGCCAGACCGAGTTGGTCAAGGTGCTGACCGGACTTGGGCAGGCCACGAGCGGAACGGTTCGCATCCTGGGACAAGACGTGACCAACACCTCGCCTCGTCAAATCACCGAGCTTGGCGTCGCCCACATCCCCGAAGATCGGCAGGGGAATGGCCTGGTGTTGCCATTCCCGGTTTCCGACAACCTGATCCTGTGCACGTATTACCAGCCCCCCTTTGCCCGAGGCGTGGGGCTTGAATTCGGCCAGGTGCACGAGTACGCAGAGCGGTTGGTAGAAGAATTCGACGTCCGCCCGCCCAACGTCGACCTGACCGTCAGCGATCTTTCGGGCGGCAACCAGCAAAAAGTGATCGTCGCCCGCGAGTTCTCCCGGCCCATCAAGCTGCTCATCGCCGCGCAGCCCACCCGGGGGTTAGACGTCGGCTCGATTGAATACATCCACCAGCGGCTCCTCCAGAAGCGGGACGAGGGGTGCGCCATCCTCCTGGTCTCGGTGGAGCTGGACGAGATCATGGCGCTGTCGGACCGCATCGCGGTGATGTACGAAGGGCGGATCGTAGGCACGGTAAACGCCGACGAGGTTACCCGAGAGGAACTGGGCCTGCTGATGGCTGGCTCTCGACTCGCAGAAAGAAAGGGGGCTACAGCCGTTGAATGAGGAACGAGACTTGCAGAAACTAGACCAACGGATCGCTGCGTGGCCGCGCTGGGTTCAGTCCGCCTTGCTGATCGTAGTGGTCGGCGCGCTTGTCCTGCTCAGCAAATGGCTGATCCTACTCCTGCTCGTGGCGCTGGGGCTTTGGCCTCTCATCCTGCTGATCGCACTGGTAGCCCTGGCGCTGATCTCGACGAGGCGCGGCGGCTGGCCCTGGATGCGCGCTTGGTTGAGCGCTCGGCTGCAAGGACTCGTCGTGCCGCTCCTTTCCGTCGTCACGGCGCTGATCATCGGCGGGCTTGTTATCATGTTCACCGATCAAGCCGTCTACACTGCCCTGGGCCAAGGGCAGATCGGTCGCGCCCTGGGGCTGGCCTTTGGCAACCTAGCACGGGCTTATGGGGCGCTGTACCAGGGCGCTTTGAGCGATCCCTTTACCATCCTGGCGGCGATTGGTCGTGGGCTGGGCGGCGGCGGAATCCGCCCCATCGTCGACGCGGTGCGCGGCCCCAGCGGCAGCCTGGTCCAGTCGGTGCCCTATATCTTTGCCGGGCTGGCCGTGGCCGTGGGCTTTCGAGCCGGCCTGTTCAACATCGGCGCCGAGGGACAGATCGGTATGGGCTGGCTGGCCGCCGTGATCGTCGGGTTCTCTTTTACCAGCCTGCCTGCCGCGATCCACCTGCCCCTGGCCATCCTGATCGGAGCCATCGTCGGAGGGCTTTGGTCGGGCATCGCGGGCGTTCTCAAGGCCAGGACCGGCGCGCACGAAGTCATCACCACCATCATGCTGAACTATGTCTCCTTCCGCCTGAGCGACTGGCTGCTGTGCGGGCCGCTGGAGTTCGTCCAGGGAACCTGCCGCACGCAAGAGATCGTCCCCAGCGCCTACTTGCCGCGCTTTCTCGATCACCCGGTCACGCTGCACTGGGGGTTTGTGCTGGCGCTCGTGGCGGCGGCGGCGACCAGTTGGTTCCTGTTCAAAACCACCTGGGGCTTTGAGCTGCGCACGGTCGGCGCCAGTCCCGAGGCGGCCCGTTACGGCGGCATGGCCGTGACCCGCACCTGCGTGTTGGCGATGTTCCTGAGCGGCTGCCTGGCGGGGCTGGCGGGCGTGAGCCAGGGCTTGGGCATCACGCATAACATCGCCCTGGGTTTTCAGGCAGGCTATGGTTTCGACTCGATCGCGCTGGCACTGCTGGGCAACAGCCGGCCGGCGGGCGTCGTGGGGGCAAGCATTCTCTTCGGGGTGTTGCGAGCTGGCGCGGCCCGGATGCAGTCCGTGGCCGGCATCCCGACCGAGATCGTCCAGATCGTCCAATCGCTGGTGATCGTCTTCATCGCCGCTCCGGCCATCATTCGGGCCGTATACCGCTTCCGCCAGGACCGGCGCGAAGAGATCGAAAGCACCGTCTTTTCACGCGGATGGGGCACGTAACGGGGAAATCTATGACTGCTCAAACGAAACTCGCGAGCAACCCAAAATCGTCGGGCTTGAATTGGCAAGACCTGCTCATCACCCTGTTGATGCTGCTGGCGGGCGCTCTCGTCCTGATCTTGGGGGGCTTTGGCACCTCGCCCGGCGAGCGCGCCACGTTTACCGACCGCGCGTTGGGCACGCTCTTTTCCCTGCCCTCTGGAATCACGCTCTACATCGTCGGCGCGCTCTGCCTGCTCGTGGCCGGGCTGCGGCTCTATCGCGGGCTGGAATCGCTCCGCTCGGCGCTGAACTGGGGCGTGGCCTTTCTCGTCGCCTTTGGCTTTCTCGTCTGGGTGACCAGCGGCACACAGTTGAACCTGTCGGGCATGCTCCAAAGCACGCTGATCGCAGCCACACCCCTGACGTTGGGGGCGCTGTCCGGGATCCTGTGCGAGCGATCGGGCATCATCAACATCGCCATCGAGGGGATGATGCTCTCCAGCGCGTTGGCCGCGATCGCGTTCGCCAGCATCTTTGGCACGCTGTGGATGGGGCTTTTGCTCGCCAGTGTGGTCGGCGGGCTGATGGCCGCGCTCCACGCCGGGTTGTCCATCAAATACAAGGTCGACCAGATCATCTCCGGCACGGTGATCAATATCCTGGCGGCGGGCGGGACCCGCTTCCTGAACCTGCGCCTGCTGGAGCCGGCCGGCCTGAGCACCCCCGGCCATTTCGACGCCATACGCATTCCCTTCCTGGCGGATATTCCCATCGTCGGGCCGATTCTGTTCAACAACCCCCCAACCGTCTTTATCATGCTCATCCTCGTGCTGGTGATCAGCTATCTCATCTTTTTCACGCCCTGGGGCCTGCGCATGCGCGCCTGCGGCGAGCATCCCCGCGCCGCCGACACGGTGGGCGTGCACGTCAACCGTATGCGTTACATCAGCGTCATCGTCGGCGGGCTGATCGCGGGCATCGGTGGGGCCTATTTCCCCCTCGACGCGGTGGGCACATTCGAGGATAACATGACGCGCGGGCAGGGGTTCGTGGCGCTGGCGGCCATGATATTCGGCAACTGGAACCCCGTCGGCGGTTTTCTGGCCGCAATCCTCTTTGGCTTTGCCGACGCGCTCCAGGTCAAGATGCAGATCCTCCAGCCGGCCCTGCCTTTCCTCAACGTCTCCATCCCCCCCGAGTTCTTGCAGATGGTGCCCTACTTGCTGACCATCGTCGTCGTCGCCGGCGTCGTTGGCCGGTCGAGGGCGCCGGCGGAGGAGGGAAAGCCCTACGAGAAGCAGTAGGTTAGCAATTAACAATGAACAATGATCAATGAGCAATGATTGATCTTGCAGAACACATCCACAACCAGGTCGAAAGCCTGCCCCGCAAGCCGGGCGTCTATTTGATGCACGACGTGAACGAAACCGTCATCTACGTGGGCAAGGCGATCGACCTGCGCGCCCGCGTGCGCTCCTACCTTCACGCCTCGTCCCAGGAGATCCCCAAGGTGCGCGCTATCGTGTCCGAGATCGCGGAGCTAGAGTTCATCGTCACCGAGTCGGAGTTGGAAGCACTGATCCTCGAGGCGAACCTGATCAAAAAGCACCGCCCCCGCTACAACGTCTATCTCAAGGATGACAAACGCTACCCCTACATCAAGATTACGTGGGCCGATCCGTTCCCCAGGGCGCTCATCACGCGCCGGATGGAGCAAGACGGCAGCCGCTATTTCGGCCCCTTTACGTCCTCGGCGGCGGTCCACCAGACCATCGACATGCTGCGCAAATCGTTCCCCTACCTGACGTGCAACCGGGAGATCACCGGGCACGACGAGCGCCCCTGCCTCTACTACGACATCAAGCTCTGCCTGGGACCCTGCATCGGCGCGGTGACGAAAGAGGCGTACCGGGCGATGATCCGCGGATTGATCCGTTTTCTCGAAGGCCGCAGCGAGGAGGTGCTCGCCGACCTGGAGCAGCGGATGCGGGCCGCGTCCGACCGGCTGGATTTCGAGCAGGCCGCCACGCTGCGCGATCAACTCCAGGCGGCGCGGCACATCGTCGAGCGGCAAAAGGTCGTCTCGGCGCTTGGGGCCGACCAGGACGTGATCGCCTTCGCCCGCGCCGACGGCGACGCCTGCGTGCAGGTCTTTTTCATCCGGGGCGGCAAGCTCCTGGGGCGAGAGTATTTTGTGCTGGAGGGCGCGCAGGACACGGACGAGCAGGAGGTAATGGCCGCCTTTCTCAAGCAATTCTACGAGGAGGCCGCCTACGTTCCGCCGGAAGTGCTGCTGCCGGAACGGATCGAGGAGGCGCTGATCATCGAGCAATGGCTGAAGCAAAAGCGCGGGGCGAAGGTGACGCTCCACGTCCCCCGCCGGGGGCAGAAGCGAGAGCTGGTCGCGATGGCCGCCGAGAACGCCGCCGAGACGCTCTCGGCGCTGCGCGTCCAGTGGCAGGCCGACGCTCACAAACAAGAGCAAGCCCTGGCCGAACTCGAAGAGGCGCTGGCGCTCCCCAAGCCTCCGGCGCGCATCGAATGCTACGACATCTCGACCACACAGGGGAAGCAGATCGTCGGCAGCATGGTCGTCTTTGTGCAGGGTGTGCCGCGCAAGTCGCAGTACCGGCGTTTCAACGTGCGCGGCGTGCAGGGGCAGGACGATTACGCCAGCATGCGCGAGGTTCTACAGCGCCGCTTCCGCCGCTGGCGGACGACCACGTCGGACGAGGCGCTGGGCAGCCGGGACATCAAAGGGCATAGTCCCATAGGGGCCAACGCCCCTTTGGGATGGGCAAAGCTGCCCGACCTGCTCATCGTGGACGGAGGGAAGGGCCAGTTGAACGTGGCGGTCGAGGTACTGAACGAGTTCGATCTGCTCGACAGCGTGCCGGTGGCGGGGCTGGCCAAGCAGCGTGAGGAACTCTTCCTGCGGGGGAGGGCCAAGCCGGTCCTGCTCCCTCGCCGCTCACAGGGGCTATTCCTCGTGCAGCGCGTGCGGGACGAGGCGCACCGTTTCGCCATCACGCACCACCGTGCGCGACGACGCAAGGCGGGGCTGGCGTCGCAGCTCGAAAGCGTCCCCGGCGTGGGGCCGGCGCGACGCAAGACACTGCTCAAAGTATTCGGCTCCCTCGATGGCATCCGCCTGGCCAGCGTCGAACAGTTGGCCGCAGCGCCCGGCATCCCCTGGTCCGTCGCCGAGGCGATCAAGGAACATTTTTAGCCAACGCTCAGAGAACGGACCAGAAACCAGGACATTAGAATCTTCTGAGTGCAACACCAGTAAGTGTTCAGCCATATCACCAAACGTCAGAGCGAGCGCTGGTTGAGTAGATGTTCTAAGTCTTGTCAAGTGATTGAACCTTAAAATCTCGAATAGCAATTACCTGCCGCGCTTTGTACATAGGCCGCCCGATCCCCATCCCCATCTTAGTGGGGCTTGACGGCGCTCC
>DAOTUB010000152.1:0-36310 GCA_034437455.1 Anaerolineae bacterium | reverse complement strand
AGGCCAGGGCGTCGTCGCCCGAGGGCATCGCTCCTTCTTCGAGCCATGCGGGCGGCGCTTCTTCTGCCGCCGCCTCAGGCGCCGCCTCAGTTGCTTCTTCCTCCATCCAGGCCGGTGGAGCTTCTTCGGCTGGCGGAGTAGCTTCGGGCGCCGCTTCTTCGAGCGGAGCGCGGTCTAGCAGCCATTCGGGAATCTCGGCCTCTTTCGGTGGCGGCGCTTTCTCTGCCTCAGCCCCGGTGTATGATTCGTCTTCTGGGGCCGCCGCCAATTGTTCCAGCCAGGCCAGCGCCCTGTCGCCGGAGAGTGCCTCCTCGTCCTCCTCCCAGGTCAGCGGGGTTTCTTCTACCGGTGGGATGGCTTCGGACGGGGGTTCTGGCGCGAGTTCGACTGTGGGCGGCGTTTCTGGTGGTGTGGAATCTTGCAGCCATTCGGGGATCTCTATGGAGGCTGCCGGCTCTTCCTCGGATTCCGGTATTTCCTCAAGGGGCGGCTCGCCGAGATCGGCCAGCCACTCGGGTTGTTCTGCGGGCTGTGCAGCAGGAGGGGCCTCCTCTTCTTCTGCCTCGACGCCCATATCTCCCAACCATTCGGGAATCTCTTCCTCGCCAGGGATCGGGGTAGGTTCTTCAGCGCCTAGCTCGGCCAACCATTCGGGAATCTCCTCTTCCTCTGAAATATCCCATGCTTCTTCTTCGGCGACGGTCGGTTCAGTTTCCAGATCGCTGAGCCATTCGGGGACCTCCTCTTCGACGACGGCTTTGACTTTTTCGATGGGTTCTGCTGGCTCTTCGCCGGTTTCCACCAGCCATTCGGGGGCTGCTTCTGCTGGAGCAGGCGGGGTTTCTGCCGGTTCCTCTTCGGGTGGCTCGACAAAGCTGGGCTGGGGAGGCTCCGGTGTCCCTTCCTCGCTCACAGTCGCTTCTTGCAACCACTCAGGGATCTCGATCTGGGTTTCCAATGCCCCGGCGGTGTCTACCAACGTGGCTTCGGCCAGCCAGTCTGGGCGTTCCTCTTCGGTGATCGCCCGATAATCCAGGGGAGTGATGGGCGCCTCTTCGGCTGGCAGCGACGACGCGGCTCCAAAGAGTTCCTGCGCCATCCGATTTTCTGGGTCTACGGCCTGGGCGCGCTGTAGATAGATCTCTCCTTCTTCCCTGCCGCTGCTGGTCCAGATCTCGCCCAGGATCAAGTTTGGTTTGAGGCAGTAGGGGAGTTCGTCCAAAACTTGCTGGCAGACCTTTGAGGCTTCCAATCGCTGTCCATCACGCCAGAGCGCCTCGGCCAGCGTAGCGTTCAGGTCTACTCGATCGGGATGTTCGTCGAGTAGAGCGCGTAATTCGTCAATCGCCCGCGAGAGCAGATCGCCCTTGAGGTACAGCTTGGCCAACGCGCCGCGAGTGAGTTGGATATGTTCCGCTGTCGTGCCGGGCAGGCGGCTGTAGAGATGGCGCAATTCCTCTACGATCGCCTCGTTGTCGGTGGCCAGTTCGAAGGCCCGTTCCATGTGCCAAATGGCCGCTTCGAGTTCGCCGCGCTGGTTGTGTATATCGCTCAATCCGATCCAGGCGAGCATGGCCTCGGGATCGGCGCTGAGCACACGGCGGAACATGTCGGCGGCTTGTTCGTTCCGACCGGATTCGAGCATCGCTTTGCCCAGCAGCCAGTAGGTCGTCACGTGTTTGGGATACTGCTTCAGGATATGCCGCCCATGGGCGATGGCCTCCTCGTAGCGGCCCTGTTCGATCACGTTTTCGATCTGCTGGCAGTATTCGTGAAGGGCGATCTCATTCATTGCTCTCTCCTTCTCTCACTCGGCCTTGCGCGTTTCCCTTAAATTATGCAACATCTTGCACGAAAAGTCAATCCAGTCCATGCGCGCTCTTCAGGCGTGCGACCAGAGCGTCCACGGGACGTTCGGGGTGGGGGGAAGGTCCGGACGGATCGATGATCGTGTCCTCTCCCAGCATGGCGTAAAAGGCATTCAGTACGCCGTGCGCCAGTACGTCCAGTTGATAGCCACCCTCGAGGGTGAACAGGATCCGTCCCTCGCATAACTGCTCGGCCATGCGCACCAGTTCTTGCGCCAGTTGGGCGTAGCCGGTCAACGAGAGGTTCATGTACGCCAGCGGATCGCTCCAGTGAGCGTCGTAGCCAGCCGAGACCAGGATCAGATCGGGCTGAAAGCGTTCCGCCAGCGGCCAGGCCAGTTCGGCAAAGACCTGGAGGTAGCCCGAATCCCCCACCTGGACAGGCAGCGGCACGTTGAGCAGCGTCCCCTGGCCCTCGCCGGTTCCCATCTCGTCCCAGGCGCCGGTGCCGGGATAGTAGGGGTACTGATGGGTAGAGAAAAACAGTACCGCCGGGTCGTCGGCGAAAGCGTCCTGAGTGCCGTTGCCGTGATGCACGTCAAAGTCGGCGATAAAGACGCGCTCCACGCTCTTGTTTGTCAACGCTGCTCGCGCGGCCACGGCGACGTTGTTAAAGAGGCAAAACCCCATCGCCCGCGTGGCTGTGGCGTGGTGTCCGGGCGGGCGTACAAGGGCGAACCCGTTGGCGATCTCGCCCGCCAGCACGGCCTCGGTGGCGCGCACGAGGCCGCCGGCGGCCATCAATGCCGCGTCGAAGGAGCGGGGGGAGACGTAGGTGTCGGGATCGAGATTTCCACCCCCTCTCTGGGCCACGTGCTTCACGCGCTCGACAAGCTCTGGCGTATGCAGGCGCTCCAACTCCTCGCCGGTGGCCGGGCGAGGCTCCAGAAGCTGTAACCGGCTCAGAACCTCTTTCTCCTCCAATGTGCTGAGGATGCGTTTCAGGCGGCGGGCGTTTTCGGGGTGAGTGGGTTGATCGTGCTCAAGGTAGATGGGGTGGTAAACGTAAGCTGTATCCATAGCGTCTTTACCTCGCTTGTTTTTTGATCGGGTATAGTCTGATTATACTCGCCCAGGCGATGCGTGTCAACAAGGAAAAGGTTGCAGGTGTGTTTCAATCGATCAAAATTTACCTTCAAAGTGGACTCGTGGACATTTGCAATCTAACAGAATAGATGCTATAATCGCACATCAACACGTGGAGTTGATGGTTCTTTTATTAAAGGAGGTGTGCCGGGGAAAAAAGTTGTGCGAGCATGCTCTTTTCGATGACAGTGAAAGCCAAGTCTAATCTAGTTGATTAAGGAGGAGATACCTATGCTCAGGAGAGTCACGCTTTTAGTTTTGGCGCTGGTTGTGGCCGTTCCCTCCCTCACGGGTTGCGGTGGAGAGGCTTCGACGATCAAGATCGGGCTTGACGTACCGATGACGGGCGATATTGCCTATGTCGGCACTCAATCTCAACGCGCCGCCGAGATGAAAGCCGCGGATATCAACGATGCTGGCGGCCTGGAGGTCGGCGGGAAGAAGTACACCCTCGAGATCGTTGTCGAGGATAACGAGTCCAAGGCCGAATCGGCGACGGCGGCGGCGACCAAGCTGATCACCCAGGACAGGGTGCTTGCCATCGTCGGTCCTCAGTCCAGCAAGCAGGCCGTGCCCACCGGCGAGGTGGCGAATGAGAACGAGACCCCCATGGTTAGCCCCTGGTCCACCAACCCCAACACCACGCTAGATCGGCCCTGGGTTTTCCGCGCCTGCTTCCTCGACCCCTTCCAGGGGCCGGTGGTGGCCAACTTTGCGACCGACGAGTTTGGTGCCACCAAGGCGGCTGTGCTCTACGACGTGGCATCCGACTATCCCAAAGGGCTGGCGGAAAATTTCCGCGACGCCTGGGAGGGTATCCACGGCGCTGGCTCGGTGGTGGCCTTTGAGAGCTTTACCACTGGCGACACCGACTTTAGCGCCCAGTTGACCAAGATCAAGGGCACCGACGCCGAGGTGCTGTTCACACCCCAGTATTACAACGAGGTACCGCTGATCGTCAAGCAGGCCCAGGAGCTGGGACTGACGCAGATTATCCTCGGTTCAGACTCCTGGGGCGACCCCAAGACGCTGGAAATGTGCGGCGACGCCTGCGAGGGGCTGTTCTTTAGCACCCACTACGCTGCCGAGGGCGCGACCGGGGCCACCAAGGAGTTCATTGACCGGTACGCGGCGGACTATGGCGAGACCCCTGGCGACGTGGCCGCTCTCACCTGGGACGCCCTGGGCATTGTTTTACAGGCCATCCAGAACACCGGAGGCCTGAGCGGCGACCTGGCTAAGGATCGCGAGGCCGTGAAGGACGAACTGGGCAAGATCAAGGACTTTGACGGCATCACGGGCAAGATGACCTTCACTCCAGAAGGCGACCCCATCAAGTGCGCGGTCATTGTCAAGATCACGAACGGCAAGTTCAGCTTCTACGACCAGGCCTGTCCGTAAGAAGACAACAAGAAGTGGTCTCCCCTCAACGTTCTCTCGTCCCTGTTCACGGAGGGGGTGATCTGGGGAGGAGAGGGGCCTCACTCAGGCCCCTCTCCTTCTGATGCAGGATTGAAGTACGAGGAGGCGCGTATGACGCTCGATATCTTTCTTCAACACTTCCTCAATGCCTTACAGTGGGGCTCTTTCTACGCTCTGATTGCCCTGGGCTACACCATGGTCTATGGTGTGTTGTTGTTGATCAACTTTGCCCACGGCGACATCTTTATGGTAGGCGCTTTTATCGCTTACTTTATCGCTGTCTTCCTGTTGGGACAAGGCGCTTTTACCCTGCCCATTGCCTTGCCTCCCTGGTTCATCCTGTTGGTGACCATCGTAGGATCGATGGTCTTGACGGCAGGGGTGGGGGTGGGCATCGAGCGGGTCGCCTACCGCCCCTTGCGAGAGCGAGGGGCCCATCGTCTCTACCTCGTCATCACCGCTTTGATGATCGGCCTCTTTTTGGAGTATTTGAACCTGGCCTCGCTGGGCGGCGCCGCCCGAGGTTTCCCAGAGCTGATCGAGACCGAGATTTACACGGTAGGGGGCGTGAGCTTTACCAATGTCAAACTCATCGTCATCGGGCTGGCCGTGGTGGTGATGATCGCCCTGGAGGTATTCCTGCGCCGCACCAAGATAGGTCTGGCGATGCGGGCCATCTCCTACGACAAGGTGGCCGTGCCCTTGATGGGCGTGCCTATGAACACCATCATCGCCGCTACCTTTGTCATTGGTTCCTCACTGGCGGCCCTGGCCGGCGTGATGTTTGGCTCCGCCTATCACAGGATCAGCTTTGACATGGGTATTCTCATTGGCTGGAAGGCGTTCATCGCCGCGGTGGTGGGCGGGATTGGGGAGGTCAGAGGGGCAATGGTGGGCGGCTTTCTCCTGGCGTTCATCGAGATTTTCGTCGTTGCTCTCGGCTCGATCTCTGGATTTGAGTGGCTATCTTCCACCTACCGCGATCTCGTCTCTTTCACTGTGCTACTGGTGATCTTGACCATCAGGCCGACCGGCATCTTTGGCGTAGCTAGAAGACAAAAGGTCTAGCAGAGACAGAGGAGAATATGATGAAGAAAAAGTACTACCCGCCTCTGATTGTTTTTTTGCTCTTTGTGGTGGCGATAGGCGGCTCCTGGCTGGGCATCTTTAACGAATACTGGCAACTCGTCATGCTGTTTATGGGCATCAATGTGACTCTGACGGTCAGCTTGAACCTGATCAATGGCCACATGGGAGAGTTTTCCTGTGGGCACGCCGGCTTTATGGCCGTGGGCGCCTACGTGGCCGGCATCCTGACCGTCTGGCTGTTCGCCGATGACAAGGTGTTCGGCCCGCCTGTCCTTCCGGCGGCCTGGGCCATCCCGCTGTTCCCCGTCGCCCTGATCGTCGGCGCTATCGCCGCATCTCTGGTGGGGCTGCTCGTCGCCATTCCCTCTTTCCGCACCCGCGGCGACTATCTGGCCATCGTCACTCTGGCCGTCAATTACATCATCAAGAGCGCCATCGAGAATATGGAGGTCATCGGCGGTCCGCGGGGCTTTGTGGGCATGAAGCGAGTGATGAACAACATGGCCGACGTCTTTGACGCGCCCTGGCTCCTCATCTGGACGTTTATTGGCATGATCGTCACCATCCTCATCATCCGCAATTTTACGGCCTCCACCCTCGGCAAGGGAGTAAAGGCCATCCGCGAGGACGAGATCGCGTCTGAATTGATGAGCGTCAACACCCGCCGCGTCAAGATCATCGCCTTTATGCTGTCGTGCGGGCTGGCCGGGCTGGCCGGAGGGCTGTTCGCTCACTGGCCCGGTGGGTTCATCAACCCCGGCACCTTCACCATCCTCAAATCCACCGAGGTCATGGTCATGGTCTACCTGGGCGGGATGGGGTCCATCAGCGGCTCCATCATCAGCGCCGTCGGCTTTACGCTGTTGCTGGAACTCTTGCGCCCTCTGGGGTTGTTCAAGTGGGTGGTCATTCCTTTGCTGCTCGTGGTGATGATGTTGCGTCGCCCCACGGGCATTCTGGGCAACAAGGAATTGACCGACGTATTCCCCCGGTTGCGGGCGTTTTTCGGTTCCGAGGAGGAGAGCTATGCCCTTGCTTCAGATTAAGAACCTGACCCACTATTTTGGCGGACTGCGAGCCGTCTACGATTACAATCTCACCCTGGAGGAGGGCGAGATCGTCGGCCTCATCGGTCCCAACGGGGCGGGCAAGACGACGATCTTTAACTTAGTCACCGGGGCGTACAAACCGAGCGAGGGCGAGGTGCGGTTCAACGGCGACGAGCTGGTCGGTTTGCGCCCCCACCAGATCACGGCCAAAGGCATCGCGCGCACCTTCCAGACCATTCGTCTGTGGGACGAACTGACAGTGTTCGATAATATCTGCATCGCCCATGCCGCGCGCATCAAGTATGGTGTCCTGGATTCGATCCTGCACGGCGAGCGGTACCGTGAAGAAGAACAGGAAATCAAGGAACGGGCGATGGAACTGCTGGCCGTTTTTGGTCTGGACGGAGACGCCCAGGAAATAGCCAAGAACATGCCGTATGGCGCGCAGCGACGGGTAGAGATCGCCCGCGCGCTGGCCACCGAGCCGCGCCTGCTCCTGCTCGACGAACCGGCTGCTGGGATGAACCCCGGCGAGATCGGGGAACTGATGGAGTTCATTTATCAGATTCGCGAGGACTTTGACCTGACTATCTGGATCATTGAGCACCAGATGCGGGTGATTATGAACATCTGCGAGCGGATCAAGGTGATCGACTTTGGCCAGACCATCGCCGATGGCACGCCGGAGGAGATTCAGAACAATCCCAAGGTGATCGAGGCGTATCTGGGCGAGGAGGTGTTCTAATGCTGCTAGAGGTGAAGAATCTGCGGGTGAATTACGGGAACATTCAGGCCTTGCACGGCATCTCTTTCGGTGTGGATGAGGGAGAGATTGTGACGCTCATCGGAGCCAATGGCGCCGGCAAGAGCACGACCTTGATGACCATCTCTCGCCAGATCCCCCACATGGCCGAACTGGGCGGTACAGTCGTGGGGGGGAGTATCACGTACCAGGGAGAAGACCTGCTCCAGTATCAGCCTCATGAGGTGGTGGAAAAGTTTGGCATCGCCCAGGTGCCGGAAGGACGCCGCATTTTTGGCAACCTGTCGGTGCTGGAGAATCTCCGGCTGGCGACCTATGCCCGTAAGGATAAAGAGCAGATCGCAAAGGATTTCAAGCGCGTGTTCGAGATCTTTCCCCGTTTGGAGGAGCGCAAAGATCAGAGCGGCGAGACCCTGAGCGGCGGCGAGCAGCAAATGCTGGCCGTGGGTCGGGCGTTGATGACCCGGGGTCAGTTGATGCTCCTCGACGAGCCTTCGATGGGCCTGGCGCCCGTCCTGGTGCGCGATATCTTTGAGACGATCAAAGAGATCAATGCCCAGGGCACGACGGTCCTGCTGGTGGAGCAGAACGCGAATATGGCGCTCAAACTGGCCAGCCGCGGCTATGTGCTGGAGACGGGCAGCATCGTTCTGGAGGGAACGTCGAAGGAGCTGGCCGCCAACCCTGAGGTGAAGAAGGCGTATCTGGGTGGGTGAGTCAAGGAGGCAAGCAGCAAGATGAAAGATGGCCCCCTGGCCTCAGGCATAGGGGGCTTTTGTCTTATCTTCTCAAAAAGGGGGGATGTAGCCGAGGTTTCCATACCTCGCCGGTCTGGCGCTCTATGGAAAGCGCGACTACAGTACTACTGCCCCGAGTGGTTGAGAAGATACCTTTTGTCTGTGCTCGTGAGAGCAAAGAGAATATACATAGAACATTAAATACCCCCATTTTGCGTTTGAAAAGTAACTTCCGCTTCCAGAAGCCGCTTCATCTCTGGAGAGCACGAAAAGTCGCTTCGTGATTCAAATTCGTTCCGTTGCACACGGCTTTCAGCCAATTCTGGGCATTATCGCTGCGATTTCGCTTTTGCAGCCACAAAAGAGCGGAAGTTACTTTTTCGGGCAGAATTAAGGTTCTATGAATATAGGAGGCGCTATGAAAAAAAGGGATTACACCCAGTTATTGGCCGAACTTGCAGAATCTTACAGGCAACATTCCCCCAAGTCCGCGGCGCTGGACGAGAGGGGGAAAAAACATCTGGTAGACGGCGGCAGCCACGCGCTGCGGCTCACCGAGCCTTTTCCGCCGCGCCTCGTCTCTGCCCAGGGCGCCTGGTTCAAGGATGAGGACGGCCACAATGTCCTCGACTTTTGGCAGGGACACATGGCCAATATCCTGGGCCACAACCCGGAGGTCGTCACGTCGGAATTGGCCCGCGCCCTGGAAAATGGCTTTGGCTTGCAGACCGGCTTTCCCGACCGGTTGCAGATCGAGTGCGCCGAGATCCTCTGCCAGCAGAGTGGGGCTGAACGGGCGCGCTTTACCACCAGCGGCAGCCTGGCGACCATGTACTCGATCTTGCTCTCTCGCGCCTTCACCGGGCGCGACCTGGTGATGAAGGTCGGCGGCGGCTGGCACGGCGCGCAGCCCTGGGGGCTAAAGGGCGTCAGCTTTGAGGCCCGGAACGGGATTGGCTACCAGCGCGTAGAGACCGAGGGGTTTCCTCCCGCCGTGACCGACGCGGTAGTGATCACCCGCTTCAACGACCCGGACGCGCTGCGCGACCAGTTTCGTCGATACGGCGACCGGCTGGCCTGCTTCATTATGGAGCCGCTCATCGGCGCGGGCGGCGTGATTCCGGCGACGCTGGAGTACATGCAGACCGCTCGCGAGCTGACCCACCAGTACGGCGCGGCGCTCATCCTCGACGAAGTGATCGCCGGCTTTCGCTTCCGCGCCGGCAATGCCGGAGCGCTCTTTGGCATCCAGCCGGACCTGACCACGTATGGCAAAATCGTCGGCGGCGGCATGCCCGTGTCTGCCGTGGCAGGTCGAGCGGACATCCTGGACCTGGTGGGACGCGCCAGCGGCCAGCGGGTGAAATTCTCGGGCGGCACCTACTCCGGGCACCCCGCCTCGATGTTGGCTGCCAAGATGTTCATGGCCTACTTGGTCGCCCACGAGGGCGAGATCTATCCTCGACTGGCCGAGCTGGGCGAAAAGGCCCGCCGGACGGTCGAGGCGGCTTTCGCCGCGGAGGGCATCCTGGCCCGCTGTACGGGTTATGGCAACGACGCGCTGCCTGGAAACCCCATGTTCATGTTCCACTTTCCGTACCGGGACGACGTGCGACTCGAAAGGCCGGAGGAGTTGTTCGACCCGGCTGTGTGCGACGTGGTCTTGAACAAAGACGTGACGATGTTAGCCTTGCTGTTGGAAGACATATACATGATCCACAGCCACGGCACGGTCACGGTCGCGCACTCCGAGGCCGATATAGACGTTTTGGGCGAGGCCTGTCGCAAAGCGGCGTGTCGCTTCAAACCATATCTGTGAGGTATCTTCTCAATGATTTGGGGAGTTGTACTGTAGCCGCGCTTTCCATAGCGCGCTAGCCCGGCGAGGTATGGAAACCTCGGCTACATCGCCGACTTTTTGAGAAGATACTCTGTGAAGATGTAGGATTGCATTCGCTAAATCTCAAATCAACTGGGAGGAATCGTTAAATATGTCGAAAGAAATTCGAGTGATTCAATATGGGCTTGGTCCCATCGGCAGTGCCGTCGCCCGCCACGTCGTGGAGCGCGAAGGGCTGGAGTTGGTCGGCGGTGTGGATATTGATCCGGCCAAGGTCGGCAAGGACGTTGGCGAGGTCATCGGCCTGGACCGTGACCTGGGCTTTTCCGTGGCCGAAAGTCTGGCGGATGTCCTGGCTCAAGCGAAGGCCGACGTCGCGCTGCACACGACCAGCTCCTACTTTGACCTGTTCAAGTCGCAGATCGTCGAAATCCTGGAGGCGGGGCTGGACGTTGTCTCGACGGCGGAGGAACTCTCCTTCCCCTGGCTGGATCACGTGGAGGATGCCGCCGCGATTGACGACGCGGCTAAACGCGCCGGCAAGACCGTGCTGGGAACCGGCGTCAACCCCGGTTTCCTGATGGACTCGCTGCCCCTCAACCTGACGGCCATCTGTCAGCGGGTGGATCGCATTGACGTGACGCGGGTCATCAACGCCTCGACCCGGCGCGGACCGTTCCAGGCCAAGATCGGCTCGGGCATGACGGTGGAGGATTTCGAGGCCAAGATGGCCGCCGGTCGCATGGGGCACGTGGGCCTGCCCGAATCTGTGGGGATGGTCTTTCACACGTTGGGCAAGGAGCTGGCCGATTATGAGTCGGGCGTCGAGCCGGTGGTGGCCGATCAGCCGGTCAAGACCGACTACTTTGACGTGCAGCCCGGCCAGGTGAGGGGCCTCAAGCAGGTCGCCCGCGCCTACACCGATGAGGACGAGTTTATGACGCTCACTTTCATCGCCGCGCTGGAGGCCGAGAACGAGGCGGACACCATCAAGATCACCGGCAGGCCGAACCTGGAGGTCACGCTCAAGGGCACGAACGGCGACATCGCCACCGTCGCCATCGCCGTCAACGCGATCCGCCGCGTGAGGGAGGCCGCGCCGGGCTTGGTTACGATGCGCGATCTGCCCGTCGTGACTTTGTGGTAAACGAGATCGGGAAGTGGAAGCGGCCATGGCCCCATCGCTGACGCGGCGGATGGACGAACTGAGCGAGCGGGGCGTTCGCCCCGCTCGCCCCACCTGGGCGGAGGTGGATCTGGAGGCGGTGGCTGGCAACGTCCGGCAGGTCAAGCAGATCGTCGGACCGGAGGTAGAGATCCTGGCGATCGTGAAGGCGAATGCCTACGGACACGGGGCCCTCGCGGTGGCCCGAACCGCGCTCGACAGCGGTGCTTCCGCTTGTGGGGTCGCCGCGGTCAACGAGGCGGTGCAGCTCCGCGAGGGTGGGGTGGACGTTCCCATCCTGGTGCTGGGCTACACCCCGACCTGGCTGGCGAAGGAGGCGCTGCTGCACGACGTCACCCTGACGCTCTACGACGCCGACGCGGCGCGGGTTTTTAGCCGGGTCGCCGCCGATCTGCGCCGCACGGCTCGCGTCCACGTCAAAGTGGATACCGGGATGGGGCGCCTGGGGCTGTTGCCCGAACAGGTCATTCCTTTCGTGGAGGAGATTCGCGATCTGCCCGGTCTCGACCTGGAGGGGATTTTCACACACTTTTCCGTGGCCGACGACGAGGACCCGGCGTACACCCGCTGGCAACTGAACCGCTTCCGGGACGTGCTGGATCGTCTGGCCGAGATCGGTGTCAATTTTCGCAAGGTCCACTGCGCCAACTCTGCCGCCACCCTGCGGCTGCCCGAGGCTCACTTCACGATGGTGCGGCTGGGCCTGGCGATGTATGGCCTCCATCCCTCTCGACACGTTCCTCTCCCGGCGGACTTTTGCCCCGCGTTGGCGTGGAAGACGACCATCGCCCAGGTCAAGACGTTGCCGCCGGGCAGTTACGTCAGCTACGGCAACACCTACCGGACGGAGCGGGAGGAGACCATCGCCGTCATCCCCGTGGGGTACGCCGATGGCTTTCGCCGCGCGCCCACCCGGTGGAAGGCGGTGCTCATCCATGGCCAGCGCGCGCCCCTGGTGGGGCGGGTCTGTATGGACCAGACGATGATCCAGGTGAGCCACATTCCCAACGTCCGCGTGGGAGACGAGGTGGTGCTCATTGGCCGCCAGGGAGAGGACGAGATCAGCGCCGAGGAAGCAGCGGATTGGTTGGGGACGATCAACTATGAGGTGGCCTCCGAGATTTTGGCGCGGGTGCCGCGGGTCGTTTGAATGGATGGCGGTGGGGAGATTGCTTTTTCCAGAGGCCAAGTTATAATAGTCCAAGTTCTGGGTGGGTTAAGGAGAAGCGCGGATGAGACAAGTGAAAGATGACGAATTGCTAAAGCGGATTGAGGTGAACCCCCGCGTCATGTTGGGCAAACCGGTCATTCGAGGCACGCGCATTCCGGTTGAACAGGTTTTGCGTAAACTCGCACAAGACATCACACCTGATGAGATCGTTGCAGACTTTCCCCGGCTGACGCTAGAGGACATTCGCGCAGCACTGGCATACGCTGCCCTGGCACTGAGTACCGAAGAATTCCTCCCGCTGGAATTGGAGGAGATGGTAGCCGTATGAAATTTCTTGCCGATGAGAATATCGAGCATCCGATAGTTGAAGTGGTGCGCAGCCTTGGACACGATGTGACCTATATCGGCGAGATGGCTCGTGGCGTGGATGATGAATGGGTTTTGAAACTAGCGAACCAGGAGCAGCGCGTACTGATCACGAGCGACAAAGATTTTGGTGAACTGGTGTATTTGCGCAGTCAAATCACCGTAGGGATATTATTGTTGCGGTTCAGGGTGGAAAAGTCCTCGATCAAGGCTGCGCTTGTGAGCACTTTTCTCCAAAAGGCCGCTGCTCAACTGGTTGATCATTTCGTAGTGTTGAACGAGTCAGGGGCGCGCATACGTCCCTTGCGATGATGGTACATTAGAATGCGCGTTGTCATAGTGGGCCCCTTTGGGCTGCGACCCCGCGGCACGATGAGCGCGCGGGCGCTTCCGATGGCCAAGGCGCTGGCGGCGCGTGGTCACACCGTCGCCATGCTTCTCCCTCCCTGGCAGAACCCGGAGGACGCCGGGCGGCGTTGCGAAAAGGATGGCGTCGCCATCGAGAACATCTCCCTGCCGCCGAATATCCCTGGCCTTTTCCACGTGTGGACCGCGCTCCGATTAGCCCGCCGGACTCTGGCTTTCCGCCCCGACGTGGTGCACCTCTTCAAGCCAAAGGCCTACAGCGGCCTGACGCACTGGCTGTTGGCCCGTCTCCCTCGGATTGGAACCATCCGCCGCGCCCGCCGACCCCGCCTGGTGGTGGACGCCGACGATTGGGAGGGGCCGGGCGGCTGGAACGACCTCGGCGACTATACCCCGATGCAGCGGCGCTTTTTCGCCTGGCAAGAGCGTTGGGGACTGACCCACGCCGACGCAGTCACCGTCGCCAGCCGCACGCTGGAGAGCCTGGTCTGGGCGCTGGGCGTCTCTCCGCGGCGCGTGTTCTACGTCCCCAACGGCGTCACAGGGCGGCAAGAGATGAGGGAGAATAGGCAGGAGGCGGGAAATGATCAGCCCTGCATCTTGCTGTATACTCGATTTTTCGAGTTCCCCGTCTCTCGCGTCATCGAGGTCTTTCGGCGCGTGCAGGAGCGCATCCCGGCGGCGCGCCTTTTGGTCGTAGGTAGGGGGCTCTTTGGCGAGGAGGAGGAGCTATTCCAATTGGCCTCCCAATCCGGCCTGACCATCACACATCGCGTGTTACGCATTACGTTTCAAGTGTCCCGCTTCGCGCACGACGTGACCTACTTTGGTTGGGTTCCACCCGCCTACCTGCCCGCCTATTTTGCCCGGGTCGACGTCGCCATCTACCCCTTCGACGACACATTGGTCAACCGGACCAAGTGCGCGGTCAAGCTGCTGGATCTGTTGGCGGCAGGAACGCCGGTCGTGGCCGAGGCGGTGGGGCAGAATCGGGAGATGATCCGTCACGGCAAGACCGGTTGGTTGGTCCCTCCGGGCGACGTGACGTCTTTTGCCGAGGCGGTGGCGAGGCTGCTGGAGGATGCAGCGCTACGGGAGCGGTTGGGCCAGGCGGCGGCTCTGGACATGCAGGAGCGGTTCGCCTGGGAGCGATTGGTGGATACGGTCGAGCGGGCCTACCAGGGGACAGCGTCGTGAGACAGTGTCTTTGGCGCTGGTTCCCGCCGCTGGCCTGGATGGGATTGATCTTTGTCGCCTCCGCCCAGCCCACGCTGCCTCAAGCTCCCGAGCCGTGGCTGGACACGTTGCTCAAAAAGATCGGCCACGCGCTGGCCTATGGCGTCCTGGCCCGGCTCTACCTGCGGGCGCTGCGCGGACGTTTTCGGGACGAGAGGACGCTCTACGCGGCGAGTGTGGGCTTGGCCATAGCTTACGGGTTGAGCGACGAATACCACCAGACCTTTGTGCCGGGGCGCAATGGCGCTCTGTTCGACGTGGTCATCGATGGGGTGGGGGCGGGCGCGGCTATGCTTCTGGATTGGCGGCGGCAAGTACCGGCTCGTCAACCCAGTGACGCTCAATGACAATCTCGCCGAACATACGCTCCTGTTGTGCCCTGACTTTGTTTTGCTTGATCAGTTCCAGCAGCGCCAGCAGCGTCACAATGATCTCGACGCGCGTGGTGGCGGCGGAGAGAATCTCGTGGAAGCGGACTTGACGTTGCTGGGTCAGACGATGTTCGATCCGCTCGATCTGTTCGCCGATGGTTACCACGATCGGCGCGACGACCTCTCCGACCGGCGGGCCGGGCATGGCATCCAGCGCCTCCTGTGCGACGGCCAGCAGATCGTGAAGCGTCACATCGCCCAGGTCGAGTTGAGGATCGCGTTCGGGAGGGGGAGCGATGCGCACGTAACTGTGCAACCCCAGCTCCTCCCGTTGATGCAGCAGGGTGGCAATGTCCTTGAAGCGCTTGTAGAGCTGCAACTGGCGTACCAGTTCATCGCCCACGTCCTGGCCCTCGGCTTCGGGGCTGGGCGTGGGAGGGCGCGGAAGCAACATCGTGGACTTGATCAGTAACAGTTTCGCCGCCACAGTGAGGAAATCCGCCAGTTCCTTCACCTGTCGGCGTTCCAGTTCCGCCAGGTGGGCCAGGTATTGATCCGTGACCTGAGCCAGCGCGACCGTGGTGATATCAAGCTCTTCCTGCTCAATGAGGCGGAGGAGCAGGTCGAGCGGCCCCTTAAAGACGGGCAACTGGATCGGATAGAGTGGAGACATAGCTGTGTGTCAAATTATAGCACATAAAGGCCGCTCGTCCAAGACTTTCCTTGTACATGATTTGTGGTATAATTTTCTCGCCAGCCCCGGTGCTAGAAAGCAGACGTGACCGGGGTAGTAGTTTGTTTTTAGGAGACGCTTGTGTTCAATCCTGTTGACGCTTTTCTTGGGTTGCTTTCCCTGGACATTGGCATTGACCTCGGCACGGCGAACACGCTCGTGTACGTGAGGGGCAAGGGCATCGTCATCAACGAGCCGTCCTGGGTGGCTATCGAACGGAAAACCCGCAAAGTCCTGGCCGTCGGAGCCGAGGCGAAGGAGATGGTGGGACGCACGCCCACCAACATCATCGCCATTCGCCCCATGCGCGATGGCGTCATCTCGGAATTTGAGGTGACCGAGGCGATGTTGGACTATTTCATCAAAAAGGCGCATAGCCAGTTGATGCTTCCTTTCCCCCGTCCTCGCGTCGTCGTGGGCATTCCCAGCGGGGTCACGGAGGTCGAAAAGCGGGCGGTATACGATGCTGCCACGTCTGCTGGCGCGCGCGAGGTCTTTTTGATCGAGGAGCCGATGGCCGCCGCCATCGGGGCCGGCATGCCGGTGACGGAGGCGCGAGGCTGCATGGTGGTGGACATCGGCGGCGGCACGACCGAGGTGGGCGTCTTTTGCCTCGGAGGCGTCGTCCTCAGCCGCTCTCTCCGCATCGCCGGCGACAAGATGGACGAAGAGATTATGCAATACGCGCGCCAAAAGTACAACCTCTACATCGGCGAGCGTATGGCCGAGCAGGCCAAGATGAGCGTTGGGTCGGCCTACCCGCTGTCGGAGGAGATGACCATGTCGCTGCGGGGCCGCAACCTGGTCACCGGCCTGCCCGAGGAGATCGAGGTCAGCAGCATCGAGGTTCGGGAGGCGTTGAACGGGCCGGCGAGCGTCATTGTGGATCTGATCAAAGATACCCTGGACGAAACGCCGCCAGAGTTGATCGCCGACCTGATGGAGACGGGTATCTGTATGGCCGGCGGCGGCTCGCTGCTCAGAGGCCTGGCGGAGCGGGTGAGCGATGAGGTGAATATGCAGGCCTGGGTGGCTCAAGATTCGATGACGTGCGTCGCCCGTGGCGCTGGCAAGGTGCTGGAGGAATTGGAATTGCTCCGCGAGGTATTGGTCAGCACCGACGATCGCCGTCCCAGGTTTGCCTGAGCGAACTATGTTGGTTGAGGAGGAGCTGCGTTGCATCGCTGCGTGGGGTGAGATATGAGACCATCGCCCCGTAGCGGCGGCGGCCCCCGTAGGGGCGTAGGCTCCTACGGGACTATGCCCTATGGGGCGCCGCCTCGTCGCCCCTGGCTTCCTCTCGTTTTATTTATCCTCGGCTTGTTGCTTCTCGTCTTCCATGAATCCGGCTATCTGGCCCCCTTGGAATACGTGACTCACTACGTACTCGATCCTCTACAACGCATCCTTACGGGCGCGGCTGACTTGACCGGCGACCTGTTCCCGACAGTGCGCGAGGCGCGAGAATTGCGCGCTGAAGTCGAAGAGCTGCAGGTCGAGGTGGATGCACTCAAGGTCGAGAACGTCCGCTTGAGGGAATACGAAGCCGAGTCTGAACAACTTCGCGCTCTGCTGAACTTTGTCAGCGAATATCCCGTCTCGACCTATCTGGGCGCCGACGTGGTGGATCGGGAGGAGGCCTGCGACACGTTTCCGTGTGGAACAGTGGTGGGCCTGGAGCCGAACTATTATCTGCGCTACGTCACCATAAATGTGGGAGCGCGGCAGGGCGTGGAGGTAGGGATGTCTGTCGTCAGCGGTGGAGCGGCTCTGGTGGGACGGGTCGCCCAGGTCAGCCCGCGCACCGCCAAGGTGCGGTTGCTCACCGACGCCGACAGCTCGGTCGCCGGTCTCTTGCAGACCGCTCGTGTCACGGGTTTGGTCAATGGGCAGCCCGGCGAGCCTGACGACACGCTGCGCATGGAGTGGATCCCGCAGGACGAGCGCGTTGTCGTCGGCGACATTGTGCTGACCTCCGGGCTGGGCGGCCTCATGCCCAAAGGGTTGGTCATTGGACAGGTGATGGACGTGGTGCAGATGGACTATGAACTCTACCAGGCGGCCACCGTGCGACCGGCGGTGGATTACACACGGCTGGAACTGGTGTTGGTGATCACCACCTTCGAGCGGATCTCTTTTGAGGAAGGGGAACCTCCGCTTGAAGAGCCGTAGCGTCGGAGGTGTGCTATCAATTTCTATGTGACGCTGCCGCTTCTGACCGGTGTGGCCCTGATCCAGACCACCTTGCTTTCGCGGGTCAAGCTGTGGGGAGCGCGTCCCGACTTGATGTTGCTGGTCGTGCTGGTCTGGGCTGTGGTACGCGGCCTGGACGAGGGATTGGTGTGGGGGTTTATCGGCGGGTTGCTGATCGATCTCTTCTCTGGAGGGCCGCTGGCCGCGACGGCGTTGGCCTTGTTGGCGGCGGCGCTCCTGGCCGGGCAGCCGTGGGGGCTGGGTATTGGCTCGCGGGTGGTGCGGTTGTTGCTTTTGTCGTTTCTCGGCATCGTGGCGTATCATCTGGTTTTGTTGATCGTGCTGGTTTGGACGGGGCACCTGGTTCATTGGGGATTTGCGTGGCTGCGAGTGGCCGGCCCCTCGACGTTGCTCAACGTGGCGCTCGCTCCATTCATCCTCCAGCCGCTGGCCTTGCTGGAGCGAACGACTCGCCAGGCATAGTCCCGGAGGGGCCAGGCTCTACGAGGAGGGATTTGCACTGTGAAGCTGAACAGAGCGCCGCAACAGGCCACAAGTCGCTGGCAAGCACGCTGGATGACGATCAAGGAGGCGCGCCGGGTCATCATTCTGGGGATGCTGATCCTGGGCGTCTTTGTGGGTTTTGGCCGGGAGTTGTGGCAGTTGCAAGTTGTGAACGTCGATAAATATCGCGCGCGGGCGGAACGGCTGAGCTTGCGGGAGGACGTCATCCCTGCTCCTCGCGGCATCATCTACGATCGCGGCGGCACTCCTTTGGTGCGCAACGTCCCCAGTTTCTACGTCACCCTGGTCCCCGCTTACTTGCCCGATGAGGATGATGGCGTGGAGGAGGTGCTCATCCGCCTGGCTGTGCTGCTCGATATGCCTTACACCACGGCCGGGGCGCCTGGAGACGAGGACGCGCCAGAGCCTGGCGCGCCGGTGCTTGGCTTGCGCGAGATATTGATCAATCGTCTGACCGCGCTGTCGAGTACTTCCGACTCCTTTAACGGAGTACAAGCGGGCGAAGACGAACTGCACGTTCTCTTGGAGTGGCTCGGGGGCATAGACCCCTATCGCCCGTTGGTGCTCAAGGAAGGCGTAGAGCGGGATACGGCGCTGCTGGTGGCGCAGGAAGGTGTGACGCTGCCCGGCGTGTTCGTCGAGGTGAAATCGGTCCGCAATTATCTCTACGGCCCGCTGGTATCGCAACTCTTGGGGTTTTTGCAGCCCATCCCTGCGGAAGGCAAAGAAGAGTACGTCGAGCAGGGGTACAATCCGGCCACAGATCGCATTGGGCGCTACGGTATCGAGGGAACGTTTGAGGATGTATTGAGGGGGACCAAGGGCCGGCAGATCGTCGAGGAGGATGTGCTTGGTCGGGTGCTCCGCGTCGTCGAAAAGCAATCGGATTCTGTGCCTGGCGACAATGTCTACCTGACACTCGATCTCGAACTCCAGCGCTTTGCTGAGGAGGCGCTGCAACGGGGGATGGCAAACGCGAATTCACCGCGAGGGGTGGCGATCGCGATGAACCCACAGACCGGTGAGATCCTGGCCATGGTCAGTCTGCCGACGTACGATAACAATATGTTTGTCCAGGGCGTCTCCAAGAGCGATTGGGAACGCTGGCAGAACGATCCTCACCGGCCCTTGCTCAACCACGCCATCTCGGATTGGTTGCAACCCGGTTCCGTATTCAAGATCATCATCGCATCGGCGGCCCTTCAGGAGGGGGTGTTGACGCCGCACACGCGCCACACGTGTCCGGGAAGGATCGTCGTGGCGAACAAATACTATCCCAACGATCCTGGCCGCGCGCAGCCTTTCGTCTGTTGGAATCGCTCTGGCCACGGTTCGTTGGACGTGGTGGGAGCCATCGCCAATTCGTGCAACATCTTCTTTTACAAGACCGGCGGCGGTTTTGAGGAGACGGGATTTGAGGGGCTGGGGGTGGGTCTTATCGCCCGGTATGCTCAGCTATTTGGCTTTGGTGAGAAAACCGGTATCGAGTTGCCCTTTGAAGCCCCAGGCATGGTGCCCAGTTCAGAGTGGAAACGGCGAACGTATGGCGAGAGTTGGTCTCTGGGAGATACGTATAACCTTTCCATTGGAGAGGGATTTCTCAGTGTAACCCCGCTTCAGATGCTCAACGCCGTCAACGTTGTGGCCAACAATGGTACACTCTACCGCCCACGCATCGTCCACCACGTTACCGATGCTCAAGGAAATGTGACGCAGCCCCGTAGTGGCGTCGGCCCCGACGGGAGGGTGCCTTTCACGCCAGAGATTAGTCGCACGTTGCCCATCAGCACCGAGAACTGGTCGCTGGTTCGGCAGGGCATGGCCGGGGCGGCGTCAGACGGCGGCACGGCGTGGCGGGTGCAGGTCGAGGGGGTGAGCATCGCGGGCAAGACTGGCACGGCTCAGTACTGCGATGACATCGCGCTGGAAGAGGGGAGCTGTGCCATCGGGAAGGATCTGCCGGAACACGCCTGGTTCGCCGCCTTTGCGCCGGTGGAGGAGCCGGAAATCTCGCTCATCATCTTTTTGTACCACGGAGGCGAGGGTTCGACGATGGCGGTGCCGGTGGCGCACGAAATCCTGGAATACTATTTTGGCCGCGATGATGTTTCTGTCCCATAAGAGGGATTTCTTTGGGCTTGACTTCCCTGGAACTACGGGTATAGTATTGGTGGTCACTGTAATATCAGGAGAGGATAGATGCAAGTATCAGAGGCAAGTAATTGGCAGGAACACACGTTCACTACCTTGATCCCAGAGGCCCGACAGCGGTTGGTTGAATTGGGCGCGCCTTTGTTGCAAATCGAAGCTGAGAGTCGGCTGGCCTTGGCGGAGCAAAAGATCAAAGCCTTTGAGCAAAAATACAATACGACGTTGTCAAAACTGCAACGGGAAGGGCTCCCGGAGGGCGCTGGTATAGAACTGCACGAGGATTTTGTCGAATGGTCAGGCTGGCAGCGCACCCGCGAGGAGGCTAGCCAGATTATCGCTTCGCTGCAACCTCTGAGGGAGCCATCTCTTGCTTCCACTATTGCAGGCTAGTCTCGCTCGCATTTGGTCTATTCTGGGGACGTTTGTGGTAGATGTCACCATCCAGCGGGTGGATTATCATGCTTTCAATCTCAAGGTCACGCTCAACGACGGCAGCACTCTTCGAATCAGTGAACAGTATTATCGCAATGTTCTGGAGCAGTATGCTTACTACTGGCTTGACTCAAACAACCATCTGTTGATTGGTTGGGACAATGCGCCACATCATCCACACTTGCCTGGGTTTCCCCATCATAAACACGTGGGCGCTCAGGAAAACCGACAACCTTCTGAAGAAATCACCCCCGAAGCAATCCTGACGGTGGTAAGAGATCGTCTGTCTTGAAACGGCGGATAGACGCGGGCATTAAACTTTTGTACGAATTAAGCTCGTGGCTCTACCCAGACCGTCTGCTCGTTCCGATAAGTGACCAGCCCGGGATGGCCGCCGCGCAAGCGACGCACAAATCGTCGCCTGGTCACGATCACAGCCACACGCCCGCTATCTCGCGCGGGTGAGTAATACGCCGCCAGTTCGGCTGCGCGCTGAATCACTTCCTCTGGCGCGTTCTGCCTCCCGCTCTTGATGATCACGTGAGCGCCCGGCACGTCCCGTGTGTGGAGCCACAGGTCGTCCGGCCCGGCCTGTTTGAACGTGACCTGCTCGTTCTGGCGGGCGTTCCGCCCCACGTAGATGGGAAATCCACTCACCTCGAAATGACGTGGCCCGCTGACCTGACCGCTTTTCCGCTTGCGCACTTTCGGCGTCCAGCCACCCTCGGCCAGCGCGTGGCGCACCTCGTCGATCTCTGGGCGCGACTCGGCCAGCGCCAGGTCGGCGGCCAGTTGCTCCAGGTAGGCCCGGTCGGCGGTGAATTTTGCGATGCGGGCGGGGATTTTTTCGGCGGCACGATGGGCCTTGCGGTAGCGGCGGAAATAGGCCTGAGCGTTCTCGACCGGGGTCAAGTTCGGGTCCAACGCGATGGTGCGTGGGACGCCCTCCGGATGTTGTTTATCCGCGTAATCCAGCAGCGTGACCTCGCGCGCGCCGCGCTTCACCTGCCCCTGGTAGGTCAGCAGCAATTCCCCGGCCTCGCGCAACCGGTTGACTTCCTCTTCCTCCACCACCTTCGCTTGCAGTTGCTCCAGCGCGCGGGCGGTGCGAGACTGCGCCCGGTCGATCCAGGCCTGCACCCGCTGGCGGATGGCGGCGTAACTGTCTGCCGCGAACCGCTGTTGGAAGTAGCGTCCCATCGCGTCGCTGATGTCAGGCGCCGGTTCGATCCGCTCGAACTGGCGCGGTTCGTAGGGTGCAAAAGCGATCGTGTTTCCCTCGTCGTCCAGAGCCACGTGCGGCGCCCACGAGCCGTCCTCGAGAGGGGCGAATAGCTCCTCGGTCGCCGTGACCAGCGCGCCAGGCGAGACGGCGCAAATCTCCGCTTTGGCGTCTCCCGCCGCGCGGGCGGCTATCTCGCGGGCCGCCGTTGGGCTGACTGCGAGGAGTCGACGGGTCAACAGACGATGGAGCCGCTCGTCGGGGGCGGCCGACGCCAATATCGCGGCCCACGCGCTTGCTGTGACGCCGGTCGGCGACTGGCGGCCCGGCGGTGTCGGCGGCGGTTGATACGGATGTGCGGGCAGCGTCACTCGGTAGCGGTTCAGATCCGGCCCGACGCGCTTCATCGCCTCCAGCACGCGCTCGTCCGGTCCGACCAGGATGATGTTGCTGTAGCGGCCGATCAGCTCGGCGACCAGGCGGCACGGCCCAGACGGCCCCTCGAAGTGAAGCGCCAGGATGCGCTCCCACGGCGGTTGGGTCACGTCGACCAGCCGCCCGCCGCGTACCCATTTGCGCAGCAGCAGGAGCAGGGGCGTCGCGGTCTCTACGCCCCGACGCAGCTTTTGCGGCGCCAGCAGTGCGCGCGCAAACTGCGGGTGGGCCGATACCAGCAATTGAAAGCGCTGCCCGGCGTACAGCTCCAGCCCGATGGAGGACTCGTCGGGCAGGACGACTCGCTGGACGCGCGCTCCCAGCAGACCGTCGAGACGGTCTCGCAGGCAGGCCAGGGTTAGATGATCGACGTGCATGGTGGGCGTATTGTCGTTGATTTTCATCGTTTGGTCAAGTGGCTTGCCAGGCTTAATGACAAGTTGTTGCACGATCTTGAAACTGTAGTATCATGCCTGAACTCTGTACACATCGGATTCACCAGAGACAAGGAGCGAATATGAAAGGCGTCATCACCATCGCCGGGTACGGCACCCGGTTTCTGCCCGCATCCAAGGCAGTTCCCAAAGAGATGTTTCCCATCGCCGGTATCCCACTGATTCAATATCACGTCGAGGGGTTGGTGGCAGCGGGCATCACCGAGATTATCGTCGTCGTGCGAGATGGAAGCGAGGTGGTGCAGCGCCACTTTGCCCCCGTCCTAGACCTGGAGCAGCACCTGGAGGCATCGGGAAAACTGGATCTGCTGGAGGAGGTCCGGCGCGTCGCCGAGATGGCCGAGATCGTCTTTGTGCGTCAGTCAGAGACCCTGCCCTACGGCAATGCCTCACCAGCCCTGGCTGCCCGAAATTGGCTACCTCCGGGCGAACCGTTCTACTACATGTTTGGCGATGACATCATTATGGGCGACGTGCCGGCGCCCAAGCAGGTGCTCGACGCGTTCAATGAGTGTGAGCCGGCGGCCGTTCTCGCTGCCCAGCGCGTCCCGGATGAGGAGACCCACCTGTACGGCTGTATTGAACTCAAACCCGGCTCCGAAAACGAGTTGGCGCGCATCGTCGAAAAGCCCGCGCCTGGTACTGCTCCTTCCAACCTGGTCCAGATCGGTCATTTCATCTTTACGCCAGAACTATTCGATGTGTTGGAGGATCTGGAGCTGGGAAAAGGCGGCGAGCTGTGGATAGCCGATGCAATAGATCAGTTGGCTGCTCGCTCGACCGTCATCGCGCAGCCGATTGAGGGATTGTGGATGGCCGCTGGCGATCCTTTGCGCCAACTGAAGGCCAGCATTGAGATGAGCCTGCGGCGCGACGACATGCGGGATGAATTGATCGCCTATCTGCGCACGCTGGAGTTGTGACGATGACGGACGTAGTCGTCGAGTGTTACGCCGGTTGCCGTTATCCCGAGCGCCCCCGCGCCTTCGTCTGGGAGGACGAGTGGATGACGGTGGCGGAGATCGAACAAGAATGGCGTACTTCCGATAGCCTGGCCTTTTGTGTCTGCACCGTCGGCGGTTGTCGTTTCACCCTGGCCTACGACGAGACTGCCGATGCTTGGGAAGTCCAGTCGCGGTCGCCGCTGATCACTGAGCGTTCTTGAGCGCCCGAAGGATATCGTGGTATAATGTGTCACAATTACGTAGAGATCTGCTGGAGAGGGCAGGAGGATGAGTATGATGACCGTTGGACAGGCTACCTGGAAGCGACTGCATACGCTGGCGCAACAAGCACGACTGGCTGGTAAAACTCGTCGGCAACTGGAGCTTTGTCTTTCGCCGGAGGAGAGCGTGACCTTGGCTGAGGTGCTGGAGGCCGCGCTGCGCATGATGACCGCCGTGACAAGCAAGCCAGAACTTGACCTGGGCGAGCTGGACGACGATGAACTGGCTTATCTGGCTATGCAGGGAGGGGCATTTGACTGGTTGGCCGACGAGCCTGACTTGTACAGTGACGATGATCTGAAGGAGCGGTTCGAATGGGCGACAGTCTGAAACGAGGATCGGTAGTGCTGGCTATCTACCCGTTCACTGACCTGTCATCGGCTAAACGACGTCCAGCCTTGGTGGTGTCGGCGACTGGAAGGCCGGGCCACGACTGCATTCTGGCCTTCGTCACCTCTCGTACCGGACGGACCGAAATGACCGACCTGATGCTCAATGCCACCGACGAAGATTTTGCCGTTACAGGGTTGCGCGTGACATCGCTCGTGCGGTGTGGAAAACTGATGACGTTGGATCGTACACTACTTACGGGCCGACTTGGGCAACTGGGCGCACGTCTGATGGCCGAGGTAGATATTCGCTTGAAGAAGGCGTTGGAATTATCTGATTGCTGATGGCAATTCTGATCGGTCTCCTCCTCGCGCTTGCCGCCGGTATCCTGCCGATGGTCGTCTACGCGCTTATTCTCTGGTGGTTCGACCGATACGAAAAGGAGCCGCTGGGCCTGCTGGTCGCTGCCTTTCTGTGGGGCGCGATCCCGGCCATCATCTTTTCCATCATCGCCGAACTGATCCTCGATATTCCCATCTCCTATTTTGTCGAGCCGGTGGCCGCCGATCTGATCGGGATAGCCGTGGTCGCTCCCATCGCCGAAGAGGCGTTCAAAGGCGTGATGCTGGGGATTCTGCTCCTTTTCTTCCATCGGGAGATTGACAGTCCGCTCGACGGCATCGTCTACGGCGGCCTGGTGGGGTTTGGCTTTGCGGCCGTCGAGAACGTGCTCTACTTTGCCTCGGCTTTCCTGGAGGGCGGCCTGGGTGACCTGGCGTTTCTGACTGTGTTCCGCGCCTTTCTCTTTGGCCTCAACCACGCGCTCTTCACCGGGTTTATTGGTTTGGGGATGGCGCTGGCGCGCACCGCGTCCAACTGGTCGGTCAAGATCAGCGCGCCTGTCGTGGGCTTGCTGCTGGGAATGACGGCTCACGGCATCCACAACGCCAGCGTCACGCTGGGCGCCGAGCTCTGCTGGCCCTGCCTGTTTGCCTTTGTTGCGGACTGGGGTGGAGTGCTGATCCTGTTCGTCGTCATCGTGTGGAGCGCGGCGCGGGAGCGGCGTTGGATCATCGCCTTCCTGGCCGAGGAGATCGAGTCGGGCGTGCTGAGCCGGACCGATTACGATGTGAGCTGTTCCTCCCTTAAGCGAGCGGCAGTACTGGCGAACGCGCTGTTCAGCGGTAGCTTGAGGCGCTGGTGGAACCTGGATCGCTACTTCCGCTTGGCGACGGAGTTAGCTTTCAACAAGTATCGTCTGAGCAAGTTTCCGGAAGAGAGAGATACGCAGGCGCATGTCGAGTACCTGCGCGAACAGGTGAAAGTGTTGGGAGAACAGCTCAGACCTGATAGGTCTCGGCTACCCATTCATTGATGTGATGGCTTGCTTTGTGTAGAATTTGGACCAAGCGGGTTCTTTCCAAGCTCTGTCAGTCGAGGCATAGAAAAACCAAAGCCGCCGAGCGGATCAGCGGCTCTGGTTTTCTGTTTGCGGGAGTGGATGGGAGTCGAACCCACCGCGGCCCGCTCTGCGCGGCCCGCCACCGGTTTTGAAGACCGGGGAAGCCACCGGGCCCCAACCACCCCCAGGATGTGACAGAGGAAGGATAGCGCAATTTGTAGAATTAGTCAAGTCGTGGAAGTGACCATTTTTGAATAGGAGAAAAAATATGAGTGATGTCAACAAAACTAGTGTAGCCCAGGCTGTGGTGGATGCGTTGGAGGCGGAAAAAGTAGAATTTGTCTTTGGGCTGGCCGGTTCTCACATGCTGTTGATCTTTGACGCGCTGGTCGACGCGCCCCAAATTCGCCACATCGTGGTCAAGCACGAAAGCAATGCTGCATTTATGGCCGGGATGTATGGCTACCTGACCGGACGACCGGGCGTGACGTTGGTCACCGCCGGGCCAGGGGCGACCAACTCGATCTCTGGCGTGGTGCAGGCGTATGCTCAATCCCTGCCGCTGGTGCACATCACCGGGGATGTGCCGCTCGGTTCTGGCAACGAGACCTTTCACGGCGTTGACCAGGAGGATTTTCTCTACAAGATGTTCACCGACATCACCAAGTGGTCGGTGCGCGTCGAACGGGCCGAGGAGATTCCCCAGATTTTATCGCGGGCCTTTGCCCTGGCCGCCAGCGGGCGACCCGGGCCGGTCCACGTGGCCATACCCTGGAATATCGTCCAGACCACAGATGTGGAAATGTCGCCTTATCAAACATCGCCGGTCGAAAAGCAGACGCCGCCCCAAGAATTGGTGGATCGGGCGCGACAGGCCCTGGCCGCAGCCAAACGACCGATGATCTGCGTCGGGCGGGGAGTGATGGTTCACCGCGCCGAATCGGAACTGATCGAACTGGCGGAGGCGCTCTCTGCGCCGGTGCTCTGTTCTGAGAACAGCCTCGGCGTCGTTCCGGGCGACCATCCGCTGTTTGTGGGAACCTTTAGCGGGTGGCGGGGAAATGCATTTGCTGAGGAGTTGTTGTCAGAATCCGACTGCTTGCTCGTGGTCGGTTTGAGATCAGACACGACGTTGACCGAGAGACTGACGCCGCTTTTTCCAGCGCAGACCATCTTTGCCGCGCTGGACGAACCGCACACCCTGCGTCCGATGGATGGCGTGGATACCCTCGCGGTCAGCGATAGCCAACTCTTTCTTTCGCAACTCCTGGCGCGCGCCGATGAGTTCAGCCGCCCTCCAGACGCATCCCTACAGGCACGCATCGCTCGCCACGGCAATGCTTTCCAAAAAGGATTGGTCAAGTATATGGCTTCCTTTGAAAACGTCCGCCCCATGCATTTTGGGCGCGTGATGCAGGAATTGGCCGCGCAGTTGGAGGAGGACGCCGTCGCCGTCTCGGGCGTGGGCAATCACAACGTCTGGGGGCGGACGATATTGCCGGCCCGAAATAGCGAGAGCTTTATCCAGGAAGGTTCCTGGTGCACGATGGGAAGCGAGTTGGGGGCCGGCATCGGGGCCAAACTGGTTTACTCGCAGCGCCAGGTCGTCGTCGTCACGGGCGATGGCTCGCTGTTGATGAGCAGTTCTGATTTTGTGACCGCTGTGGAGGCCAGCGCCAACGTCCTGGTGGTGGTGCTCAACGACAGCCGCTACGGCATGATCAACGCCATGCAGAAGGAGCAGTATGGGCGCGTCTATGGCGACGAGATCGGCTGGATCGACTTTGCTCGCTTTGCCGAAAGCTTTGGCGCATCCGGCATCCGCGTCGAGTCGCCGGAGGAGCTGCCCGACGCCGTGGATCGGGCGCTGGCTTTGACCGCTCAAGGCCCGGTGATCCTCGATGCTGTCTGCGACTATCAATATCGCTGGCCCGACCGGGATGCGATCCGGGCGTTGGGCCTCGAAGAAGAGGGAGAGAAATGAAATTCGCGCAGAGATTAGATGCACAACGAGACATCCATTGGTTCTCCGTCGGGCAACTGGTCCGGGCCAAGGAGGCCGAGGGGATAGACGTCATCAGCCTGTCGTCGGGCAACCCCGATCTGCCGACGCCGCCCCACGTGGTGGAAGCGCTGCGCCAGGCGGCGCTCGATCCGACCTACCATCGCTACCCGTTCAGTTTTCACACCGAGCTGCGTCAGGCCATCGCCGCCTGGTATCGGCGTCGCTTTGACGTAGAACTGGACCCCGAGACCGAGGTCCACCCCCTGGCCGGGTCGCAGGCGGGCATCGGGAACCTGGGGCTGGCGGTCCTCGATCCGGGCGCGGTGGCGGTGGCGCTCGATCCTGCCTACGGCAGCTATGCCCGCGCCGTCGAGTTTGCCGGCGGCGAGGTCTATCGCCTGCGGCTGCAAAGGGAGGATGGATACTTGCCCGACCTGTCGGCGATTCCCGACGAGATGCTGGCCCGGACCCGGTTGCTGTGGCTGAACTATCCCCATAACCCCACGGGCGCCGTCGCGCCGTTGTCTTTCTTTGAGGAGGTCGTCGCCTTTGCCCGCGAGCATCAGATCCTCGTTTGCCACGACAACGCCTATTCCGAGACCGTCTACGACGGCTACGTCGCGCCGAGCTTTCTGGCGGTGGAGGGCGCCAGAGAGGTGGGCATCGAGCTAAACACCTTGAGCAAAGCCTTCAATATGGCCGGTTGGCGAGTGGGGATGGCCGTGGGCAACCCCGAGGTCTTGGAGGCGCTGGCCCAGGTGGATTGGAACACCAGCATGGGGCTGTTTGGGCCGGCCCAGTTGGCGGCCATCAAGGCGCTGACGGACGACCAGAGCTGGTTGGCCGAGCGGAACCAGGTCTACCAGGAGCGCCGGGACATCGTGGTGGAGGGTTTGCGCGCTATCGGCCTGGATGCGCCATACCCCAAGGCAACGCTCTACATCTGGGCCAAGCTCCCAGAAAAGTACCAGGATTCACGGGCTTTCTCCGTAAATGTGCTGGACCAGGTGGGCGTCTGGCTCACGTCGGGCGTCTTTTTCGGCCAGGGAGGCGAGGGGTACGTGCGCACCTCCCTGACGGAACCCACCGAGAGGCTGCGAGAGGCGATGGAGCGGTTGAAAAATCTGGACTTGTAGCAGATGAACACAGATGGTGCATGATGGGCATGTGCGACAGGCAGGGCAAATCACGTCGCTACTATCGGCGAAAGAAACAGGTTGCGCAGCGACCCTCCGAGGAAGCGTGACAGAGCCGCTATGCCGCTTCTAATTGACGGCCACAATCTCATCGGACGACTCCCCGACCTGGACCTGGGCGATCCCGACGACGAGGCTAAACTGACGGCGCGCCTGCGAGCCTACTGCGCCCGCACAGGCAAGCGCGTGACGGTGGTCTTTGATCGTGGCCTGCCAGGTGGGCGCTCACACGAGCTTTCTGGAGGGGGCGTGGAGGTTGTTTTTGCCGCCGCCGGCGGCACTGCCGACGGTATCTTGCGTGCGCGCATCCGGCGGGCGCGCAATCCTCGTGGGCTGATCGTGGTCACTTCCGACCGCGAAGTCATCGCGGTAGCGCGGGCCAGGGGAGCGCGGGTGGCGCGATCGGAGGAATTCGCCGCCCGGTTGAGTGCGCCGCGGTCAGTCCCTGCCGGGCAGGATGTGAAACTCTCGGCGGAGGAGATCGAAGAGTGGTTGAAAGTATTTGAAACCGGGAACGAGGAGTAACGACAAATGGCCCCATTGGTCACCCATCTGGTCGTCGGCGAGCGCGTCTTTGCCCGGTTGCGACAGTTTGGCGAGAAGGAATATGGCGCTTTCTTGCTGGGCTGTGTGCTGGTTGACGTGCACGGCTTCAGTGACGTGGATCGGCGCGTGACGCATTTCGTGGGGCGTTTGGAAGAGGATGGCGTGGATGCGTTTAATAAAAGCTGCACCAACTTTTTGAGCCAACTCGATGATGTGTTGCTTGGTCCGTGGAGCGAGCTGACTAGTACAGAGCGGGCATTTGTCGCCGGGTACCTGTGTCATCTGGCAGTGGACGAGGATTGGAAGCGGTTTGGTTGGGACATCCTGCGCGCGACGGGCCTGAAGTCGTTGGCCGACTATCCCGTGCCCGGTGAAGTTTTTTTGACGGCGTTTGACGTTTTGAGTAGCGAGTTGTACGTGGATTTCCCCGCCATCGCCCTGGCATTGGAGAACGCTTCCATACCCAACCTGCTGACGCACGTACCGTGCGATGTGCTTCAAAAGGTGTGGACCATCATCAAAGAGCACGTCATGGACGCCAGAACGCCTGAGTCATATTTTGAAATGCTCGAACGCACGGGTAAAACCGGCGCAGAGATACAGGCAGTGCGCCGCGAGCACGACGTGTACTGGGAGGATGCCGTGGCCGCGATCCACGACCTGGGAGGCGTCGAGCCGCGTATTCAGGCCGGAGTAAGACGATCCCTGGAAATGGTGCCGCGTTTATGGCTGTCATTGCACACACCGCGAATGGAGATGAATAGGTCAATACGCAAGTAGACAAGAGGGACGTTCCCCCTTGTCTACTCGTTTCCTTATGGCCTGTTGTACTCGTCTACTCGCCTAGCCCGGAACCTGGGGCAGTTCTTTCAGCGCCTTTTGAATCTTTTCCTCCTCCAATTCATAGTCCGGGAGTTCCTCTCGATGGTAGGCGTCGTAGGCCGCCAGGTCAAAGTGACCGTGGCCGCTGTTGTTGAAGAGGATGACCTTCGACTCGCCCGACTCTTTGCAGGCCATGGCTTCTTCGTAGACGGCTTTGACAGCGTGGGCCGTCTCTGGTGCCACGATAAAGCCTTCCGACTTGGCAAAGCTCTGCGCCGCGTCAAAGACCGTGTTTTGATGGTAGGCGCGGGCTTCCACGAACCCATCCTCCAGCAAGCGGCAGATGATGGGCGCCATGCCGTGGTAGCGCAAGCCTCCTGCGTGGACGGGAGCGGGGATGAACCCGTGGCCCACGGTGTGCATCATCGCCACGGGGCCGGTCTTGGCCGTGTCGCCCCAGTCGTAGGCGTAGATGCCCCGGGTCAGGCTGGGGCAGGCGGTGGATTCGACGTGTTAGGCAAAGTTGAAAAGTGAACTCCTTTAAAGATCAAAGGTGAACCTTGAATTCTTGCAAAGGGAGCGAGACGGAGTGAACCATCTTGTCAGCCCACCAGATACGGATCTGCATGACTTGCTTCTCTGTGTCTGGAACCAAGTGGATTTCGACTTCTTCGTAGAGTTCTACATTGGGGACTTGGATGGTATGGTTGAAGAGTGAAATGCGTCGATAGCCATTGACTATCCGGGTCTCACGTAGGCAGAAAACATCTTTTGGAGAGGTGTACGGGTCGGGCATAGAGAAAGGACGAAAGAGAGTATTGCCAGCTTGCTGGGCCTTTTTGAAGCGAATACCAGGGATCTCTTTGGTAGTGGAGTGAACCTGGTGATAGTTGTAACGGTTCACTTCCTCTTTGAGCACAGAGCGAACTTCATGCCGGGCTGAGAGATTCTCCAAAGCGCACGTTCGGACGATACGGTCTTGTAACCAACGATAGGGACGCTCAACCTTTCCTTTCGCCTGTGGAGAAAGGGCATAGGTCACATCGACACCCAAGACGCGCATCATCTTGCGCCACTGAGTATCGACATCATCGGTTTGTAGCACGTGCTTGCGCCAGACGCTGTCTCTGCCCTGGACGAAGCGGAAGACCCGCAAAGAGTCCACATAATAGCGCAAAGGGAGGCCACAAGATTGCATGAGGACTTGGGCGGCCTGGATATGGGCCCAGGTCGTGTCCTTGGAAGCGAATTCTGCGAACAGGATCTTGCGACTAAAGTCATCAATGGACGTGATCAAGACCCACTTCTCTTGAGCAAAGGGAGACCATAGATGCAAGGAAGAGTCATGTTGGATCAGGGCGCCAATCGAGGCCGTCAATACCTCGCGGTCGTGGACCTTGCGCTTCTTGCGAGGCTTGTAGCAGTCCAGGCGTTTGGCACGCTCGATGATCGTGGTCACAGATACCTTGATGCCTTTCTTCTTGAGACGGTCTCGCAGCGCCGAGTAGTTGTAGCCGGAGATGGGCAAGCGTTTGTCCTCGACGATCTGCTTCTCGCGCAGCAATTCTCTCTCGATCTCGGCCTCCACGTCCGTAGGCAACCGACCTGGTGTATGCCTCTCGTATGCGATGGAGAAGGCTTCCGAGTCTTGGCGATACTCCTTGAGCAGGGCAAAGAACCGAGTCTTGCCGATACCCAGCATCTCTTGCACCTCGGTTCTTGCCAGTACGCCTTGACAGTATCCACGGAATAGCACTTGAACCTGTTCGTCAGTGAACCGTTTGTGTAACTGAACCATTTTCTTCCTCCTGGGATCTAGGATTAGCTTGGGAGAACTCTATCATGACCGGTTCACTTTTCAACCAGAAACGGTTCACCTTTCAGCCTTAAATGGTTCACTTTTGAACTTTAACTGACAACCACACCAGAGAGCTTGACAATCTCTATGTTTTGTTGTATACTACATAGTATACTACCTAGAACACTACAACCAACTACGCTTGTCGTCCAATGAAGGAGATACAAAAAGATAGGCACCGCTGAGAAATTTCCTAATTCGTCGGGACTGATTTTTTATTTGAGAATACTGTGGAAGATCAAACGTTAGCGAAGGAAGTTTACGATCTTCTGTTGGATGAACTGATCACGTGGCGTCTGCGACCGGGAGACATCATAGCCGAGGGGCGCTTAGCGAAGAGACTTGGTACCAGTCGAACGCCGGTCCGGGAAAGCCTTAAAGTGCTGACCGAAGAAGGTTTCTTGAGAGTGATTCCACGGACAGGCTATGTCGTTGTACCGGTGACAGTGGCGGACATCCATGAAGTCTCCCATATGCGCTTACTACTTGAATCCGAAGCAGCAGCTCTGGCTGCTGAGAGAATGTCACAAGATGCGATTGATAAGCTACGCTGTTGCTCAGAGGAAGTACAGCGCACCGCTAGCGAACAGCAGCTGGCTGGGCAGGTATACGATTACAATGCCCATTTTCACCTTTCCATCGCTTACGCGTCTGGCAACAAGCGGTTAGCCGCTGCTATTGAGAAGTTACTGAAGGAAGAAGCACGTGTGATGTTCCATGATGAGACCGTCAAAGACGTAGATTTCGTCGTTGGAGAACATCTGAAGCTGCTCGATGTGATATCCACCGGAGAGCCGAAGCGGGCTAGGTCTGCAATGAGACGGCATATCGAGGGACATCAAGAACGACTTCTCGCCTCGCTGAGCTCGGAACAGGTACAGATTGCAATTGGAAGCCGTGCAGGCAGATGACTGCTTAGGTTTGTGGAATTGGAGCAGCATCAAAGACTATATTGTGTGAGATCTTACAAACGGAAGGATATCCAGTTGAAATGTTCTCGACATACCGCGTGTTGAGGTAAAGGGGAGAATTATGAATGAGTCAGGTGGCAACCGTGCAGGCAGGTTCAACGACCAGGTGGCAATTGTAACTGGGGCAGGCCGAGGAATGGGACGTGCTGTGGCACTTTTGTTTGCCCGGGAAGGGGCGAAGGTCGTGGTGAATGATATAGACGCGCAGACTGCGAAGGCGGTTGCTGAGGAAGTACGTAAGTTTGGTGCTGAAGCGATCGATGTGCCGGGAGACATCTCAGAGAGTGAGGATGTCAATCGAATCGTCAGAAAGACAATATCCCATTTCGGTCGTGTGGACATATTGGTTAATAACGCCGGGATTGCAGATACAACCTCTCCACTTGAGACGATAAGCGAAGATAAATGGTCCAGAATGATCGAAGTCAATCTGAATGGTGTCTTCTATTGTATGAAAGCAGTCTTGCCCCATATGAAGAAGCAGGGAGGTGGGAAGATCGTGAACATCTCGTCCTCAGCAGGGCGTAGTGTTAGCACCTTTGCTGGCGCTCACTACACTGCATCGAAAGCAGGTGTCTTGGGGTTAACACGTCATGCTGCGCGTGAGGCAGCTTCCTCTAACATAAACATCAACGCCGTGGCTCCAGGTACAATCGAGACCGACATGTTGTACGAACATGCAAGCGCAGAGCGAATTGCAGCAGAGGCGGAACAAATCCCTCTTAGGCGGCTTGGAACACCAGAAGACGAAGCTAATCTGGTGGCATTTCTTGCATCTGAAGAAGCTTCCTTCATTACCGGGGCTACCGTAGACATCAACGGCGGGGAGTTGATGATCTAGAACCCCTGTCTCAGTGATCTCTGTTAGCAACGACAGCTGGAACTAGTCAGAAGGAGTGATGAATGGTTAGTTTAATCTCAAGTTTGCCAGAAGTCAAGCAGTCGGTGAACAAAATCTCGTCTCAGCATTTGCTCACCCTTGAGAGTGCACAGTCTGGTAAAGTGCAGATGGATGGACAATCGGTGATAATGTTGGGTTCTAACAACTACCTTGGACTTGCTGATCATCCCAAGGTCATTGAGCAAGCGAAAAAGACACTGGAAAACTTGGGCGCTGGGACGGCTATGAATCCAGTTCTATGCACTACTCCGGTACATACCAAACTTGCTGAGGCGATAGCCGAGTTCGCCGAATGCGAGGCAGCGATCCTGTTCAACTCTTGCACGGCCGCGAATATTGGACTTCTCCAGACCCTTATGGGTCTAGACGATGTAGTCTTGAGTGATCAGTACAATCACGCGAGCATCATTGACGCTTGTCGGTTGGCTAGGGCCGAGACGAAAGTTTACCCTCATACGGATCTAGCGAGTTTGGAGAAGCTTCTACAGGACTCGCAGGATGCACGACTTCGTATGATAATCAGCGATGGCGTATTTAGTATGGAGGGTGATACTGTTCCCCTTTCAGACGTCATTAACCTAGCAGAGAAATACTCAGCGATAGTCACTATAGATGAGGCTCACGCAGCCGGTGTAATCGGACCTACCGGAAGGGGAACTGCAGAACGCTACGGAGTAATGGACCAAGTCGATATTCAGACAGGCACGTTCTCAAAGGCTTTCGGCGCTGCAGGTGGCGGTTATGTCGTGGGATCAAAAGCTCTCATCGACTTCTTGTTTGACCATGCTAGATTCTTCATATTCACAAGCGCCATGAATTCAGTTACAACGACGTGTGCTCTGGCCGCTCTTCAGGTTTATCAAGAAGAGCCCGGGTTGGTGGAGAAGCTTTGGGAGAACACGGGCCAACTACGAGAGGGCCTGGAACAAATGGGCTTCCAGTTACTTGGAGGCGAAAGTCCTATCACTCCAATTCTTGTAGGTGAGGCTTCGGCGGCGAGTAAGATGAGTTCTCGTCTGTTCGAGAAGGGGGTGTATATTCCAGGCTTGGGCTATCCTATAGTTCCGAAAGGGGAAGCAAGGCTCAGAGCTCAACCTTCGGCAGCACATTCTTCCACAGAGATCGAGAGGGCTCTGGATGCGATCGAAGAGGTTGGTGTGGAACTCGGGCTTATCTAACCAGTGACCGGGCGATAGTCCAGCTACATGGTTTGCCAAAGTATACTAAACGCACGGTAAAATTTCAAATTTCTCGACCATCAGACTTGCCAGTTCGTCCGCATACTCGTCCAGATGATCCAGCACCTTATCAATTTCATCCACAAACTTGTCAAAAGACTCGTGGTAGATCGTCATCACCTCTCCTTTGAGAAACCGCCATAGCCGTTCAATCAAGTTGAGGTTAGGTGAGTAGGACGGCAGAAACTCGAGCGCCACGTTGGTGTCCTCAATGTGTTCCCGTACGATTTTGGCGTGGTTGTAGCGGGCATTATCCAGAATGAGGATGATGCATTCCGCATCGGGATGGCGCGTCCGAATTTCGTCAATCAGTCTTTGCAGGGTCTCGCCGTTCACGTTGTCGATACCACGAACGTCAATGTATTCTCGATCCAGTGGACAATAAGCGCCTAGAATGTTGTAGCGTTTGCGTCCACTGTTACTGTGCATCCGTCGCCGCTGTCCTTTCTTCGTCCACACATAGCTGATTTTCACATTGTGGGTGGGATAGACGGCATCAACGTGATAAATGCAGTCTTGGGGACCTAGTTCGGCTTTGAGTTTGAAGTACTTTTCGACGAATTCCTGTTGTTCTTTTCGTTTGTCTTCGTCAACTTGGCCTGGTATCAAGCGCACCTTGATATGACGATACCCTTTGCGCCGCAGCAGAGCTTGCATGCCACGTTCGCTGTACTCAATGCCGAACCGTTCCTTAACAAACGTCACGACTTGTTTAGCATACCGATAGGGGTTGCGTTCTAGTTCTTCCTCTACTGCTGTCCATTGTTCGTCACTCAGATTGCAGTCTTGCCCTTTGTAGTCCCATTGACGCAGTCCATCTATCCCTTGTACGATATAGTGCTTGATCCATTTCTTGAGCGTTCTGATTCCTACTAACAGGATGCGTTTGATCTCTTTCAATTCATACGCTTGGGCATACAAATTGATACAAAGAATGCGTTCTGCTATTCGCCGATCACGTTCCTGTTTGTACTCTGTCTCAAGTTCTTTGATCTCACCGCCGGACAATGTCAAGGGAGGCAGTTTCTTGCCCATAGGTTCACCTCCGTGTTGTGAACCAGAGCATACCCCTTTTTAGCGATTAGGGCAAATTGGAAATTTCAGCGTGCGTTTGGTATA
>DAOTUB010000151.1:0-14567 GCA_034437455.1 Anaerolineae bacterium | reverse complement strand
TCCTCAGCGGAGTTTTGCAAGCTCACACCTTTGCCCTCCCAGGAGATAGCATATCATCCCTGTTGCTAATTGGCAATGCTATTCGAGGTTGTTAATGTTCAACCCTAATATACAAGCGGAGGCACACGCTTTTTGTGCCGGAGCGTATCGAAACCAAGCGAGCGGGTTCGTATGCATAACTCGCCTGATCTCGATACGTAGCCGGATGGGACATCCGCTTGCTCCTACTCGACCGGCGCTAGAATCACCTCCCTGAACGCTTAACAACACCATTCATCGTCGGCGGCGCTCGCCAAAATTGTCAGTCCCGCCGAGTCATGCTATAATAAGTCCTGTTCAAATATAGCATCGGCAAGGGACACCAGCGCCCATTGCTTTGCTCTGATCTCACTGGCTCGGCATCCAATGCGCAGACACAAATGCCAGAAGATTCAGATTAGGCCCGGCTGGGTAGATAGTACGCTAACCGGCTTTACCAGCAGCCATGATATGTTGCAACTGTACAGAGCATCCCCTCAACCTCGGTAGCGTGAGGGCTTGTCTGAGAAACATTTTGAGCAACTTCCAACATTCCAGATTCCGGATCTGGAGTTCACTGCGGACTTGGTTCACGCCGAGACTCTTGGGTAGCGGCTAACCAAGTCCCTCTTGTTGATGTCAAAAGACCCTATGCGAACGCAAACAACGATAGAAGGAACATACGAGGGCGGCCAAAGCACAATGGATCAACAGCGTACTGATTTACAACAGCGATTCTCTGCACTGCTCGAGAGCGACTACAACTACACCAGCCCACAACGTGGCGATATCCGCGAAGCCACCATCCTCTCCATCACTGCAAACGAAGTATTCGTTGACATCGGGGGCAAGCGGGACGGCATTATTCCACGCCAAGACCTGGACCTGCTGGACGAGGCCTACCGCGCCAGTTTGCAAGCCGGAGATCGGGTGCCTGTTTGCATCCAGGACACCCGGACGCAGGGGGACGGGATCACGGTCTCTCTAAACGAGGGGTTGGCGCAGCAAGACTGGCTGCAGGCCGAGGCACTTCTGGAGAACGGAGGGATCTACAAAGCCGAGGTAACAGACACCAACCGCGGCGGGGTGCTCGTCTCCTTTGGCCGAATGCGTGGCTTTGTGCCGAATTCTCATTTATCCTCCGTGCCTCCCGGTTTGCGCGGAGAACGTTTACAAGAGGCAAAATCTGATCTGGTAGGAAAAACCCTATCCCTGACGGTCATCGAAGTGAACCAACGACAGCGGCGCCTGATATTATCAGAGCGTGCTGCCAATCACTCCCAGCGTCAAGAGTTACTCAAAGCGCTGTCGGTAAACGAGACACTTACCGGGACGGTGCGCAACCTGGTCAACTTTGGCGCTTTTGTGGATCTGGGAGGTTTGGATGGTCTGATCCATATCTCGGAGTTGGACTGGGGGCACGTAGAACATCCGAGCGACGTGCTGAACATAGGCGACCAAGTAGAGGTTAAAGTCCTAAACGTGGATCACGACCGCGAGCGCGTCGAATTAAGCCGCAAGCGGTTGTTACCCGATCCGTGGGGTGCTGCGACCGAGAAACTGCAAGTGGATCAAACGATCGAGGGAACCGTGATCAAGATCGTGGAATTCGGCGCTTTTGTCGCCATCGGCGATGGCCTCGAAGGACTCGTTCACACCTCGGAAATGCCCGACGGGAAAACCACCTGCGACGGCCTGGAGCCTGATTCGCCGATCACCGTGCGCGTCTTGAACATTGACCAGCGGCGGCATCGCATCGCGCTGAGTATGCAAGGAATTACAGATGCAGGTCACGCCCAGAAAAAAGCAATCGTCGAAGGGTAGGTATGCGCTCTTATCACATTCGACTGCGGGAAACACGGATGACGACGGATGATATGGACGACGTCGCATTGTTCGACGTCACTTGCGAAGAAGATGAGCAAACCTGGCTGGTGCCGGTGTTTCTATCGCCGCTCTTCCGGCTGGTGCAGATGCGGTTTGATTCATCCATCGAACATCGCAAAGAAATGCTCGCTGGATTGGGAGCGCGAGCCATCGCTGAACGCCTGCAACAGAGTCAAGAATCGCGAATAGCAGAACCTTTGGTGTTCACAACAACCTATCCAGGCGCGCCGGGCGACCCTGATCTGCTCTTGCCCTACGAGCAGGTGACTGTTTGTGTAGATAAAACGACGTAGATATTCGAGGCGCAAGGCACTTGATTCGCTATGAACCCGGCGCGCTGCGCCCTAATTGAATCGGAGAAAGTATAATGACTGAACGAGTAACAGGAAACATCAAGTGGTTCGACCACCAAAAACGATACGGATTTATCCGGCGTCACGATGGACGCCCGGATGTGTTCGTACACATGAACGACTTTGATGACAGAACAGATGCGTATTGGTTGAAACGAGGAGATGCGGTCGAGTTTGGCGTAGAACAAGCATCCAATGGACCCAGGGCCTTGTCCGTCGTCGTGCTACACTCCTGAACGGAATCCTACTCAGGACACGCGAGTGCGCATAAGCCAGCACCATCGCACCTTTAATCATCACAATACTAAACGGGTAAGGGGTCGCGAGGCAAAATCGCTGACCTGTTAGCCTCTTACCCTCTCTCCACTGCCGAGGCCCGGCTCAGCAAGTGATAGATCCTGACACCACAAGCGTGCACGATGCCAACGGGACAGTTACTTGCCCTTTACCATAAGCAGCGGTCACAATAGGAGAACGAGGATGTTTGATACAGGCGACACAATCGTGCACCCCACTCATGGAGTCGGCGTAGTGGTGGATATCAAGGAGCGAGAATGGCGTGGAAGCAATAGTCTCTACTACCAGATCGATCTGCTGGGCCGGGAACCAAACGTCTGCCTGATGATCCCGGTCGAAGCCGCCGATCAACTGGGATTGCGCGCCGCGATTCCCCGGTCCCAGCTAGAGCAACTATGGCGGGTGCTGCATTCCACCCCCGAGATACTGCCGACCAATCACAAGCTACGCTATAAACTTTTGATGGACAAGCTTCACGCCGGAGATATTTTCCAGATTGCAGAGGTGCTGCGAGATCTCACCTGGCGCCAACAAAAAAATAACTTGACCACCCGGGGGAAGCAAGTATACAAAGACGGGATGACGTTTCTCGCAGGCGAGATCGCAGCCGCACAGGGGATTGACGTCACAGAGGCCGCTATTCAAGTCAGAACGAAACTGGAAGAAATCGCGTCATCCAGAAAAGTCGTCTGATTTTGCACTCTCCAAAAAACCCGCCGAGTTGGCGGGTTTTTTCTTTGAATTGCGCAATAGGTCTTGACATCTGTAAAATTTATGGTATCATTACGTCCGTGTTAGCACTCTCACAGCTTGAGTGCTAAAAGGCATATCTAATTCAAATTTCTAACCAGGAGGTAACAAGATGACGATGAATATCAAACCGCTAGGCGCCCGGGTGATCGTCGCGCCGCTGGAGAAGGATGTCGAGACCTTCGCCGGAGGCCAGTTGGTGTTACCCGACACCGCCAAAGAAAAACCTCAACAGGGCAAAGTGCTGGCCGTAGGCCCAGGTGAACGGGACAAGGACGGCAAGCGTATCCCGATGGAAGTCAAAGTTGGGGACACAGTCGTATTCGCCAAGTACGCTGGAACGGGATTCAAGACGGAGGATGGCGAGGAGATCCTGATCCTGAAGGAAAACGATATCCTGGCCATCCTGGCGTAACCCCGCAAAAAAGAATTTTAGTTTATTAGGAGAAATTGAAAAAATGGCAAAACAACTAGTCTTTAGTGAAGATGCCCGCCGCTCTCTCAAGCGCGGGATTGACACCCTGGCGACGGCTGTCGTCACCACCCTAGGCCCCAAGGGCCGCAACGTGGCGCTCGATAAAAAGTGGGGTGCTCCCACCATCACCCACGACGGCGTAACCGTGGCCAAGGAGATCGAATTAGAAGATCCCTTTGAGAATATGGGGGCACAGCTACTCGAAGAAGCCGCCACCAAGACGAACGACATCGCCGGCGATGGGACCACCACCGCCACCCTGCTGGCTCATACCATCATCACCGAGGGAATGAAGAACGTGGCCGCGGGCGCCAATCCCATGCTGCTCAAGCGGGGCATCCTGGCCGGCGCCGAGGCCGTGGTCGAGGCCATCGCTGAGCAGGCGATTGAACTTTCGACCAAGGAAGAGATCGCCAACGTGGCCGCTGTCTCTGCACAGGACCGAGAAATTGGCGAATTGATCGCTGAGGTCATGGACAAGGTCGGACGGGACGGCGTCATCACCGTCGAGGAGAGCAAGGGACTGGAATTCGAGACCGAGTATGTCGAGGGTATGCAGTTCGACCGAGGCTATATCTCCCCCTACTTTATCAGCAGCCCAGAAGATATGGAAGCAGTCATTGAAGAGCCTTACATTCTGATCCACGACAAAAAGATTTCGGCAGCGCAAGATCTGGTGCCTATTCTGGAAAAGATGGTACAAAAGGGACAGCGCAACCTCGTCATCCTCGCCGAGGACGTGGACGGCGAGGCGCTGGCTACGCTGGTATTGAACAAACTGCGCGGTATGCTCAACTGCCTAGCGATCAAGGCTCCCGGCTTTGGCGACCGGCGCAAGGCGATGCTCCAAGACATCGCAGCGCTCACCGGCGGTCACGTCATCACCGAGGAAGAGGGCCGCAAGCTGGATAGCACCACCATCGAGGACCTGGGGCGGGCCGAGAAGGTCATCGCCACCAAGGACGACACAACCATCGTCGGCGGATCTGGTGCGGATGCAGACATCAAGGGCCGTATGGAGCAAATCAAGATCGAGATCGACAAGTCGACCTCCGACTATGATCGGGAAAAACTGCAAGAGCGGTTGGCCAAACTGGCCGGCGGCGTCGCCATCATCCGCGTCGGCGCGGCCACCGAGACCGAGTTGAAGGAAAAGAAGCATCGCGTCGAGGACGCACTCTCCGCCACTCGCGCGGCGGTCGAGGAAGGGATCGTGCCCGGCGGCGGCGTGGCGCTGATCAACGCCATCCCCGCGCTCGACAAAGTCAAAATGGACTATTCCGACGAGCAAACCGGCGTTAAAATCCTGCGCGTGGCGCTAGAGATGCCAATACGCAAGATCTCGGAAAACGCGGGCGAAGATGGCGCCGTGATCCTCGACACCGTGCGGCGCATCCAAAAAGAAAAAGACAACTACCACATCGGCTACGAAGTGCTTCAAGGTGACTTTTTGGACATGCTGGAGATGGGCATCACCGATCCGGCCAAGGTGACCAAGGGCGCGCTCTCCAACGCGGCCTCCATCGCGGCGATGATCCTCTCCACCGAAGCGCTGATCACCGACATCCCAGAGGAAGAGCCTCCCGCAATGCCACAGCAGCCTCAGATGCCGTACTAGTCTGAGCTGGGATTACACAGACTATCCAGGTGCAACGCACGAAAACGTGCGTTGCACCTTACTTTTTGGCATAGAAGCAGAGCATCACGCCGCCGTAGGCTCGCTGATCAAAGAGCGCCAGATTCTCTAACTCCAATTCGTCGTATTCGAGCGGATCGATCTGCACGATCACCCAGCCATCGTCGAACAGCCAAGCCAGCTCGGCGTCCAGCATCCGCAGCGTCTTGATCCACAGATTCCGGTACTGCGGCGGCGCCACGAAAATATAGTCGAACGGTTCCGCGTCACGGCGCAAGAATTCAAACACGTCGGCCCGCACGACCTGCGCCTCGGCCTCCAGCCGGGTATGCGCCAGATTCTCGCGGATCGTGCGCCAGGCCGCCCCACCCCGTTCCACAAAGGTCGCCTCCATCGCCCCCCGGCTCAAGGCCTCGATCCCCACCTGGCCGGTGCCGGCAAAGAGATCCAGGAACCGGGAATCGATCACTTGGCTGCCAAGAATGCTGAAAAGCGCCGACTTGGCCCGCCCGGTGATGGGGCGCGTTCCCTTTCCCGGCACCGATTTCAGCCGTCGTCCTTTTGCCTTGCCCGTGATGACTCGCACTGCTTTCTCCCTCCCTAAATCTGTTTACCTGCACACTATACAGGGAAGTGGGCAAGTAGGCAAGTGGACGAGGCTCTACGAAAACTAAAGAACCGGACATCAGAAAAGCGGACAGGCCCATGAGAACTGTCAGCCTTGCAATCGGCCAGCTTGACGAAACTCGAAAAGTTGCTAGACTTGGACCATCAATGGCTGGAGAACGGATCCTGATCGTCGAAGATGAACGCGCCGTGGCCCGGGGCCTGGAGTACGGCCTCGCCAAAGAGGGGTTCGCCGTGCTGTGGGCCGAGACGGGGCGGCAGGCGCTCGACCTGGCCCGCAGCCGCGATCCGCACCTGATCTTGCTCGACATCCGCCTGCCAGACATCAGTGGATTCGACGTCTGCCGCCAACTGCGCGCGGAGGGGCTGCGCCAGCCGATCCTGACGCTCACCGCCCGCGACGAGGAAGTGGACAAGGTGCTCGGCCTGGAGCTGGGGGCGGACGATTACGTGGTCAAGCCGTACAGCCTGCGCGAGCTGACCTCGCGCATCCGGGCGCACTTGCGCCGAGCGTATGGGGATCTGGCCGCGGTCTTGATGGGCGACCGGCTGCGGTTCGGCGACATCGAAGTGGATATGGAGCGCCTGCAGGTAAGGCGGCGCGGCGAGCTGGTCGACCTGACGCCGACCGAGTTCCGGCTGCTGCGCAATCTGGTCAGCCATCCGGGACGGCCTTTCAGCCGGGATGAGTTGATCGAGGCAGTATGGGGGTACGCCAGCGACGTCGGCAGCGACCGCACGGTAGACGTGCACATCCGCCACCTGCGAAAAAAGCTGGAAGACGATCCCTCGAATCCGCGCTGGCTGGCGACGGTGCGTGGTGTGGGCTACAAATTTGAAAGGTGAAACTTGACGCATAAAACGTGAATCACGCATCAAGGATCACAAATCACGCTTATTGCGAAACCTTAACAAAATCACAATGATGGCGCAACCATCCTCTGCTACAATGCATCCAAATCTATTCAAAGGAGGTATATCTCAAATGGACAGACGGATCTTGAAAATCGTAGGGGCGTTGGTTGTGCTGTCGTTGGTGCTCGGCGTGGGCGCAGTCGTCGGCGGCGGCATTGTCTATGCGATGACGCGGACCAAAGACTCGATCACGTTCAGTTTCCCATCGGATAGCGAGCAGCCGTTCGAAACGGAGCCGGGCATCGTCGTCGCTGCGGTAGCATCCGACGGGCCGGCAGCCGAGGCAGGCGTGGAGCGGGGCGACATCTTGCTGGCGATCGACGGCGAAGCGGTGGACGACGTGGTCGAGTTGATGCGTGTCCTCAGGGACCACGAGGAAGGCAACGAGGTGGAACTGACGGTTCTGCACGGCGACGACGAGCGACCGAGATGGTAGGGCCTACTTGGGCATCGTTCCCTGCGCCGGCATGCCCATCCCAGAGCGGAGGGGGATGATTCACACAGTCACCCCTGGGACGGTGATCGTCGAAGTAACACCCGACAGCCCGGCAGCGGCGGCCGGTTTGAACGAGGGCGATCTGATCACGGCCATCGAGGGCGCCCCGGTCGAAGGACCAGATGATCTGATCGACGCCATCGCCGATCAGAAACCAGGCAACCGGGTCACATTGACCATCTCTCAGCCTGGCGAGGAAAAAGAGGAACGCGAGGCCGAGGTCACGCTGGCCGAGCACCCCGATGAGAAAGACAAAGCCTACCTGGGCGTGCACATCGGCGGCTTTTTCCGGATGCAGCGCCATTTCGGAGGGGACGAGTGGCCCGGTGAGATGGAAAAGGAATTCGAGTTCCACTTTGAAGGGCCGTTCGACGATGAACCTCCCTTCGATCTCGAGGTCATCCCTGAGCATTTTGAATTCCATTTTCCGCCCGATCATTTTGACGACGGCGACTGCTGTGGAGAAAGTATTTAAGATTATCCCGTCATTCCGAGCGGAACGGAGCGCAGCGGAGTGGAGTCGAGAAATCTATGCTCAACAACAGGAGATTCCTCGGCTCCCTTCGGTCGCTCGGAATGACGCAAAAATAGATGGTAGGCAAGGAGATCCCCTGTCTGCCGCCCGATCTCTTTGGCAGGTAAATACACAATGTTTCGTTCCATTCGATGGCGACTGGTGGCAAGTTACGTACTCCTGACCCTCTTGACGGTGAGCCTGGTCGGAGTATTGGCTCTTTCATTGATCAAGCGTATCTTCTCAATAACTTGGGGTGAATCTGTTCGTAGTGCGCACTTCAGTGCGCTTTTAGGGGCGCTGAAGCGCCTACTACGAACAAGCCCCCGGTTTATTGAGAAGATACGATCAAGCGATACGTGAGAGAGCAAGAGCAAAGCTCCCTGACGGAAAACGCCCGAGCTGTGGCGGAACAGGCGTTGCCCCTGATGCAGTCGCTCGTGCGCCACGCGGAGTTAGACGAACTCGCCCACACATCCTCCTTCCTGGGAGACGTCCAGGTGCGGATTCTCAACGATCACCGACACGTGCTGGCCGATTCTGGGGATCCTACCGGCGCGGGCGAGCTGGTATGGATTGTGCCGGGCAAGGGTTTCTATCGAAGAGAGGTATCGATCCGAACTCCGATCATGATCCTGCCATTCGGCCAGCCTCCCTTTCCAGAAATTGCTCCGGACGAACATCTTGACATCCTTTTTGAACAACTTCCTCCCAGCACAGAGGTTGTGGTTGTACACGTAAAAGAAAGCCCGTGGGGAAGCCGCTTTATCTTTGAGACCAGGCAAGAGTTGGAAAGGACGACCTTTCCGGTGACCGCATCTGTGTCGCTGGAGAAAATCTCGGAGGAACACACCAAGTTCCATCCAGAGCACTCTGTCACCACACCTATCGGCGACGCGGACGAGCCGATAGGGTATGTGGAACTGAGCAAAGGACCGAGCTTTGGTGCAGAAGCACTGACGACGGCCCGGCGAGCCTTCCTGCTCGCCGCGATCGTCGGCCTGCTGGTGAGCCGGGACCTGACCGCGCCGCTGCGCAGCCTGACCGCCGCCGCGGGCCAGATGAGCGGCGGCGACCTATCGATCCGCGCTCCCGCGCGCGGTAAGGATGAGATCGGGCAACTGGCCCGGCAGTTCAACCAGATGGCCGAGCGGTTGGAGGCCAGTTTTGCGGAACTGGCCGCCGAACGGGACAGCCTGCGCCGCTTTATCGCCGACGCCTCGCACGAGCTGCGCACACCGCTCACGGCGCTCAAGAATTTCAACGAGCTTTTGCAGGGATCGGCAGCCGATGACGCCGCAGCCCGCGCCGAATTCCTGGCCGAAAGCCAGATTCAACTGGACCGGCTGGAGTGGATCACACACAACCTGCTCGATCTATCTCGCATCGAAGCCGGCCTGATCGCTCTCGATGTGAGCGGCCACGACGTGGGAGAGTTGATCGGAACAGCGGCGGCGGCCTTCAAACCGTTGGCGCAGGAGAAAAACCTCGCGCTTTCGATCCAAGAGCCTTCGGCGCCGCTGCAAGTCGATTGCGACCGCGCGCGGATCGAGTTGGTGCTGTCGAATCCCCTGGACAACGCGCTAAAGTTCACTCTTCCAGGCGGACAGGTGGAGATTGGCGCAGAGCGGGCCGATGAGAACGTGCGACTCTGGGTGCAAGACAGCGGCCCCGGCATCGCCCCAGCCGACCGACAACGCATCTTTGAGCGCTTCTACCGCGGGCCTGACAACGGCGTCGAGGGGAGTGGCCTGGGGTTGGCGATTGTGCGCAGTATCGTCCAGGCCCACGGCGGGCACGTCGCCGTCGAGAGCGAGCGGGGCGCGGGCAGTCGTTTTGTGATCGAGTTACCGCTCACTGACCAGGATACAGAGCCGTAGTGATCGCGCTCACCTCAGAATAAAGGAGAGTGTATCTTCTCAATAATTCGGGGCAATTGTACCGTAGCCGCGCTTTCCATAGCGCGCTAGCCCGGCGAGGTATGGAAACCTCGGCTACATCCCCCGACTTTTTGAGAAGATACTAAAAATTGTCCTGTCAGTAGCCGCGCTTTCCATAGCGCGCTAGCCCGGCGAGTATTGGGGCGGTCCGTTTCCCCACTATCACGACACGCTCACCTTTCTCACCCGATTTGTAACTCACCTGTGCGCGCCGGGTTTCTTTTTCTTGATGGGCGCCGGCATGCTGTTGTTCGCCAACTCGCGTCGCAAGCAGGGCTGGAGCGAGTGGGCCATCATCGGACATCTTTTGATTCGTGGAGAGCTATTGATCGCGCTGCAATTGCTGATCGTCAACCGCGCCTGGGAGCTTTCTCCAGGCGGCTGGGGATTGGAGATTTACATCGGCGTGCTATTCGCGCTGGGCGGTACGATGATCCTGGGCAGCCTGCTGCTGCGGCTCGATCCAAAATATCTGCTGGCGTTGACCGTCGTGCTCGTCCTGGGCATCGAACTACTGGTCCCCGGACCCAACCAGTGGAATCAGGCGCTCTCACCGCTCAACCGTCTGCTGCTGACCCCCGGTGGGAACCTCGAACTGTGGAGTAATTATCCGATCCTCCCCTGGCTGGAACTGGTCACGTTTGGCATGTGCTTTGGGCACTGGCTGGCGGACGATCCCAGGAAAGCGTTCGAGCGGGCGATCAAGTTTGGAGCCGCTTTTCTCCTGACCTTTATCGCGCTCGGAACCCTCGATGGCTTTGGCAACATCCGCCCGCAAACGGGAAAAGGGTGGATCGCTTTTCTCAACCCGGTCAAGTATCCGCCCAGTATCACCTTCAGCCTGTTGACGCCGCATGGCACCAGCATCCCCAAGATGTACCCCTACTGGCTGTTGGGCCTGCTGATTCTGTTCCCGCTGTGCCTGTGGTACGGCAAGCTCAAATATCGCCAGCCCGTCAATTTGGCACTGCGGTTCCTTTAGGGCGTCATACGTACAAAAAAGCCCGGATCGCCTCAAAGTACTGGGCCATCCCCACCATCATCAGATCGTTGTGGCCTGCACCGGGGATCAGCACCAATCGTTTGTCGGGAGCCGCGCTACAGCGGTAGAGTTCGCGTCCATCCGACGCCGGGATCAGCACGTCGTTCTGGCCGTGGATGACCAGAGTGCGCGTCTTGATGCGGCTCATCTTGGACGGGTTTCCGAACCCATCCCGCTCTTCGTCCAGGCCACCCAGACCCTGAATGGATCCGCCCACGCGCTCCAGGAGCGCAAAGGTGTCCGCAAAACCGCTCTCGACGATCAGCCCAGCCAGTTCCTCTCCCGCGTGCAGCGCCACTTCGATGGCCGACGCGCTCCCCAACGAGCGTCCCATCACATAGAGCTGCACCGGGGCTAACCCATTCTCGGCAAAGATGCGGCCCACGTCATCGAACACCGCCACCGCGTCGGCGAGGAGGTTACTGGCCGTGGGCGTGCCATCGCTCCTCCCATAGCCACGATAATCCATCACCAGCAGCGTGATCCCCAGCCGGGTGTACAAGGGCGCGATGCCGTCGTAATCGGCGGCGATCTCGCCGTTGCCGTGAAAATACAGAATGGCCGGGGATTGGTCAGCGGCAGGGTACAACCATCCACCAACAACGACGTCCGGCTCCGGCTCCACCTCCACAGCGACCAGACTCACGCCCGCAGGAGGCACACTCCCATAATCGCGCCGAGGATGGAAGAGCACCCACAGAATTTCAGGCCGTTCAAGGATAGGATGGGACATTTCTCATTATGAGGTTCGTAGTAACGACTTTAGTCGTTTTGACCGCCAACCAACGACTCAAGTCGCCACCACGAACAAGAGAGCTATCGAGACTTTAATCAGGCCGATCGGGATAGAAATCGATCACCCGCAGTCCCGCCACGTCAGAGAGCGCCGCCGCGCGGCCCTTGACCGCTTCGGGCGCGACGGTCACGTCGGCGATCTGCGCCACGGTCTGCGTGAGGGTCTCCAGCGGCATAGCCAGCCCGAGCAGCGTGCGAGACTCGTCCAGGGTGAAACGAACTGAGCCAACCTGCGGCGTCAGACCTCCCTGCTCCGGGTCCCAAACCAGAAGATAGGCCATATACCCTTCGCTGGAAGGGTTATAGTACACGCCGATGGCCGCCTCCATCCCCAGGTCCGGGTTGATGCGGGCTACACCGGGCGGTCGGCCCGTCTCCAGGTCGCCGTCCAGATCGAGCGCAAAGAGCCACTCCGTATACTGTGTCGGCGGGTCAGGGATCGGCTCGTGGAGAGCGATCCACAACAGTATCTCGCCTTCGGCGACCCATTCGGCTAATTCCGACGGCGCCCCCTCGCCAGGCTGAAGCGCCACTCGCAGGTCAGAGTCAGGGCTGGCCGCGCGGATGTCCAGGCCAGCGGGAGGGTCTTCGACCGGCTCCCCGCTTCCGTAAACGCCCACGTCGCCCTGGGGATCGGGCGGCGGAGTGGGAGTAGGAGTGGACGTAGGTTCCGGCGTAGGCTCCAGAGTCGGTGTCTCGGTCGGTGGGATGGTCGGCGTTTCGGTTGGCCCGGGGGTATCGGTAGGCTCTGGCGTGGACGCTGGTGCTGTGGGAGTTGTCGGCGCGACAGTCGTTGGCTCCAAAGTTGGCGTGGGAGTATCCGACGGCGTTGAATCCGGCATAAGTGACATACCCGCGATCAATATCCCCACGCCACAAAGGACGATGGCGAGCACAAATAATGCCATCACAATGAACCGCACCCGGCTGTTCTGCTCGATCCACCAATGTGCAAAGCTGATTCTGCGGTTTGGCTTCCCTCTCATGATAGCATCCGCCTCATGGCGCTCTCAATGACACACGAGCCTGTTTGGTCAGCGCCTGCTGCCTCTTATTATACCCTCTAATCACCATATCGAGAAATTTCCGCCCCACTCGGCCATTCACGCTCACTCGAATCCCTGCTCGACCAACCAGTTGTGGATCGTCTCCGCCGTCTTCTCGAACTCGCACTCTATCATCAGATCGTGCCCCGCGCCCTCGATGACGACGTATTCAGCGCCATAATGAAAAGCTGAGCGCCGCTGCTCCGCCTCGCTGATGACCGCATCGTTGTCGCCTGCCAGCCAAAGCAGCGGCGTCTGCGCGCGCGAGACCGGCGACCAGAGCAAGGGATTGTATTGCAACAAGACCCACAAAGACTCGGGGCCCAGGCTGGCGTGCAACTCCTGCGGGGAATACACAGCGCCCTCTGTGATCAGCATCCTGGCCGCGTGGCGTGGACTGCGCACCGTCGGCGTAGTCGTCAGCGTCAGCGCGCTGAGCAGGAATCCCACGGGATCGAGAGCAGCGAACTTGAACACCGACCACAGCATATTGTGAGCCGTCCAGGACGCGACCAGCACGGCGGCTGGCAGGTCGCCCGCGTGTTTCAGAACCCATTGCGCCAATGCGCCGCCCATGCTGTGTCCCATCAGGATGGGCGGCTTTGTAAACCGCTCGATCTCTGCCTTGAGACACTCGAGATAATAACCCAGCGTGCACCAACGGATCGGGCGTTGCGTGGGCGACTCGCCATGCCCCGGCAGGCTGAAGGCGTGAGTCTCCCATCCCCACGCTACAAAAAGCTCCTGCCAATATCGCCAACACCACGCTCCGTGCCACATGCCATGCAGCATCAGGATCGGAGTTTGAAAGCGTCGTGTTTCTGGCGTGTAGACGATGCGCTCGATCCCATCATGGGCTGTGCGAGAGACTTGATGCAACATACCTACCCTACGGCTCGCGTTCGACGATCACGTGCGGGCCGACATTCCGAAATACACACACATCGCTCTCATAGTGAAATGTGAACCGATAGTTCAAGTCAATGCGCCCTTCCCATACACCTGGCACACCTTGGACACGTTTCACTCCCAACGAAGGATGCCGCGGATGTATCTTCTCAATAAACCGGGGGCTTGTTCGTAGTAGGCGCTTCAGCGCCCCTAAAAGCGCACTGAAGTGCGCACTACGAACAGATTCACCCCAAGTTATTGAGAAGATACCCGCGGATTATCCTTGAATAGCATAAACGCTTTAGCAGCTTTTTCCTGAATCTCGCTCGGCAACCTGGCAGCGGCTTTTTTGAACCGTCTTGTGCGGACATATCTCATCGCGGCCAACCCAGGTCGTCGATCAGTTCCTCCATCGTGTCAAAGGTTTCGTAGCGTCCAGCGGTCAGGTCGGCCTCCGCTTCGCGCTCGCCAGCTTGCCACTCCTCCGTCCAGAACCAAGCCTGGTCTTCGGTAACTGCCAACGCCTCACGCAAGTAGTCGGCGAGCGCGCCAGCCACGTCGGGCGTGATTTCCAGGTTCTTCTGAGCAATACTGGCTAATTGAGCCTGACGTACAAAAGCCTGAACCTTGTCGAGTATGGGCCGTTCCATTACTGTGACCATTGTTCTTCTCCTCTGCTTGTATATTTTGGACTTTGGACAAATGGTTTGAGAGTAACTTCCCCAAAAGCGTGAATTTGGGGGTAAAAAGCTGCTTTTGACACTGTTCGATTCTAGTGGATACGAGGCCGCCTCAGCGGCCAAAGTTAGGACGCGAGTTGGTTCTGGGTCAAGTGAGGAACACTCTTGACATATTCGACAATGGCACCTTGACAATTTAGCCAAA
>DAOTUB010000150.1:0-29351 GCA_034437455.1 Anaerolineae bacterium | reverse complement strand
CGTAGCCGCGCTTTCCATAGCGCGCAGGCCCGCGAGGTATGGAAACCTCGGCTACATAGCCCCGTTTTATTGCAAAGATACAGTCTGGAGAAAAAAGAAACCTGTCCCCCAGAGTTCTGAATTATACCCATTCATCGAGCGTCCCCGCTCAATCGTTGCGAGCGTGGTCTTCTATGGTATAATCGCTTGCTGTGCATAGGCGGCGATTTTGGATCGGTGTTTTAATCAGCTTGATCTGCCTTGCCTTGGCCCTTGCTGGTGTCGAGTGGGATCAGGCAGGCGTGGCGCTACATCAGGCTGATTGGCGCTATTTGTTCCCGGCCGGCGGGGCGTTCCTGGCTTATCTGGCGGCGCGCGCGATCCGCTGGCGTATTCTGCTGGGATCGAAAGTGGGCCTGGCCGATGTCTTTGCCGTGGTCAACGTCGGCTATCTGGTCAGCAATGTGTTGCCCTTCCGTCTCGGAGATCCGGCTCGAGCGATCGTGATCGGGCTCAAGCACGATGTCAAAACCAGCGCGGCGCTTTCCACGGTCGTCGTCGAGCGCGTGCTGGATATGCTGACCGTCGTTCTGTTGTTGGCAGTGACGCTCCCGTTTGTCCCTTCTGCCGGATGGATACGAAAGACGGGTATGTTCGCCGGGATCGTGGCGCTAGCGACACTGGGGGTGTTGGCAGCGCTGGCGCAGCGACCGGATTGGGGGCGGCGAGCGTTGCACTGGAGCCTGACACGGATACCACTACTGCGCGTCGATCAGGTCCGCTGGACAGAAACGCTGGGGGGACTGCTGGAAGGATTGTCGGCGCTGCGCTCGGCCCGAGACGTGGTTGGCCTGGCAGCGTGGTCGGTGGTGATCTGGGCGCTCGTCGTCGGATACAATTTTGCCATGCTGCGAGCTTTTCTCGACCGGCCATCCTTGGCGGCGGCGAGTTTTCTCACCTGCGCCACGGGGTTGGGGATGGCGCTCCCTTCGTCGCCTGGGGCGGTGGGGGTCTACCACTCCGTCGCCAGGTATGCGTTGCAATTGCCCTTTGGCGTGTCGGAAGAAGCCGCGGTCGTGACCGCTTTTGCTTTGCACGCGTTCCAATACGTCGTCGTGTGCTTGCTAGGGCTGATCGGTTTGCTGCAACAGAATCTCTCGTTCGGCCAACTGCGGTCCAGCGTTGCAACAGTAACTCATCTGGAAGAGTGAATGTGATTCAATGAAGATTCTTTCGATTCTCACCTATTATTACCCTCACTGGACGGGTCTGACCGCCTACGCCCAACGGCTGGCCGAGGGGTTGGTCGAACGAGGACATCAGGTGACGGTGCTCGCCTCGCGCCACGAACCGACGTTGAGCCGCGAAAAGGTGCATCGCGGAGTGCGCATTGTTCGGCTGCCTAAATTGATGCAGATCAGCCGGGGCGCGGTCTCGCCCTCGTTTCCGCTCGTGGCGTATCGCTTGATGCACGCCCACGACGTGGTCCAGATTCACACGCCTCTGATGGAGTCCTGGCTGGTGACGCTGCTCGCTTTGCTGGCCGGTCGCAAAGTCCTCTTTACCCATCACGGCGATCTGGTGATGCCGTCGGGATTGCTCAACCGCATCATCGAGTGGGCGGTGACGTGGATGATGATCCAGGCGGAAAAGATGTCGGCGTGGATCTCCATTCACAGCGAGGATTATGCCCGCAACTCCAGCTTCCTCCGTCCATTCCTGCACAAGATGGCCTACATCTACCCGCCCATCGTCATCCCTGAGCCGGATCCGGAGGCAGTCGCGGCCTGGCGCGACGAACTCGGCCTGAGTGACACCCCCTTGATCGGTTTCGCCGGTCGCTTCGTCGAGGAGAAAGGATTCGACTATTTGTTCCGGGCGGTTCCCCACGTGCTCGATGTCCGCCCTGACGCCCGGTTCGTCTACGCGGGGGATTTTCCAGTTTACGAGAATTTCTATGGACGGTGCGCCGGATTGCTGGAAGGCTACGACGATCGCGTGATCTTTCTGGGCCTGATTCTCGATCGACAGAAAATGGCGGACTTTTACCGGATGTGCGACGTGTTTGTGCTCCCTAGCCGCAGCGATTGTTTCCCCAGCACGCAGATCGAGGCCATGTTCTGCGGCACGCCGGTCGTGTGCACCGATATTCCCGGCGCGCGGGAAGCGGTCAAGGTTTCGGGGATGGGCTTGATCGTGCCAGCCCGCGACGAAAAGGCGCTGGCCGAGGGGATCCTCCGCGTGCTGGATGATAGCACTCCCTATCGCAAGACGCGGGAACAGGTCGCCAGTGTGTTCAATGTGCAGCGGACGTTGGATCAGTACGAGGCGCTCCTGGCAGAACTGGCAAGCTCATGATCGACGACGAGCAACTATCCCGACTGGTGGCCAACGAGGCGGATATGACCTACAAGCGTCGGGTCAAGCTCTTCCTGCGCTGGCTGGATCCCACACCCCAGGAGCGGGTGCTCGACGGGGGATGTGGTCGGGGGTTTATGCTGAATTATCTGCGGGCGGTGAGCGATTGTACATTGGTCGGCGTAGAGTTGGAATATCGGCATCTCCGCGTCGCTCGCGAGCAACTGGCCGATCGCGCCATCCATTTGCTCAATGGCGATCTCTACCATCTGCCTTTTGCCGATAACTCATTCGACAAGGTGATTCTGGCCGAGGTATTGGAGCATCTGCCGGACGACCGGGCGGGACTGGCAGAGGTCGTGCGGGTGACGCAACCCGGAGGACGAATCGCCATCAGCGTCCCCAATGCCAATTATCCTTTCTGGTGGGATCCGATCAACAAAACGTTAGAGATGCTGCTGAACACACACATTGCCCGGGGGCCGTTGGCAGGCATCTGGGCCGACCACGTCCGATTGTACACGCTCGATGGCCTGCTGGCGTTGGTCGAGGGGGAGGGACTTTACGTCGAGGAGACGAAACGATTGGTTCACTACTGCTTCCCTTTCAGCCACAACCTGGTATACGGTCTGGGAAAACCGCTGCTGGAGGCGGGATGGTTACCGGAGCGAATGGAGCAGGCAGTTTCGCGCTATCGCTTGAATGGACAAGTCGGAGGCCGATTCAACCCGATAAACGTGGGGCTGTGGTTTTTCGACTGGGTGGATCGTTTGAACGATCTCGTAGAGGAAAAATCCAAGCATGAACTACCGGCAATGAATATCTGTTTGAAGGTTCGCGTCCCACACGGAGAGAGTGAGACATGACCAGGCGAACCGTCCTACTAACACTCACGGCTTTGGCACTGGCCCTGGCCGGGCTGGGACACTATTACCTGCTTTACCGGCCCATCTATGTCTGGGACGCCGTCCTATTTTACGCTGTCGCGGTGTTGCTGCTCGCGTGGGCCTGGCAACGCGCAGGTCCGGCACCTGAGCGCAGTCGAGCGTTGCTCCGTTCTGCATTACGAATGCTGGGCGCGGCGCTGCGCCACTCTTTCCTGCAAAGGATCGGTCGGCCCCTGCTCGCGACGTTGATCGGGTTGAATAGCCTGGCTCTGTTGATCGCCTTGTTGATACCTCCGCCGCTGGGATTCCTGATCGCATTGCCATTGTGGGCAGGAGGAGCGGTGGTATTGATCAGGCTCATTCCATGGCCGCGTTGGACGATACCAACGGTTCGGCCTGGGTACGTCATCCCCCTCGCCATCGGCGGATGGTTGCTGTTGGCGACCGGCCTGTCGATACTGGGTCTGGACGAGTTGCCCGGCGTGCTAAAGACGCTGGATGGCTGGCTGCAACCTCGTCTGGCGGACCTGCACGTGGATGTGCCCATTCTGGCGGGAGTCTGGTTCTCTGGGCTGTTGGTATCGTTGATCGGGATGGTTCTCATCGGCTGGGCTCGGGCTGGAGTAAACAAGTTGCCCGGTACTCCCTCCTTGGCAATCCTCCCACCGACTGCGGCGAGCGCGCGTCTCTCTCGGCGTTGGCTCGTGCTGGCGCTCGTCGGCGGCGCGCTCTGGCTGGGCGTGGTGCGCGCTTCGGCGGTGAGTTCCACCAGCCCCTCTGTCATCCCGCTGTGGCTGGCGGCGATGGGTTTGTTGGCGATCTGCTGGTGGCGCGTGGACCGCGAGCGAGGCGTATCTCATCTTTCCCGTCGTGTGGATCGTCGCATCTGGCGGCGCCCCGTAGGGGCCACGGCGTCGTGTGACGGCCCACGCCGCCGCATGGCCGCCACTATGGGGCTGGTGCTGCTGGCGCTGGCGATCGCGTTCGGCGTGACGCTCTATCGCCTGGACGACGTGCCCAACAGCTTCTGGGGCGACGAGGGAGCATTCTGGTGGTGGGCGCGCGATCTGGCGAATGGCTTGCAGATCAACCCCTTCGATCTGGGCGTATATCACGCCTTCCCCATCACGGTCTCGATCTACCAGGGCTTCTGGTTGAGGTTGTTCGGGCACACGCTGTGGAGCTGGCGTTTGGGGTCGGTGGTTGCGGGCGTGCTCACCCTCGTACCGCTTTTCTTCCTGACGCGAACGCTGTTGGGAGAGCGCGTGGCCTGGTCGGCGACGGCGCTGATGATCGGCATGCCCTTTTTCCTGGCGTACGCGCGCATCGGCTTTCACTGCATCCAGCCGCTTTTTCCGATCACGTTGGGGCTGTGGCTGCTCGTCGAGTCGGTGCAGAAACAGAGCCGCCTGTTCGCCTACCTGGCCGGGGTGGCTTGTGGGATGGCATGCCTCACCTACTCGTCCGGGCACGTGGGCCTGATCCTGGCGTTGTTTCTCCTGTCGTTTCTGTTCATCACTCGAAAATCGTCGCGTCGCTTCGTGTTCAATCTGTTCATCGTCCTGGTGATCGGCTGGCTTCTGGCAGCCGGCCCGTTCGTGCTTGGCGGCGCGCTGGGCGGCAAACAACTGGGCTGGAAAGCGGCGGAGAGCTTTTTTGGGAATGCTTTTTATGGGGAATCGATATTTTCCCTCGGTGAGATCACGCGCCTGTATCCGCTACGGGAGGCGGGCCGGGAAAAGATTTTCTTCGAGCCGCGCCTGTACACGCTTCTGGTCGAACGTGGGATACTGCGCACAACGTTATCCATAATAACAGACGGTGTGGCCAGAGAGCATTACGTCGTGGGGCCGCTGGCAGGGCCGGGCGTGATCTTTTTCCTCGCCGGGCTGGCCTGGATGCTGAGCCGGAGTCGACAGTGGCGCGCCATGTTGTGGATCGCGTGGGTGGTGTTGGGTGCTCTTTTGTTGAGTGGACTTGACTCATTTCCGCCGCGCACGGCACATCTAGCGGTGATCATCCCCGCGATCGCTGTGCTGGCGGCAGTGGGGATCTGGTTGCTGAGTGGCCTGTTGCGACATATCGTGCCTTCTCGATGGGCCGACTGGGCGGGTGTGGTGATAACCGCGGTGTTGGCCATATCCGGCCTGCAAGCTTATTTTTTAGAGATGCCTCAGCAATACCGGCCCAACCTGGATAACGTGATATTCTGGAGAGCGCGTGAATTGGGAGAGGGGGCCGACATAATCGTCGTGCTGGATGAATCGCACAAGCCCGGGTACAGGACGTGGGGACTCGACGACTTTGATCTGGGATTCGACCTGGGCGTCGAGTACCATATGCTACAAACCACCGAGGCTGAATCCGCCGACTTTTGCGCTCTGTGTGATGACGTTTGCCACGTCTTTTTCCTGCCGCAGAATGCCGGTGTCGTGTTGCCACGACTGCGCGCACAACTAGGCGCGGGCACGGTGCAGGCGCACGTTGACTCGGCCAAGCAGGTGATTGGATTGGAATTCACTCCCTGAGTCGCTCGGAGACTCGCAGATGGATGTAAAGCAAAAGAGCGAGAGATGGAAAGCGGCGACGTCCCTGGGCGTGCTCCTCGCCATTCTGCTGGTGGGAGGGTATTTGCGCTTCACGAACCTGAACTGGGACGAAGGAGAGTGGATTCACCCCGATGAGGCGCACATGCAGCAGACTCTCGCGGCTATCAGAATGCCGGATCGCTTTTCGCTCTACTTTGACACGCATAATTCGTCGCTCAACGTTCGCAACAGCGGCAAAACGTACAGTTACGGCACACTGCCGCTTTTTCTCACCCGTATGACAGCCGAGTGGCTGAACCATGCTTGTGATGAACCGCCCGACAGGCTAGGCAGAGCTATAGCGTCGCTGTTGATCGGGTTCAAGATCGCCCGGTGCAGTCCAGGTACGTTTACCAGCATCTACAGCGCGCTCGTCGGTCGGGCTTTCTCGGCGCTGGCCGATCTGGGAACCCTGTGCCTGATCTATTTGATCGGCCGCCGTCTGTACGACCGGGCCACGGGGCTACTGGCCGCCGGGCTGTGGGCGCTGACGGTGCTTTCGATCCAGCAGGCTCACTTTTTCACCGTGGACAGTATGATGTGCTTCTTCACCACGCTGGTCGCCTACTTTTCGGCGCGGGCCAGCCAATCGGAAAGCTGGTTCGATTTTGGGCTGGCAGGGCTGGCGACCGGCCTGGCCGCAGCCTGCAAGATCAATGCAGCCCTGGCCGCTCTACTCGTCGTGCTGGCCGCCGTATCCCGAATCATCTCTGCCGATCACGCCTCACGCCTCACGCCTCACGCATTAGGCTCCCTGTTCCTCCGTCTCTGTCTGGCCGGCTTGCTTTCCTTGATCGCCTTTCGCATCGCCCAACCGTATGCGTTTGAGGGGCCGGGCTTTTTCGGTGTGCGATTTAGCCCGGGCTGGCTCAATCGGCTGTACCAGATTCGCGTCGTGCAGAGCGGCGTATTGGACATGCCATCGGGCCGGCAGTGGGCACATCGAGCGCCGATTCTGTTTTCCTGGGGCAACATGGTGATCTGGGGGATGGGGCTTCCATTGGGTCTGTCTGCCTGGATCGGCTGGGCAGTGGCGGGCATCGAGTTGTTTCGCGGACGGTTCGTCCATCTCATTTTGTGGGGTTGGGCCACGGTCATGTTTCTCTACATGTCCTGCCGCTGGGTCAAGTCTGTGCGCTACATCCTGTTTCTGTGCCCGATGTTTGTTCTGCTGGCTGCTTACTTACTCGTCCGAATTTGCTGTGCATCCTCTCGCTGGCGGCGTCGTGCGGGATTTGCTATCGTTGCCCTGGTTGTCGCGGGGACGCTTTTCTGGGCTGGCGCGTTCTTTTCCATCTATCTCCGTTCTCACACCCGCCTGGTTGCCTCTCGCTGGATTTATGCTAACATTCCCATAGGCTCAACGCTCGGCCAGGAACACTGGGACTGGTCGCCGCCGCTAAAGATGGATGGGTACGATCCCAGCGAGATGTACAACGAGCTTGAGATGCAGTTCTATGATGAGGACAAACCAAATAAACTGATGCAATTGTATAATTGGCTCGACCAGGTGGATTATATCATCATCGGCAGCAACCGGCTCTATGCCTCGATCCCGCGCCTGCCGACCCGCCATCCTCTGACGACCGAATACTACCGGGCGCTCTTTGCCGGGGAACTGGGCTTTGACCTGGCGGCTGATTTCACTTCTTTTCCGGCGTTAGGGCCATTCCAGTTTCCTGACCAGGAGAATCCCTTTCCTTTGGTGGAGGCGGATTACGCCTACCGGCAGGATGCGCCGATCGAGGTTCATCTCCCGCCGGCCGAGGAGCCTTTCAGCGTCTATGATCACCCGCGCGTGCTCATCTTTCGCAAGACGGAGGACTATGCTCTTCGGCGCGTGGTCGAAATATTGGGCAAGATCGACGTGGAGCACGCTCAGCACGGACTCGGAGCGATCGACGTTTCCTTCACCCTCAATCTCCTAGAGATCGGATGGATACTGGTTTGCGTGCTGGCATGTTTTGGATTATGCGCGCATGCGCGCACTGTGTGGAGGCGGCCATGAATCGGCCCGAACAAACCTATTCCTCGTCGAGACGCTTCGCGTCCGCATTCTTGTTGGTTCTATTGGCTGTGGCGTTTGGCTTCCGCACCGTCGGCGGGTTGGATTGGGATCAGGGCGCCCACCTGCACCCCGACGAGCGGTTTCTGACCATGGTCGCCAGCGCGGTGAGATCGCCCGATAGCCTGGCCCTCTACCTGGACACCGCCAACTCGCCGCTCAATCCGTACAATCAGGGATACAACGACTTTTTCTACGGCACACTGCCGCTCTTTGCCGTGCGCTACATGGCCGAGTGGGCCGACACGATCTGTGTTGAGGCTGAGGATGCGACGCTGTTCACAAAGGGCGCGGCGCGTCTGCTCCTGGACGCCGACGAAGGATGCAGCCCAGGCACGTTTACCTCCTACGACAATGTACACTTGATGGGCCGGTTGCTCTCGGCGCTGGCCGACGTGGGCGCTCTGTTTTTCCTGTTCCTGATCGGGCGGCGGCTCTACGGCGCAACCGTGGGGCTGCTGGCCGTCCTCCTGGGAACGTTCGCCGTGTTTCCCATCCAGCATTCCCATTTCTTTGCCGTGGATAACCTGGCCCACTTCTTTGTCGTCGTCACACTTTACTTCTCCGTGCGCGCCGCCTTTCCCCCCCTCTCTTTCCCCCCCAATGGGGGGGACGTAAGGGGGGGAGGAACGGGCGATTTTGTGCTCGCTGGATTGGCGAGCGGGTTTTCGATGGCCTGCAAGATCAGCGTCTGGCCGACCGTGCTCGTCGTGGGGCTAGCAGGATTGTACCGACTGCTCCATGCTCTGAAAGACAGGGGGCGACGGTTGGAAGGGTTATTTTTACGCTTGTGCCTTGCCGCCCTCGCCGCATTCCTGGCTTTTCGCATGACCCAGCCCTATGCATTCCAGGGGCCGGGATTTTTCGGCCTGCTCCCAAACGAGCAGTGGGTCGAGGATATGGGAGACATCCGCGCTTTGACGAACGAGGGAGAGGGGGACATTCCCTACGCTCGCCAGTGGACCAATCGCACCCCTGTCGTCTTCTCGTGGGTCAACATGGTCGTGTGGGGATTGGGCATTCCCCTGGGAGTGGCAAGCTGGGCCGGATGGGCCTTGGCGGGCGTGGAACTCCTGCGCGGTAGTCGCAAGCGCCATCTCATCCCCTGGGCCTGGGGGACGGGTTTCTTTCTCTATCAGTCCACTCTATGGTTCAAGACGATGCGCTATGTGTTGCCAACCTACTATGTCCTCGTCCTGTTCGGCGCTTATGGGCTGTGGCAACTGATCCGGTGGGCGGCGCAGCGAAAGTGGCTGCGGCGATTGGCTTTTCTGACCCTCGCGCTCGTCTGCGCGGGCACGTTTCTCTGGGCATTGGCCTTTGCCCGTATCTACACCCGGCCCATCACGCGCATCGCTGCCTCTCATTGGATCAACGAGCACATCCCCGCTGGCGCGCCCATCACCTATGAGCATTGGGACGACGCGATGCCGCTGCGTATTCCCAATAGCAAGACGTACCGCCAGATAGAGATGCAGCTCTACAACGAGGACACTCCGGAGAAGCGATTCCTGCTCTTTTCCTGGCTGGAGGCGGCGGATTACGTCATCCTCAGCAGTAACCGGCTCTACGCCTCCATTCCGCGCCTCGCCGCTCGCTACCCACTGACCGTCGAGTATTACCGGGCGCTCTTTGCTGGAGAATTGGGCTTTGAGTTGGTGGCTGACTTTGCTGCCTATCCGGGGCTGGGGCCGATCCAGTTTCCCGATCAGGAAAATCCCTTCCCGTTGATGGAAGCAGACGCGGCCTTGCCGTATGAGTATTACCAGGATTCGTCAATCGATATTCACCTCCCGCCGGCCGAGGAGGCTTTCAGCGTCTATGATCATCCTCGCGTGCTCATCTTTCGCAAGACCGACGCTTACTCCCCTCAGCTTGTGGAAGAGGCGCTGGGCAAGGTTGATGTAGAACGGGCACTGCGCGGCCTGCGGCCCGTCGACGCCACGAACGCTCCTAATCTTCTGAAACTTGATCCCCAGATCTGGGAGGAGCAGCAGGCGGGCGGCACCTGGTCGGAGATGTTCAATCGCGATGGCCTCCTCAATCGCTACCCGGCGCTGGCGGCGGTCGCCTGGTGGATCGTCGTGACCCTGCTGGGTTGGCTGGCGTTCCCGCTGTTCTTCGTCGCGCTCCCGCGCCTGCGCGACCGGGGCTATGGGCTGGCGAGGGTGGGGGGGCTGCTCCTCGTCGCCTACCTCACCTGGCTGATGGCCAGCCTGCACGCGCTGCCGAACACGCGCGTGACGATCGTGCGCATGGTGCTCTTACTGGGGCTTATCAGCGGTGGGGCAATGTCCCGTTGGGGCCACCGCTCCAATGGGGTGGGGTGGTCGCGGTGGGGCGATCTGCGTCGCTTCTGGCGCCGGCGACGGCGGCTCATCCTGACGACGGAGGCACTCTTTCTGCTGTTGTACGTGGCCTGGATCGGCGTGCGGCTCCTGCATCCCGACCTGTGGCACACGCACAAGGGCGGCGAAAAGCCGATGGACCTTGCCTACCTCAACGCGGTGATGAAGTCGACCTGGTTCCCGCCTTACAACCCCTGGCTCTCCGGCAACACCATCAACTATTACTACTTTGGCTTTGTCATCGTCGGCACGCTGATCAAGCTGGTCGGCACGCTGCCCGAGATCGCCTACAACCTGGCCGTGCCGCTGCTGTTTGCGCTGACCGGCGTGGGGGCTTTTTCCGTCGCCTACAACCTCTTTGGCGGCCACAGGCGCGGCGCGCTGCTGGCGGGAGTGGTCGCGCTCGTCTTTACCGTCGTGCTGGGCAACCTGGGCGTGATGCACCTGATCCGCTCGTCCCTCATCGATCTGGGGAGACCTCTCTTCCCCAGCACGATCCCCGGCTTTCCCGAGACCGTCGCCATGTTCCGCGGACTGTGGGAGGTGATCGTCCACGGTGCCAGGTTATCCATACGCCCCGATGCCTGGTACTGGCACCCGACTCGCATCATTCCCCAGGAGGCGGGCAATCCCATCGCCGAGTTCCCGGCTTTCACCTTCCTCTACGCCGATCTGCACGCCCACATGATCGCCTTCCCGCTGACGCTCCTGACGCTGGCTCTGATCGTCTACTGGGTGCGCGACCCGCGTCCTCGCTGGCTCAGCCTGCTCCTGGGCGGCATCGTCATCGGCGCGATCCGCCCCACCAACCTGGGCGACTATCCCACCTATCTGGCGTTGGGCGTGTTCGGCCTGATCCTGGGCGCGTGGCAGAAGGAGAGCAGTCTCAAATCCCTGCTCTGGCGTGCAGTCGCGCTCGTCGGCCTGGCCAATCTGCTCTACCTGCCCTATATCCAGAATTATGCTGAAGGATATGGCGCGGTCGAGCTGTGGAAGGGCTTGCACACGCCGGTGAACATCTATCTCTGGATTCACGGGATCATGCTATTCCCTCTGGCGACCCGCCTGTTCATCGAGGTTCGCAGAACCTTACAAACACGCAGTTCGCAGTACGCTGCTCAGTATCGCGCCCTGCTCGCCGGTTTGCTCATTGCTTCGCTCATCGTCGGCGTGTTCCTGATCTCCCTGGGGTGCGAGGTAGCGTTGGTAGCGATGCCGATAGGGTGCTTTGCCGCGTACCTGGTCCTGCTGCCAGAGACGCCGAACGGTCGCCGGTTGTTGTGGTTTATGGTGGGCACGGCGATGGCGCTCAGCCTCGTCGTCGAGATCATCGCGGTCAAGGGGGATATTGGCCGTATGAACAGCGTCTTCAAATTCTATCTCCAGATCTGGATCCTGCTCGCCGTTGCCAGCGCGGTCAGCCTGGCCTGGGTGGTTGAGCGCGCACGACGTTGGCAAACCGCGGGCCGCAAGCTCTGGTGGGGTGTGATGGCGGCGCTCATCTTTGGCGGCGCGCTCTTTCTCCCCTATGGCATCCGCGCCCGCGCCATTGACCGCATGTCGCAACAGGCAGGGCTGACGCTGGACGGGATGGAGTTTATGAAATATGGCGTCATACGGGATGGCGATCCTGTGCGCGGCGAGCGCGAGATCCGGTTGAGCGGCGATTACGCGGCGCTCCGCTGGATGCAGGACAATATCGAGGGGTCGCCGGTGATTATGGAGGGCCTGGGCCACCGAGAATATCTGTGGGCCAATCGCGTCTCCATCTACACCGGCCTGCCGGCGGTGGTGGGCTGGCGCTGGCATCAGGTGCAGCAGCGCATCATGCTCCCCGCCCAGACGGTCGAGTGGCGGCGCAGCGACGTGAACCAATGTTACAACACCCCCGGATTGGAACAATCCGCCATCTCTTATGCGCAGGAGATTCTGGATCGCTACGGCGTGCGCTACATTTACGTGGGTGAGTACGAGCGAGCCTACTACGATCCGGTGGGCCTGGCAAAGTTCGACCAGATGGCTGCCCAGGGATTGCTGCGGGTGGTGTACGATGCGCAAGGGGTCAAGATTTACGAGGTAGTCGAATAAATAGTCAGGTGCAACGCATTTGCTCGGAAAGGAGGCAGCGATGAAGCAGTGGTGGTGGCGTATCGCATTGGCCGTAATCGGCCTGGTGTTGATCTCGTGTTCGCTCTGCCTGGTGGTCTACTCCCGTCTGGAGGTACGGCGCGAGTTGGAGCAAGAGTCTGTACCTATCGAGACCCCGTTCGTCGAGCCGACGCCCGAGTCCCGATGGCTGAACCTGGGGGTGATGTGACATGGGCCAGCATACCCTGTATCCAGTCCTGGCTTTCACGCTGCTGGTGCTGATCTCGTTGTGCTGCTATGGTAGCTCCCAAATGGCCGAGCCTGTCGAGACGCCAGCCGAGGAGCCCGCCGAAGAACCCGAGGCTACCGAACCTCTTCCCACAGCGGAATTGGAGGAGACACCCACACCTGCACCCGGCCCTACACCGTCCCCAGAGCCGGAGGTCGAGGAGCGCATCGCCGAGACAGAGTGGCCCGCCTCAATGCGCGTGGGCGACAGCGACGTGATCCGCTTCTCGCTCATCCCGGCGCCCGACGGCGGCTACGTCGCCACACCCGAGATCGAGGGCCACGAGCTGGAACCGACGCCGCTCCCGCTGACCGTGGTCCGCCCCGGCTACACGGGCTATGCCATCGCTTCTTTGAGCGCGGCCGGCCTGGAGGCGGAGTCGGCCAGCCCCGACAAGCAGCTCCTCACCCCCGGCCAGCCCAACGTCTGGCGCTGGACCGTCTCGCCCGACGAGGCCGGCGACTACCGCGTCGTGGTCAACCTGACGCTGCGCTGGGAGCCGAATGCGGGGACCGACCTGCCGGGGCCGTTCGAGGAAGCGGTCTGGAGCCGCATCATGACCATCGAGGCGCGCGCCACGCTGGGGCTTTCTGGCTTGCAGATCGACTGGGTGGGACTGGGCGGTTCCGTGTTGGGAACCATCGCCGGATTGCCTTTCACCAAGAAGGTGTTGGACTCGCTGCGCGGGCGGCTCAGGCAGTGGCGAGGGAGAGGCAGCAACGCGGGAGGGTAGGGGAGGGTTTTTGGGATAGACAAATTCCCCTCCCCCTAACCCCTCCCAAGGGGAGGGGGAACCTGCTCTCTCCCCCAAGAGGGGAGGGCTGGGGTGGGGAATATTGGGAGCGATAGATGGCAAAAGATCAAAAACCACGAACGTACTACAAACACCCACGCACACCGCGTCACCTCGTAGCCCACGCGCGGAGGATGCGCAAGAATCCTACCTCCGCAGAGGCCAAGCTCTGGCGCGTCCTGCGGGGCAAACAACTCGGCGTCAAGTTTCGTCGCCAGCAGCCCATCGAGCGGCACATTGTGGATTTCTGCTGCTTTGCGTACAGCCTTGTTGTTGAGGTAGATGGCGACGTTCACGCATTCCAGGTTGAGCGGGATCGGCGTCGCCAGGCAGAGTTGGAGGCCTTGGGGTATACGGTTCTGCGGTTCACGAACAAGCAAGTGCTCAAGGAGTTTGATGCTGTGGTGGGGGAGATTGCGCGGCATTGTGAACAGACGCCCTCCCCCTAACCCCCTCCCAGAGGGAGGGGGAACTTGCTCCCTCCCCCAAGGGGGGAGGGTTGGGGTGGGGGAATGATCTCACAAATTTTCCCCTTTCGGTGTATAATAAGTAGACCAATGATCGACACAGAGACCATCACACGCGCCATAGACGGGGATGAGACGGCCCAGCGGACACTCTACGAGACGCACCACGCGCCCGCCTTTCGCCTGGCCTACTTGCTCCTTCAAAACGCCTGCGACGCTGAGGAGGTGGTGCAGGACGCCTTCGTCTACGCCTTTCGCAACTTGCATCGCTACGACGCTGTGCGAGGGTCGTTTTATGTTTGGTTACGGGTGATACTGGTGAGCCGTTGCCGCAACAAACGTCGCCGCCGGATTCTCCCTTCCATTTCACTGGATGTGCTCGAGGCAACCGGTCAGACTCCAGCCGATCCCAAACCGGCCAGCGACCCGGTGAATGTGTTGGAGCGGTTGGGTGTTCGCCGGGTCGTGTGGGAGGCGTTGCAACAGATCAGCCCTGGCGCACGAGACGCGCTGATCCTGCGCTACTATGAGGGGTTGCCGTATGCCGAGATCGCGGACATCCTGGGCTGCTCTAACGACGCGGCCCGCTCGCGGGTGGTTCACGGCAAGGCTCAGTTGCGGCGCTTGCTCACCGCGCCGGGTGGGGAACCGATTCACGAGAGGGGTATTGTGCGCCTGGTGGAAGTGAGGTAAAAGATGCACGAGAGACACCCACGAGAAATTGAGCTGGCCCGGTTCGGCGACAGGGGGGACGGAGAGGCGGTCGGGGCAGAGGCGGATTGTTCCAATCCAATAGAGGAGCATCTGCGCTGGTGCGCTCATTGTCGCAGCGTCGTCGCCGATTACGACTGGTTGCAGGAAGAACTTGCGGCCACGCTGACAGTGGCAGCCGAGATCCCCGCGCCGCGTCCGCAATGGTGGGCTGTCCGGGAGCGGGTGTGTGCCGGTCGGCGGCGACAGGTCGCGGGATGGCGAATCTCGGCCCTTTCCGGCGTTGTGTTGGCTGTCTGCATGACGTTTTCGGCGTTTCCCATTCAAAGCGCGACTGTCGCAGCGCTGACGTCATCCCCTGAGCCGATGGTCGCCCCCGCGCCGATCACAGCTAACGTAACCCTGGTGGCGACGCCCACTCCCACTACAGAGATGCCGCCGCCATCAACACCGGCCTTTATGCTGCCTCCCACACCGCCGCAATCTGAAACTGAGGGACTTTGACCATGATAAATTCAGTCATCCCAAATGACCGCTCAACCGGCCGGCGGATCTTGACCGTCGAGATGGCTTTGTGGATCCTCATCGCCGTCGTCGCGTTGGCGCTTCGCTTTCCGCATCTGGACGCCGCCCCGCTGAACCCTGCCGAAGCCCGCGAGGCCACGCTCGCCTGGCGCGCCGTGACGGGCCAGGGCATGCCGGAGGGAACAAACTACAGTCCACTGCTTCTCGCGATGAACGCGCTGCTTTTCACTCTCTGCGAAACCAGCGACGTGCTGGCTCGATTCTGGCCCGCGCTTTTTGGCGGCCTGTTGGCGCTCACGCCACTTTTGCTCCGCTCTCACGTCGGTCGCCTGGGCGCGCTGGCCTCTGGTCTCTACCTGGCGATCTCGCCGACGGCGCTCGTCGCTTCCCGTCAACTGGATGGCGCGATAATGGCCGCAGCAGGCGGAATGCTCCTTCTGGGCGGATTGGTCCGGTTTTTTGATACTGATGACGCGGGGCAGGGTAGTGACCAACGCCTCTGGCTCACGCTTTCCGTCGCGGGACTGGCGCTGGCCGTGACGAGCAGCCTGGTAGCTTATGGATTCTTGCTGACCTTGGGCCTGGCCTGTCTGATCCTCGCCTGGACTTGGTCCGACAGACAGCGCATTTCGCGCCTCACGCCTTACGCATCACGCCTCACACTTCCATTCGTCCTCGCCATCCTGGCGCTCTCGACCGGGATCGGCTGGAACCTGGCCGGTATTGGAGCTACAGGCGACTTGTTTGCCTCTTGGCTCGCTCGCTTTGGCCTGGCGTCGAATCCCACCGCGTCCCCGCTTACTCTCGTGGTCATCTATGAGCCGCTGGCCTTGCTCCTGGGGCTTGGCGGATTGGTCTGGGCCATCCGGCGCGGCTATCGTTTCGGCATATTGGTGGGGCTGTGGGCGGGGCTGGGCTTTTTTCTACTGGTGTTGATGCCAGGTCGGGCTCCGTTGGATGTTCTGGGGATCGTCTTGCCGCTGGCGATGTTGGCTGGCGTCGCGGTGAAAGCGCTTTTACAGAATCTGAGAAAATTGAGCAGCGTCCCGTTACTACGGGGAGGCTGGTTCAATGAAGGGGCGTATGCTCTCGTGGTGCTGCTCCTGTGGGCGCACTTTTACTTGATGCTCGCGCGCTACGCGGCCTTCGGCGCTCCCGCGGACCTGGCGCTGGCGCTGCTGTCGCTGCTCTTGCAGATCTTGTTGGGGACGAGCTTTGCCCTGGCGATTGATATCGGCGCCGCCTGGCAAGGAGCCGCCGCGGGCACGTGTGTCGCGCTCCTGGCGGTCACGCTTTCGACAGGGTGGGGGGCTGCTCACGTGCGCCCATCCGACCCGCGCGAACTGTTGACGCGCCAGCCCACGGCCATTGGCGTGCGCGATCTGGTGCAGACGTTGCGCGATCGCTCGTGGCGCGAGACGGGCATGCCGACGACGTTGAAGTTCGCGTTCGAGGCGGCTCCAGACTCGACCCTGGCCTGGTATTTGCACGATTTCAGCGCGGCGCGACGAGTCGAAAGCGTGGGAGGACTGGACGCAGAGCAGAGTACATCTGTGCTGGTGACCTTGGGTCGCGATCTGGCGCTGCCAGATGCCGAATACGTGGGACAGGAATTCCCTCTGCGTCACGGCGGAAACCGGCACGAAATTCGCTGCACGTGGGAGTGGCCACCGCGCTGCAACGCGGTCGTCGACTGGCTTCTTTTCCGGGATACTCCTTCCCCGCCTCCGGTCGAGGAGTGGGTCACGCTCTGGCTGCACCATCCCGCTGCTTTGACAGGCTCATCGGACGACTGACGACTGTATGGAGGAATCATGGAACAATCATTCTTGGATAGACCGTTGGGCAACCTCATCAAGTGGAACTGGGAAAAAACGCTGTATCTTATCCTGATCATCCTGGCCCTTGCCACGCGGATGTGGGACCTGGACGACCGGGTGCAGAGCCACGACGAGAGCATCCACACCAAGTACTCGTGGAATCTATACGCGGGCCACGGGTTCCAGCACAATCCGTTGATGCACGGGCCTTTTCTCTTTGAGGCTACAGCGGTTTCTTATTTTCTGTTCGGGGACAACGACTTGACCGCGCGGCTGCCCGTCGCACTGATGGGTGTCGCACTGGTAGCCTTTCCCTATCTGCTGCGTCATTGGTTGGGCCGGGCGGGCGCTCTCGTCGCTTCGTTCTTTTTGCTCATCTCGCCCTCCATCGCCTACTACTCTCGTTACATCCGCCATGACATTCCGATCATTCTCTGGTCCCTTATCGTCATCCTCGCCATATTTTCCTACTTGCGCGATGGTCGCAAGCGCTGGCTCTATCTGATGGCGGCCGGCATATCGCTGATGTTCGCCACCAAAGAGGTCGCTTTCATTTATAATGCCATCTTTGGCTTTTTCCTCGTTGGCCTGTTCGCGATCCAGGCGCTGGGCCGTCCTTGGCAAAACGATGACCTGAAATCTACCTTCATGTTCTTGCTGGCGGTTGTGGTGGTTGGCTCGCTCGTGTTGGGGCTTGGTATGGGATTCACGCGCCCGGTAGAGGAGGGGGGGGCGTCACCACCGCCGCCTTTGTGGGCCATCATCGGGGGGATTCTAGCGTCGTTGGCGCTGCTTGCAGCGATTCTCGTTCTACTCTTTGGCGTGTGGCGTGACCTGCGCGACTATCGTGAGTTTGACCTCATCGTTGTTGTGGGTACTCTTTGTCTCCCGTTCCTCTCACCTGTCTTGATCCAACTTGCGGGCCTGGATCCTATTGATTACAATGCACCGACGATCTACTATTCGGGCGCGATCACCGGTGCAGTGTTTCTGATCTCGGTGGGAATTGGCCTGGTCTGGAACTGGCGCGAGTGGAGCATCGCAGCCGCCGTCCATTATGCCATCTTTGTCGTCCTGTTCACCACCATCTTTACCAACGGCACCGGCATTGCCAGCGGGCTGGTCGGCTCACTGGGCTACTGGCTGGCTCAACAGGGAGTCGAGCGAGGCAGCCAGCCGTGGTACTATTATGGAATCATGGTGCCCATATATGAATACCTTCCATTGCTGCTGACTCTCATCGCTCCCATCTACCTGGCTGTCCGTTCCAAGATGGATAATTCGCGCTTTGTTCCCTTTGTGCTCTGGTGGATTGGGGCGTCCTGGCTCGGTTACTCCTACGCAGGCGAGAAGATGCCCTGGCTCACTGTCCACCTGGCGCTGCCGATGATTTTGCTCTCTGGCTGGCTCGTTGGGCGGTGGATCGAGCAAATGAACTGGCAACGAGTGTTCCAGCGCCGAGCCTGGCTGCCGGCGCTCATCGCGCTTCCGTTCATGATGGCGTTGGGGATGCTCATCAATGCCATGGCCACTGGTCCCTTCCAAGGGTACGACCTGGCGCAGTTGAATACCACCGGGCGGCTCCTGAGCGGGTTGATCGGCGTGTTTGTCTTTGGCGTGGGGTTAGTTTACCTGTTGCGCCGCAGCGATTGGCTTTTGGTCACGCGCGTTTTATTGATCCTCTTGCTGCTCGTGCCGATATTCCTCACCATGCGTACCGCTTGGCGCTTTTGCTATATCAACTACGATTATCCTACCGAGTTTCTGGTATATGCCCACTCTGGCCCGGCGGTTGGGGAGACGATGCGCGAGATCGAGGAGATCTCACGCCGAACTGTCAACGCTCCACATCTTATTGAGGTCGCCTACGGCGCGGATGGTTCCACGTTGTTCTACTGGCAACTGCGCGACTATCCCAACGCCGTTCACTATGGTACGATGCCCTCGCGGGAGCAGATGGATGCGCCCATCATCATCGCTGGACGGGACGAGTGGGACGACGTGGCGCCCTACCTGGGCGACGACTATCTCGTCAACACATACACGTTCCTCTGGTGGCCGATAGAGGATTACAAAAACCTGACCTGGGCGCGACTCACCAATGCCATCACCGACACCCAGATGCGCGCCGCGTTGTGGGACATCTGGTACGATCGCGATTACCGTCGCTATGGCGAACTGACGGGCAAGAAATACACCCTCGACGAGTGGCCGCTGCGCAGCGACTATCGCCTCTACATCCGCCGTGACGTGGCAGCGCAGATGTGGAACCTGAGCACGACCGGTCCGGTGGAGATCGGTCAGACCGATCCCTACGCCGAAGGCTGGCGAGATATGGCTGCACGGCAAGTGTTTGGCAGCCAGGGCGCGGATCCCGGACAATTCCAAGGCCCACGCGGGATCCAGGTCGGCCCCGATGGCTACGTCTACGTGGCCGACGCAGGCAACCATCGTATTCAAAAACTCACCGCCGACGGTCAGTTCGTCGCCGCCTGGGGCCAGCAGTCTATGGTGGACACGGAGGCAGGAGCCGTCCGTGGCTTCAACGAACCCTGGGACGTCGCCGTCGCTCCTGATGGGTCCATCTACGTCGCGGATACGTGGAACCATCGTATCCAAAAGCTGGACGCTGACGGCGAGTTCGTCACCGCCTGGGGGTTGTTCGGCGAGTACACTCTCAGGGACACGATAGGGCAGGGGGCCTTCTACGGCCCTCGCAGCATTGCCATTCACCCTGACGACGGGCGGGTCTATGTGACGGACACGGGCAACAAGCGCATACAGGTTTTCGAGCCGGACGGCCAATTTGCTTTCCAATGGGGTGGGGGAGGGGTGTTGGACGGCTATCTGGACGAGCCTGTAGGAATTGCCATCGGCCCCGAGGGGGCAGTCTACGTTGCAGATACGTGGAATCAGCGCGTGCAGGTCTTTGATCGCGGCGGCGCTTTCCTGCGGCAATGGCCGATCTCCAGTTGGGAAACCGGAAGCCCTGAGGAGAAGCCTTACCTGGACGTAGATTCTCAAGGACGCGTCTACGTCACGGATCCGAGCAACTATCGCGTGTTGGTATTTGATAGTTATGGCAACTATTTGCTTTCCTTCGGTCAGTATGGCCTTGATGAGCGCTCCTTTGCGTTCCCCCTGGGGATCGCTGTGGCGAGCGAAACCGATGATTCAATCTATGTGACTGACGCGCACGGTGGTCGGGTGCTCGTTTTCGCTCCACTTGACTTGTGAGGAGTTGTCGGGTAGACTCTAGCGTATGACGATCAGCGAAGCGATAGAACAATACCTGGATTTCATCAAGGCCTCGCGCTCGTTGGCGACGGCGCGCACGTACGCCACTGGGCTGCGTCATCTCTGTAACTACCTAGCCGAGCAATCCCTTCCACCGGAGAAGGCGGGCGTGGATGTGTTGACCCCTGCTGTTATCACAGGATTTGTGACCTGGCTGTACGACTATTTGCTGGAGACAGTGGCCGGCAGCGACGAGAGGCGCATCTCTGAATCGACCAAGGCGACCTATTTTGCCGCCGTCTCTGGTTTCATCGACTACCTGGTAGTAGAGACGGAGCAGTTGCGGCTGGATGGTCACGTCTACGATGCTCTTCGCCGGACCCTGTCGAGGGCAAGCCGGCGGAAACAGCGGGACGAGCTGCCCCCCGATAAATTGCCCAGCGCGGAGATCGTCGAGGCGCTGCTGGCCGAGGCCCGCCGCCCGCTCGATCTGCCCGAAGATATGCCGGAGGGGACAAGGCGTCGGAGGCAACTGATTCGGTTGCGTGGCATTGCCATCATCGAGGTGCTGCTCAGCTCGGGAATGAGAGTGGGAGAACTGGTTCGGTTGGAGCGGGGACACTTGTTGTACGATGTGCGTGGGGCCAGCGTCAAGTACGGCAAGGGAAAGAAGGATCGCGAGGTGTTGTTCTCGGACCGCGCCTGGATGGCGCTCCGGGCGTATCTGGAGGCACGGCAGGATAGAACACAGGGACGACCGCTATCGGGTCTGCCTGTCTTTTCTCGCCACGACCGGAGAGCTGGCGGAGAGGTGCTGCCGCTATCGACGCGCAGCGTACAGAATGCCTTTATGGCTCTGGCTGAGCGCGCCGAAATCCTGGAGCGGTTCCACCTGACGCCGCACACGTTGCGCCATTTTTTCGCCACCGAGTTCCTCAGTCGCACCGGCAACCTGGCGCTGACACAGTACGCTTTGGGTCACTCCTCGCCGGCCACGACCCGTATTTATGCCCAGACAAAGCGGGAGGACTATCGTCGGGCGCATGGAAAGGTCTTTAGATCGAATAAGAGTAAAAAGTTTCACCAGTAGTTGTCTCAAAAAAAAAGAGCTTCGGTAGGGCGCTTGGGAATCTCGATTTTTGAGACAATTGGAAAAGCTGCTGAAGAGTAAGAATGTCCACAAGAATGCTGGAGGAATAATGCGCTTTTTGATCGTTGTTTATTACTTCATATAATATTACTTATGCGAAGTAAAATTGGATAACCTTTTTATTCCTCCCCCTACCCCGCCTTGCTCGCATTCTGCTTTGTGTTAGAATACCCTCACGGGAAGTCATTATGTCGAGCTCTCAACATAGTCTAAAAAAATATAGCTCAACACGACATACCTCCTTGTTGTGGATTGGCAGTTTGCTGGTCATCGTTTGCCTGTGCCTCTCATACACGGCTGGGTTTGGCGTCTATCGACTGTGGGATGAACTTGAACAAACTCGTCACCCAAAGCCACTGGGAGTGTTCTGGGAGGTCTGGGAACGGATAGAGGATTACTTTTATGGAGAGCTTCCTTCGCCCCGTGAACGCACCTACGGAGCCATTCATGAGACCCTGGCGCAGATCAACGATCCTTACACCATCTTTGTGGAGCCCCAACCTCGCGAATTGGAGCGCGATCATATGCGTGGCTCCTATGGGGGAATTGGCGTGGCGTTGCAATGTGACACTGAGGGACAGATCGTTCTTTCCCCTTATCCCGACTCCCCTGCTGAACGCGCTGGCATTCGTGATGGAGATATCCTATTAGCGATAGATGGTAATGCGATTTCCAGCGAGCTGTCTTTGGATGACCTTCGGTCTCAGCTTCGCGACGAGATTGGAGCAGTTGTGACATTAACCCTTTCTCGTCCCCCCACCCCACCCTTTGACATTGTCATCACTCGGAATGAAATTCAAGTACCGTCTCTTACCTGGCGCGTCCTTGAACAAGCGTCTGACATTGGATACATCCATATTGAGAGTTTTACAGAGAGGACCAGCAGCGAGATTCTCCTCCCCCTGCATGAACTGCAACAAGCAAAGATCAGTGGCTTAATTCTTGATCTGAGAGGTAATTCTGGTGGATTGATTGATTCAGCAATCGCTGTTGCCAGCCAGTTTCTTGACGATGACGTTGTGCTGTATCATCAGATGAGCCGAGAACAAGAACGTACCTCCAGAGCACAACGTGATGGAGTCGCTATTGATGTTCCTTTGGCAGTGCTGACCAACAATGAGACAGCAAGCGCAGCCGAGATCGTGGCCGGCGCATTGCAAGATCACGGATGCGCACCATTGATCGGTGAGTCTACTTTTGGCAAAGGATCGATGCAGTTGGTCTACGATCTATCAGATGGGTCGTCTCTGCATGTCACCTCGGCAATTTGGTTAACCCCTGACCGACATCAGATCCAGGGGAAGGGTCTGACGCCTGACATATACATTTCACACAGCGAAAACGATGCTGATGCTGGAGACAAACAATTGGATCGCGCCGTGGATTATCTACAATCTCGGCGAGAATGATACCAGAAAATGGAGTTTAATTGATATGGACAGTACTTTGCGCAATGTGATCAAATTCGTGCTCGTTGGTATGGTCGTACTGACGCTCTCGGCAGCTACGTTTATCGCTGGCTTTGGCTCAGCTTGTTTACTGACCAGACGTGGCGCACTGCCAGCGTGGTTAGTGACTGCCCCTCGCAGAGGCGATGACCTGGAAGAAACATCACCGGCAGCCACTTTGTCACCAGATGCAGAGGCTGAAGGAGGGGCTGTCCCCACTCCCCGGCCTGTGATACCAATCCCTACCCCTGCAAACGAAGAAGAGGAAACATTTCAACTTTTTTGGGAAGTGTGGGGTTTAGTACAAAATCATTACTATGGTGAATTGCCGGATATGCAGGAGACTACCTACGCGGCTATCCGGGGAATGTTGAACACACTGGACGATGATTACACTGCTTTCATCGAGCCGGGCGTCGCTGTTATCCTGGCGGAGGACGCCACCGGCGAATTTGAGGGCATCGGCGCCTTCGTAGATATGAGTGAGGATGGCAAGGTCGAGATCGTGCGAACCTTTGAGGACGGTCCGGCTGAGCAAGCAGGGGTCCTGGCTGGCGACCTGATTCTGGAGGTGGATGGCGTCTCTGTCGTCGGTACTACGCTCTATGAGGCCATTGGTCTGATCCGCGGCCCGGCTGGCAGCGAGGTTGTGTTGCTCATTAAGCGTGCAGAAGAGGATGAACCGTTCGAGATCACTGTCACCCGTGCTCGTCTCGACATTCCTTTCATCACAGTAGAGATGCGCGACGACGACATCGGTTACATCAGGCTGCAAGAGTTCAATGCTACGACCAGCGAGCGCATGGAAGACGGCCTGGAAGAGCTTTTAGCCCAGGAGCCACGGGGCATCGTGTTCGATCTGCGCCAAAATCCCGGCGGGTGGCTCGATCAGTCCATTAAAGTCGCGGATCTCTTCCTCGACGAGGGGCTGATTGCAGTCGAGCGTTTTAGCGATGGCGAGGAACGAGAGTTCGGAGGTCGTTCGGGAGACTTGGGAGAAGAAGTTCCACTGGTCGTGTTGGTGGATAGGAACAGCGCCAGCGCGTCAGAGATCGTGGCCGGCGCGTTGCAGGACCGGGGACGGGCGATATTGATCGGAGAACCTACCTTCGGTAAAGGAGCCGTTCAGCGTCTTTTCGAGTTGAGCGATGGCTCTGAGTTGCGTGTCACCACCGCCCTGTGGTTCACACCCAACGGTCAAGTTATTCGCGATCGTGGGCTTATTCCCGACATTGAGATCCCGTGGCCCGAGGAGTTGGAACCGGACGAGGATCCTCAACTGGAGCGAGCGGTTGAGTATCTCCTCGAGGGTGAATGATGTCGAACATCAAAGTTGTAGCTACCAATCGCAAGGCCTCCCACGACTATCATCTCGAAGATCGCTACGAGGCGGGGCTGGTCTTGAAAGGAACCGAGATCAAATCCATCCGTGCCGGTCGCGTCAGCTTGCGCGATGGATATGTACAACCTCGGGACGGGGAGTTGTGGCTGCTCAACGTACACATCGCGCCTTATGAGCCGGCAGGGAGGCACTATGGACACGAGCCGCGCCGTATGCGCAAACTGCTGCTTCATCGCTACGAGATCGACCGCATCATCGCTGGCGTCGAGAGACGCGGATATACGATCATACCTCTGCGGATGTTTCTGGAGCGCGGCCTGGCAAAAGTCGAGATCGCTCTGGCGCGTGGAAAGCATAAGTACGATAAACGAGAGGCCATCGCCAAGCGAGACACTCAGCGAGATCTCGAGCGCGCGATGAAAAAGCAGTATCGAGAGTGAATCGCGAGGTTGACAAGTAGCGCAGGGTGAGTATAATACTGGCAAGCCCCGGTGGCGGAATAGGCATACGCAGCAGGTTGAGGGCCTGTGCCCGCAAGGGCGTGGAGGTTCGACTCCTCTCCGGGGCATAGAAAAGCAGAGAACGCAAGCCCTACCAAAATGGTAGGGCTTTTCGTTTAAATGTTATCCTTTTATCTGGGCAACAGAGACTCAATCACTGCCGCCTTTGGGATGACCAACGGGCATGATGTAGAGCGGCTCTTCCTGGGCTGGCAAAGCGAGTATTTGCTTGACCGCGGCGTCTTCGAACGCGCCCACCGAGACACCTCCCAATCCCAATGCGACGGCTTGCAGAAGCAGGTTTTCGGCTGCGTGGCCGGTGTCCATCGGCACGTAGCGCAACTCACCCCGGTCGCCATATTGTCCCGTAGTACGCTCGGCGATGGCGCTGATGATGAACACACATGGAGCCTCGGCGATAAATTTCTGGCGCCAGGCGGCATCTACCAGATCGTCCCGCACGTCTTGTTCCAGATGGCGCGCCAGATAGTGCCCCTGGGGATGATAACGCCAGACGCCGTCGGGGCGGCAGACGTAGAAGAACAGAGGATGGCGTCCTCCAGCCGAAGGAGCTGCGCGCCGGGACTCTTTGCTGCCGGTGATGCCCTGTGCTGCCCACAACAATTGCCCGATCTCCTCCAGCGTCAGGACTTCGGGGGTATAGCGTCGCACAGAGCGACGTTGAGCAATGGCGGTTTCCAGCGACATCGTCCCGCTGGTGCTGGGTTGAGGCAATGTGATAGGTGATTCTGTCATAACTTGACCTCCAATTCCAGTGTATTACCGTATTTTTATTGTACTACAATTTGGACAAAATGTGTACTCTGTAAGACATCTTACTCGGTCAACTTTTTCCCGCCCCACCCCAACCCAATACGACCCCGCTCAGGTTCTACTTTCAAAATTTTGATATCGATCACGTCTCCCACACTCAACTGTGTGCCTGGGGGTATCTGGCTGCGATGGAGCAAGCCGTCGTGCTTGACCCCCACGTCCACGAACGCGCCAAAATCCACCACGTTTCGCACAGTGCCTTTCATGTGCAGGCCGGAGTACAGATCGTCCATCGTCAGTACGTCGCTACGCAGGATCGGCGCGGGCAAGCCCTCACGCGGATCGCGACCAGGGCGGATCAATTGCTCAAGGATATCGGTCAGGGTAGGAACACCCGTGCTCAGTTCGGCGGCCAGTGAGCTTAGCATCTGTTTTTCTTGTAGGACGGCCAGGTCATCTTCTCGCTCAGCGGGAGGGATCTGGGCCGTCAGACCAGCAAGGTCCAGCACTGCCTCGGCGATGGCGTAACTTTCCGGGTGAATGGCGCTGCTGTCCAGGGGATTGTCGCTGCCGTGAACGCGCAGGAATCCTGCGGCCTGCTCGAAGGTCTTTGGCCCAAGGCCGTGTACGTCCTTGATCTCTGCGCGGTTTTGGAATGGACCGTTTTCGTCGCGGTGGAACACGATGCGTTCCGCCAGCTTGGGGCCGATGCCGGCAACGTGCGTCAAGAGTGCGGGGGAAGCGGTGTTCACGTCCACGCCCACGCTGTTCACCACGCTCTCCACCACGCCATCCAACGCCTCGATCATTTGAGTCTGATTGACATCGTGCTGGTAGAGGCCGACGCCGATAGAGCGAGGGTCGATTTTGACCAGTTCGGCCAACGGATCCTGCACGCGCCGGGCGATAGAGACCGCCCCTCTCAGGCTGACATCCAGATCGGGCAGCTCGGCGCGGGCCAGCTCGCTGGCGCTGTACACACTCGCCCCGGCCTCGCTGACGATGAGATAGCGTACCTCTTCGAGATCACGGATCAACTCGGCGGCAAGTTGCTCGGTCTCGCGCGAGGCTGTGCCGTTGCCGATGGCGATCAGGGTGACACCGTGCTGGGCGACGAGCGCCTTGAGGTTTTTCAGAGTGGCTTCCCATTGCTTTTGCGGCTCGTGCGGGTAGATCGTGGCCGTGTCCAGCACTTTACCGGCGGGGTCCACAACCGCGACCTTGCATCCGGTGCGATAGCCGGGGTCGATCCCCATCACCGTGTGCCCGGTCAGCGGCGGCTGGTTGAGCAAGGCACGCAGGTTATCGGCAAAGACGGCGATCGCGTGAGCTTCGGCCTGCTCGGTGAGGGTGCGGCGTACATCACGCTCGATGGCCGGGAGCAATAGCCTCTGAGCACCGTCGTCCGCGGCCAAGGTGAGTTGATCGGCCAGAGGCGAGTTATAGTCAGGCTGAAAGGTCGAATTGATGACCGTCAGCCAATCGCGCTCTGGAATGTCGAGTCGTACTCGCAACACCTCCTCGGTCTCGCCACGATTGAGCGCCAGGGTCTGATGGGGACGCAGCCGGTCAACACGGCAGCCAAAGTCGTAATAGATCTGATAAGTGTCACGGGGATCCTCGGCATCTTCTCTTCTCTCAGAGCGAAGCACGCCCCACCGAAGCGCCTTTTCGCGGGTGATCCGCCGGACATTGGGATGCTCGCTGATTGTCTCGGCCACAATATCGCGCGCGCCCGCCAGCGCGTCTTCCACGGTTGGAACCTCGTCTGTGAGGAAAGGAGCGACGATTTCGTCGAGGGATTGAGAGGTGCGTTCCTGCTGTAGGATCAGATCGGCGAGTCCTTGCAGTCCTTTTTCGCGGGCAACGCTCGCGCGGGTGCGGCGCTTGGGCTTGTACGGCAGGTACAGGTCCTCCAGTTCGGCGCGCGTTTCGGCAGCGAGCAATTGTTCGCGCAGTTCAGGGGTCAGTTTTCCCTGTGACTCGATGGAGGCCAGAATGGTCTGACGGCGATCTTCCAGCGCCCGCAGTTTGGAAAGCAACCCGCTCAATTGGCGCAGTTGATCTTCGTCCAACCCGCCTGTCTGCTCCTTGCGGTAGCGAGCGATGAAGGGCAGCGTGTTGCCATCGTCGAACAGTTCAATGGTAGCTGCGACCTGAGCAACGTGCAGGTTCAGTTGAGTGGCGATCTGTTGGGCATAATTCATAGGCGGCTCTTTACAATGCGTCGCCCAACAGTATCCCCACGAATCCCAAAACTAGACCGATGTGCAGAAAGAGATGCGTGTGAGCCAGCCAGCCGACGACGGGCCAGGCAGGCAACAGTTGAAGCAGAAAGTTGATCACCACGAAGCCAACGGCGATGATGATAGGAAGCCCGGGCATCCGGGCCACAAAGTCCCCTGTACGCTTTAGCAGTTCGCTGCCCATATCTCCTCCCGATGAGTTGTCAATGGTTTTCCTCTAATTCGTAAAAGTGGCCCGTTAACTCGTGCGGCACACGGCCCACGATGTGCGTCCCTTTCTCGGTGTGCTCTTCCCGCTCAATCAATCCCCGCTGATGAAACAAGTTCACCAGTTCTCCCATCTCGTAGGGGATGAGGACATCGAGTCGGATCATCTGCGCCTCCAGTATGCCCTCGATGTGAGTCAGCAGTCTTCCCAAGCCCTCGCCAGCAAGCGCCGAGATGGCAAGCGTGTTGGGAAATTCATCCAAAGCAGAAAGGATGGAATCGGGCGTAGGTAGAAGATCGATCTTGTTCAATACATTGATGATGGGCTTTTCGACAGCACCGATCTCTTCCAGTGTCTCGTGCACAGCCTGGGCTTGGCGCATTACCTGTGGGTGTGTGACGTCCATCACGTGCACCAACAGATCGGCCTCGGTCACCTCTTCCAGTGTGGCGCGGAAGGCGGCTACTAGCTGCGTAGGGAGTTTTTGGATAAAGCCGACGGTGTCGGTGAAAAGAGCGAGCGTACCGCTGGGAAGCTCGACGCGGCGCGTGGTCGGGTCTAGCGTGGCGAACAACTGATCGGCCACGAGCACATCCGCCCCAGAAAGCGCGTTGAGCAGCGTGGATTTTCCGGCGTTGGTGTACCCGACGAGAGAGACGGTGGGTATACCCGTCTTGCGCCTTCGCATGCGATACCGCTTCCGATGAGCGCGCACTTCTTCCAGCTCGTGCTTGAGGTGAGCGATACGTCTTCCTATCGCGCGCCGGTCGGTTTCTAACTGTGTCTCGCCAGGGCCGCGCACTCCGACGCTTCCCCTCGCACCGCCGGCGCGCCCACCCGCCTGCCGCGCCAAGTGGGTCCAGGCCCGCGTGAGGCGGGGCAAGCGATATTCGTACTGTGCCAGTTCAACTTGTAGCGCGCCCTCGCTGGTGCGGGCATGTTGGGCAAAGATGTCGAGGATCAGGGCTGTGCGGTCGAGAATGATTCTCTGATCGCCTTTCTCATCCAGCGCTTTTTCCAACTCGCGCTGATGGCGGGGCGATAATTCATCGTCAAAAAGGATGACATTGGCGTCGGCATCCATCGCCATCTCGGCTACTTCTCTGACTTTGCCCGGGCCGATAAAAGTAGCCGGATGGGGTCGTTCGAGTCGTTGCACCAACTGGCCTACGACTGCCATGCCGGCCGTGCTGGCCAACCGGGCGAGTTCAGGTAAAGATTCCTCGGCTGGCCAATGCCCCTCGAATGAGGAAGATGCCGGTCCCTTGGGCTCAACTCCCACCAGGAAAGCGCGGCTTGTTCCAGTCCGTTGGCTTTCTAGCTGATTTTTCAATTCCTTTGTTTGTGCGATTGCTCACCTCCTGAAGGCGCTCCTGCCAATAATTATACGATATTTATTTGCTTGGACTTTGGATAAAAGTTTTTAGCCTACCACCACATATACGTTCTTCGCTTGGCGAACCGGTATATATAGGGGTTTGGCCTTTCTGTTCAGGATTCAAGTCCTAGACAAGCCTTTCTTTACCCG
>DAOTUB010000149.1:0-9231 GCA_034437455.1 Anaerolineae bacterium | reverse complement strand
CGTAGCCGCGCTTTCCATAGCGCGCAGGCCCGCGAGGTATGGAAACCTCGGCTACATAGCCCCGTTTTATTGCAAAGATACAGTCTGGAGAAAAAAGAAACCTGTCCCCCAGAGTTCTGAATTATACCCCTTGACCAATCGTTTCCAAAGTAAGCTGTGTGTCGCTAGCACACAGCCAAAAGGCACTATTTCACGCCTCGCCCAAGCTATATATGTACCACCATCCAACGTAAATGGTTCATCAGGCTGTCGTCCATCAGTACTTTTTCACCACAGCCCGATAAGCCTGTGGATGACGGCACTGCAACACTTGCGTCTCCTCGCGCCGCCGTCGCACCTCCCGCATATCAATGGTTGCTACGGCATATCCCTCGGAGGGCTCCTCCACGCTGGCATAGACCTCGCCATAAGGGTTAACGATGGTACTTTGGCCGAAGAAAGTATACGAAGGCTCCTCTCCTATCCGATTCGCGGCTGCCACAAAGACCGCGTTTTCGTAGGCCCGCGCCTGCAAGTAGACGCGCCATTCCTCGGCGTGAGGTTCCTCCCAATTGGCACATACGATCAACAACTCGGCCCCTTGCATCACCAGGCTGCGCGCCGTCTCGGGGAAGGCCAAATCCCACCCGACCATCAAGCCGACGTTCAATCCAACGTCCCCCAGCGACGTCTCGCAGCTTTTGATCTGATACCCCGGACGGAACGTGATCTGTTCCTCTCCTCGCAGGTGTACTTTATTATACTGACACAGAATATCGCCGTCAGGACCGATCAACACGGCTGTATTGTAAAGGATGCTTTCGACGTCTTTCTTGGTGACCATCCCAAAAGCGATGTGTACACCCAGTTCGCTGGCCCGCTGAGCGAGCAGGTTGACGGTGGGGCCGGGGATACGCTGAGCCAGGTGCGGAAAACGCGGCCCCAGCTCATACCCCGTCGTGACCAGCTCTGGGAAGATGATCAGATCCACCGGCTGTTCGGTCGCGACGCGGGTGATGAACTCGCTCATCTTGACCAGGTTCTCCTCCATCTGATCCAGTAAGGGTTCCATCTGTATGGTTGCAACGGTAATTTCGCGTGCCATGTATCTCTTCTCCTTATGATTGGAAAATGGTAGATTGAGAAGCCGATCCCATCTACCGACTTTGCAAGTGCTCAAGAACGGCGGACAGTTCTACGGGCAACGGAGCTTGGAACGTCACCTGCTCGCCCGCAGCGGGATGGGTGAAGCAGAGCTGCGCCGCGTGCAGAAAGTGGCGCTCCTGGAGCAATCGCTGGCGGCGGCGCCCATAGACCGCATCCCCCACTATGGGATAGCCCAACCACGCCAGATGCACCCGCACCTGGTGCATACGGCCGGTGTAGGGATGCACCTCCAGCAGCGTGTGACGGTCAAAGGTCTCGAGGACCCGGTACATCGTGCGCGCTTTCTTCCCATCTCGCCGTGCAGCCATCTTTTGTCGATGTCGCTTGTCCCGCCCCAACGGAACCTCTACGATTCCCTCTGGAGGCTGCACGTGACCCTCGACCAGCGCCAGGTAGGTCTTGGCGACTTGGCGACGTTTGAATTGGCGCTGCATCGCGACCAGGGTCGCCTCGTCCTTGGCGACGACGATCAGCCCGGAGGTCTCTTTGTCCAGACGATGGATCAATCCCGCCCGCTCTGGCCGACCGACGCCGGCGACCTCGGGGGCATGAGCCAGCACGGCGTTGACCAACGTGCCGCCGGGATGTCCAGGCGCAGGATGCACCACCATCCCGGCCGGTTTGTTCACCACCAGCAGATGCTCGTCCTCGTAGATCACGTCCAGCGGGATCGGCTCCGGGCGAACCGTAGGCTCCGGCTCTTCCGGCAGAACCATTGCGACCTGGTCGCCCGGTTCCACCCGGTAGGCGGGCTTGCACGGATCGCCGTTGACCGTCACCGCACCGGCATCGATCAATCGCTGAACCTTTGTCCGGCTAAGCTCCGGCGCGCGAACCGCGATGACCTTGTCCAACCGGTCGCCCTCGTTCTCCTCGGCGACAGTAAAAGCAACCTCTTCTCCCTCCATCACACCTCTCTGGCGGGGTATTGTACCACACGCTCGGTAAATCTCAACCCGCTTCAGGCCGCGCACAAAACCCCCTGGAAAGCGCCAGGAGGTTTTGTACACAGGTAAAAAGACGCGTCTTTGTTTACCGCCCTGGTCGCCGAAGCGGAGACAAACAGCGGATAAGCGGATGAGCCGGTGATGATCACAGCTTTCGGCCAAACCGAACCTATCCGCTTATCAGCTTTTATCCGCTGTCCCGGCAAAGAGGCCTCAGCCCATCAAGATATGCACCTCGTGCCCCTTGCCGTCGCCCGCCAGAGGTATTTCTTCCTCAGGCAGTTCCTCGCCATCCAGCATCACCTGCTTGACGCCCCGGTTGACCCTCTCCGGATTCTCAACCTGGATCTGATAGACGGTCTCGCCTTCGCGATAGGTCAAGGTGAAACCCGGCCAATCTTTGGGGATACACGGATCGACGCGCAACAGACGCCCCACTTTCCGCAGCCCCAGGATCGCCTCCAGGCCCAGCCGGTACATCCAACCCGACGAGCCGGTGTACCAGGTCCAGCCGCCGCGCCCGATGTGCGGCGACGCGCCATAGACATCCGCCGCCACTATGTAAGGCTCCACGCGATAGTGCCGCGCTTTTTCCAGCGCGTCGCTGTGGGTGATGGGATTGAGCAATCGGAAGAGCGCTCCAGCGCGATCCCCCTGCCCCAGCTCGGCAAAGGCCCACACGGCCCACAGCGCGGCGTGCGTGTACTGCCCGCCGTTCTCCCGGATGCCCGGCGGATACCCCTTGATGTACCCGGGATCGCGCCGAGTCTCGTCAAAGGGCGGCGTGAAAAGCAACAGTAATCTGTCATCTCGCCGCACCAGTCGCTTTACAACGGACTCCATCGCCTGCGCCGCCCGCGCCGGATCCCCCGCATCAGAGAGAACGGCCCACGATTGGGCCAGCGAATCGATCTGGCATTCCTGATTTTCCGCCGACCCGAGCGGCGTTCCGTCGTCGTAGTATGCGCGGCGGTACCAGTTCCCGTCCCAGGCGTTCGCCTCCAACGCTTCCTGCAGGTCGCGGGCCTGCTGCCGGTACGTGTCCGCCTGCTCGCCGTCGCCCATCCGCTCGCACAGGGGCGCGAAGCGGATCAGGGTGGCGTGGAGAAACCAGCCCAACCAGACGCTTTCGCCCCGGCCCTCGATGCCCACCCGGTTCATGCCATCGTTCCAATCGTGGCTGCCGATCAGGGGCAGGCCGTGCGGGCCAGCCGTCATCCCTTTCTTTACCGCTCGGCGACAATGTTCGTAGAGGGTGTGCGTCTCGGTGGTGGCTTTGTAATGTCCATACCTCTCTGTCTCCTCATCCTCCAGAGGATCGCCCCTTAAGAACGGTACCTCTTCGCGCAAGATCGTCTCATCGCCGGTGACGTCCACGTAATGCGCGGTGACAAAGGGAAGCCACAGCAGATCGTCGGAGCAGCGCGTGCGCACCCCCCGCCCCGACGGCGGGTGCCACCAATGCAGCACGTCCCCCGCCTCGAACTGGTAACACGCCGCCTGCAAGATATGCTCGCGCGCAATCTCCGGCGCGGCATACAGCAACGCCGTCACGTCCTGCAACTGATCGCGAAACCCAAAAGCACCGGACGACTGATAGAGCGCGGAACGTCCCCACACCCGGCAGGCGAGCGCCTGGTAGAGCAACCAGCGATTGAGCAACAGATCCATCGCCGGGTCGGGCGTCTGCACGGCGACGGCGCCCAATCGTTCGTCCCACGATTCGCGCACGGCCTTCCAGGAACTCGCTATCCGCTCCGGGTCCCGATATTGCTCGACCAATCGGAGTGCGTCCTCTCGATCCTCGCCCTGGCCGAGAAGGAAAAAGACGTCCTCCGTCTCGCCGGGAGCCAGCCAGACGTGAACCTGGTAAACAGCGCAAGGATCCAGGCCGGCCCCCACCTTGCTGGCCAGCCCAACCCGCCTCAGGGCCGCCGGATGGTGCAAACTCCCCTCGCGCCCCAGAAACTCGTTCCGGTCGGCGGTCAGACCGTGAGGCTCCCGGCTGGCGGCCAGGAAAGCCACTCGTCCGCCAAACTCCTCGTTGTACGGATTGCGGGCCAGGAGCACGTTGTGGAAGGCGTCAAACTCGGACACGACGTGCTGTTGGTGCACGTCTCGATCTGGGCCCAGCACCCATTCGGCGTAAAAGGTGGCCGTGATGCGCCGGTTTCGATTCCACGTATTCTCAAGCTGCAAGTGTACCACCTTCACCGGAGCGTTCGGGACGACGAAGAGGCGCAATCGCTGTCTGAGACCGTGGCTGTGATTCTCAAAGATAGAATAGCCAGCGCCATGGCGGATCAAGAAAGGAACGCGTGCGCCCGCAGGCAGAGGCGTGGGCGACCAGACGTGCCCCACTTCCTCGTCGCGCAGGTAAAGCGCCTCAGACGGCGGGTCGGCCACCGGATCGTTGCGCCAGGGGGTCAGCCGATTCTCGCCGCTGTTCTCCGCCCAGGTAAAACCCAGGCCGGCCTCGGATACCAGGAAGCCAAAATCCCGGTTGGCGATCACATTGATCCAGGGAGCTGGCGTCCGTTGATCCGGTTGCAGGAAAATGACGTACTCGCGTCCATCGGTGCTAAAGCCGCCCAGGCCGTTATCAAAGAGCAGGTCGGCAGGCCGAGCCAGCCCCCCCCCTTCATCCCCCCCAAGGGGGGGGAAAGGAGAGGATGCATCCCCCCCCTTGGGGGGGACAGAGGGGGGGGGGAACAGGGTAGAGACAAAAGACGGCAGGCGAGTCGGATGTCCGCGCAAGACGGTCAGTTGTTCGGCCAAAGAGCCTTTGTCGCCGTCCAGAACAGCGCGGGCGGACGCTTCCAGCAATACCCGATCGGCCCGCCCCATCTGATCGGCGCGCAGCACAAAAATGCCGCCGCGCCGGTTCAGCCAGTTGTCGCCGTCCATGCGGGCGATCAGCCGAAACAGTTGACCCTGCAATTCCTGGTCGTAGCTGGTCCCGCGCTCGTTGAGGATGACCAGGTCGACCTGGATCCGCCGATTGCGCCAGTAAGCGTGGGCCTGGAGCAGCTCACGAACCAGCTCGATCCCCTCCTCGCCGGCGATGCGCGCCAGGAGGATCGGATAATCGCCCGAAATGGCAAAAGCCCACAATCCAGACTGCCCCTTGCTGTTCGCCGCCAGCGTGGCGGGGTCGGCGCGCAGGGCCGCGTGGGGGTAGAGGAGCGAGGAGAGCAATTGCTGAAAGGGAGCGACCTCGGAGGTGGTGAGACCAAGCTGGCGCAGTTCCATCTCGCTGTGAGAGCGAGCCTGGTCAAAGGCCCAGTTGATGGCGGGCCATTCCTGGTAGCGGCGGGCCAGATCGAGCGCCTCCGGACGCGAACGGGCCGCCAGCGTGATGTAGGCGATCTCTGTTTTTTCATAAGGCTCCAGGTCGATCTTCTGACCGAGGGCCATGATCGGATCGAGCGTGGCGCCGACGGTGCCAGAGAGACCGCCCCCCCCTTCACCCCCCCCCATAGGAGGGGAAAGAGCTGCCGGGGCGCGAACCGACCGGCCACGGCCCAGGAAACGGGCGCGGTCGCCCTCGTGAGCGCCCGTGATCTCCTGTCCCGGCTCCACGACCAGCAGGTGAGCCATGTAAATCGGTGCCTCCTCCGCCGAAGGAGGGCGACGGCCGAAAAGCAACCCATTCAGCTCGGGCAGATATTCGCTCTCGATAAAGAGCTTGTTAAAGGCCGGATGACGGCGGTCGGCGGCCTGCGGGGCCAGCACGACCTCGCCGTAACTGGTCAACGTCAGGCGGCGGGGGCGATCGCTGTGATTGGTCAACGTGACGCGCCGGATCTCTACGTCGTCGTCCGGCGAGACGGTGATCTCGGTCCGAACGCAGAGATCGCGATCTCGACGCCAGAACCTGGCCTGGTAGGCATACCAACTCACCCCTCGACCTGCCGGCGGCGTACAGGTAGGCTGATAGCCCGCCGACCAGAGAGCGCCGCTGTCTCGATCCTGGACGTAAATCCACGTTCCCCAGTTGTCGAGGGTGGTATCGGCGCGCCAACGGGTGAGAGCGATCCCCTGCCAATCGCTATAGCCTCCGCCCGCGCTGGTAATGAGCAGGCTGTACCGTCCATTGGAGAGCACGTGAACCTGGGGGGCCGGGGCCTCCACCGGCACGGACCAGGGTGCAACGGCCAGCGGAGGCTGGACCCAACGGACGGGCCGGACCTCTTCTGGATGCGGGTATTCGACAGGAGCCAGATGCGGGATCTGTTCTTGCAGCAGCAATTGGACGCTCTGTATGCGCGGGTCGGCGTGGAAGCGGCGCACCATGACCCGATCCTCGAAATAGTTGGTCAGCGCCAACAGGCTCATCCCGTGGTGGTGGACCATGTAGGAACGCACGATCGCGCTCTTCTGGCCGGGCGGCAGCCGGGAGTCGGTGTAATCGATCGCCTCGTAAAAGCCGTAGCAACCGAGCATCTGCAACTCGATGAGATGGGCGATATTTCGCATCACGGCCTGAGGACGCAGTGGCAGGGCAAGCAAAGAGGCATAGGGCGAGACGACCAGGTCGTCAGCCAGGTCGCGCCGGAACCCCAGGCCCGGCACACCGAATCCCCGGTATTGGTAATTCATGTTGGCGTCAAAGCGATAGTAGCCCGATTCGGAAATCCCCCAGGGCGTACCTTTCCGACGGCCATACGCGATCTGATGGTCAACGGCGGCGCGACAGCTTTGTCCCAGAAGCGTCTCGTCGTAGTTGTGCATCAACAACAGGGGCATGAGATATTCGAACATCGTCCCGCCCCAGGAGAGGAGCGCCCGCGCGCCGTCGACCTGCGTGATGGGGCGCGCCAGGTGCAGCCAGTGACTCTGAGGCACGTCGTCCCGGGCGATGGCCAACAGGCTGGCTATCCGCGCTTCAGAGGCCAAAAGATCGTAATAGTTGTCATCCAGCGTTTCGTTCTCTACATTGTAGCCGATGTGGAACACGCGACGCAGCGGGTTGAACAAAAAATCAAAATTCATCCCCTGAAAATAGGACTCGGCCTCTGTACTCAGATCTTGATAGCCGAGCACCAGCCCCTCCGCCGTCATGCGGGCGGAATCCAATCCCTCGGATAGCCGTTTACACCAGGCGCGAACCTCCTCCACCTGCCCGGCCGGACCGCTCTCGTCGGTCAGGAGGTTTCGCAGCCGCTCCAAGCGCGCCTGTCCCGCTCTACAAACCCCGGCCACATCGTCAAGCTCCGGCGTGATCGGCAGAGCGTCCACCAATTCCTGCCAGGCAGACCTGACGGGTTCCGGGAAACCTGTCAGGTCGGGAGGCCGGCTCAGGAGCGAGAGCCACGGGAGCAGCAGGTCCAGCTCGGGCTGCACGCTAAAGATCTGGTGACGCACCTTGGCGGACCAGATGCGCAACTCGCGCAGGACCGCGGTATCGAGCGTGTGCGAGTCGGATGCAACCAGCGAGACCAACAATCGCTCCAGCTCCGGCCAGCTCTCCTCCTCCAGCCACGCCAGGAGGGCCGCCCAATCGTTGGGCCTGTCTCGCGCCGCCAATATCCTCTGGGAGGCACGGCTCAGGTGATCCTGCACCGGAACGATCGCCGTCCGGGGCACCTCGTCCTCCAGCTCGCTCACCACCTCGGCCAGGACATCCACCGTGTCGAGCACGCCCTGCCACTGCTGCCAACGCAACACCGGGGTGTGGATCGATTCCCGCAAGCCCCGCTCGAGCACCAGCAGGCAAGCGGCCAGGTTGCCGCTATCTACCGTGGAGATGTAGCGCGGCGGCAGTGGTGTGAGATCCCGCGTGTTGTACCAGTTCAAGAAATGACCTCGAGACCGCGCCAGGTTACTCATCCCCTCAAAGGTGAGCCGGAGCCGCAGCGCCAGGTCCATGGGGCCGATGTAGCCCAGGTCGTACGCGGCGAGGGTAGAAAGCAACAACAAGCCGATGTTGGTGGGCGAGGTGCGGTGCGCGACAAGCCCGCGCGGATCCTCCTGAAAATGATCGGGAGGCAGCCAATGATCCTCGGGGCCGACAAACTGCTCGAAATAGAGCCAGGTGCGGCGAGCCAAACGGCGCAACTGCCGGCGTTGATCGGCGGAAAGCGACGCCCGTTTGTGAATGACGGGCTGGCTGATCCAATAGGCGATCTGGGGAGATTCGACCCACACGAACAACAAAAGCAAGGCAGCGGGAAACACCACCCGGTTGATCGCGACGATCAGATACGTCAGCGCCAGACCGGACAACGGCACCAACCACATTTTTCTCCACATCAGGCCCAGCCTGGCCTTTCTGCCAAACAGTCGAACTGTGTGGGCGGCCGTCGTCCACTGCAACAATCGCTTGCGCGTGATCGTCAGGCGCACCAGGGTGGAACCGATCGCGTCCAGCTTGATCAGGGCTTCATACGGGAGAAACGTCAATGCGAACAACCAGCGCAGCGCGTCTATCCCCAACAGTTGCATGACTCCGGTCAACGATCCTCTTTGCAACCCCTGCATGAACGCAGTTACGATGCCCGTGGAGGCCGGCACGGTCAACACCAGCACTCCTACCAACGTCCACACCCACGCCGATCCGGGCAGCCAGATCCACCCGGCGATCAAAAAGGCCAGCAGCGCCGGCGTCAACAGGCTGCGCCGCAGGTTGTCCAAGAGCTTCCAGCGGTCGAGCGTGGAGAAATCGCTGGGCATTTTACCGCCATCCGCCAGGGGCACGCTGGGCAACAGCCAGGGCAGCAGTTGCCAATCTCCCCGCACCCAACGATGCGACCGGTGAGCGTAGGCGAGATAGTGCGCGGGATAGTCCTCGTAGAGAACCACGTCCGTCACCAGCCCAACGCGCCCGTGGATCCCCTCGAACAGGTCGTGGCTGAGCAGGGTATTGTCAGGCACACGTCCCGCCAGGCTGCGCTCGAACGCGGCCACGTCATAGATCCCTTTGCCGGCATAGATGCCCTCGCCGAACAGGTCCTGGTATACATCGGATACTGCCAGGGTGTACAGGTCCAGCCCGGTATCGCCGGCGTAAACCCGCGTGAACAGCGAGCGGCCTGCGCTGGCCGGCTTGATCTCGACGGGCGAGATAGTGCGCGGGATAGTCCTCGTAGAGAACCACGTCCGGCACCAGCCCAACGCGCCCGTGGATCCCCTCGAA